>NZ_JBYISM010000097.1:0-527 GCF_057708605.1 Nocardia sp. bgisy118 | reverse complement strand
CAGCATTCTCGGCGACCTGCGTGGTCAAGTAGGCGGCCAGCGCAGTGGGGTTCGGGTGGTCGAACACCAAGGTGGCCGGCAACCGGAGCCCGGTCACACCGGTCAGTCGGTTGCGGAGTTCGACCGCGGTCAGTGAGTCGAATCCGGCTTCGGTGAACGCCCGCTCCGGGTCCACCGCAGTGGCGGTGGCATGGCCCAGTACTGCGGCGATTTCGCCGCGGACCACGTCCAAGACCACCGCCTGCCGTTCTGTCGCAGACACTCCGGACAGCCGCCGGGACAACATCGACCTATTCCCGGAGGCGGAGGCCAGCGGTCGGCGGGCTGGGCGTCGTATCAGTCCGCGCAGCAGCGCCGGGACCGGACCGATCGCGGCCGAGGACCGCAGGGCTTTGACATCCAGGCGCGCCGGCATCAAGTTCGCCGGTGCGGACAGCCCCGCCAGGATCGCGGTGTCGAACAGCTCCAGCCCCTGCTGCGCACTCAACGCTGTGACGCCTGCGCGGTTCATGCGGGCACGATCAGCG
>NZ_JBYISM010000096.1:0-531 GCF_057708605.1 Nocardia sp. bgisy118 | reverse complement strand
CTTGGAACAGGCGGTCATGAAAGGCACCGGCGGTACTGATGGCGGTGTTCAGTTGTTCGGCGGTGACCGGGCGGGCCACCAGCGATTCCACCATCGCCACTGCCATACCGGCCCCATCGGCTACCACCAGCGAGAGCCCCCCATCGGCTGCCGCCGTCAGCCGGACCCGCAACACCCCGGCCCCGGCAGCGAACAACGACACCCCAGACCAGGAGAACGGCAACCGCAAACCACCGTCACCGTCGCTGTCGGACTGTGTGGACTCGATCAGGGCTGGGTGTAGGGCTGCGTCGAGCAGGGCCGGGTGTATCCCGAACAGGCCGGCTTGTTCGGCAGCTGGTTGCGGCAGGACGACCTCGGCGAATACCTCGCCGCCACGCCGCCACACGGCCTGCAAGCCTTGGAACGCCGGCCCGTAGTCGAAGCCTGTCTCGGCCAACTGCTCATACAAGCCGTCGATGTTCACCTCGGTGGCGCCGTGTGGGGGCCATACGGTCAGGTCGAACGACGGCTGTGTCATTGCCGGGGACA
>NZ_JBYISM010000095.1:0-602 GCF_057708605.1 Nocardia sp. bgisy118 | reverse complement strand
GACCTCGCGCTCGCGCTGGTCGGCACCGGCGTCGACATCACCGACTTCGCCGCCGATCCCGGCCGCTACGACATCCCCGACTCGGTGATCGGCTTCCTGCGCGGCGAACTCGGCACCCCGGCGGGCGGCTGGCCCGAACCGTTCCGCAGCAAGGCCCTCGCCGGACGCGGCGCGGCCAAGCCCGAGACGCCGCTCTCGGCGGCGGATCAGGCCGGGCTCGAAGGCGATTCGCCGCAGCGGCGCGCGACGCTGAACCGCCTGCTGTTCCCCGGCCCGACAACGGAGTTCCTCACCCACCGCGAGAAGTACGGCGACACTTCGGGGCTCAGCGCCAACCAGTTCTTCTACGGCCTGCGCCGCGGCGAGGAACACCGGGTGCAGCTGGAGAAGGGCGTCACCCTGCTGATCGGGCTCGAGGCCATCTCCGAGCCCGACGAGCGCGGAATGCGCACGGTGATGTGCATTCTCAACGGCCAGCTGCGGCCGGTCGCTGTGCGTGACAGGTCCATCGCCAGCGAGGTCCCGGTCGCGGAGAAGGCCGACAAGACCAACCCCGGCCACATCGCCGCGCCGTTCGCGGGCGTGGTCACCCTGGCGGTCGC
>NZ_JBYISM010000094.1:0-653 GCF_057708605.1 Nocardia sp. bgisy118 | reverse complement strand
TAAGGCGCGCGCCATCCAGGACGAGCTGGGCCGATTGGACTCGACGATCGGCAAAGAGCTCCTCGCCGACGGTTGGCAGGGCAAGGCAGCCAGCGCATATGACGAGTCGTGGGTGGAGTGGAAGCAGGGCGCCGACACGATCGTCGCGGCCCTGGAGGAGTCCGCTGCGAATCTGGCCGAGGCCGCGATCGCCTACGAGATGCAGGACGAGGCCACCAGCTCTGCGCTCGGCGGCCTGCAGGGGCTGGATCTGCCGTGACGGCTGATGACCGATTCCGGGTCGATCTCGAGCAGCTCGATGCCGAGATCGACACGATGGACAAGTTCGGCAAGACGGTTGCCGACTGGCTGGCCGAGATCGACCGGCAGATCGCTGATCTGCATTTGAGCTGGTCGAGCGAAGCCGCGACCGCGCAGCGCGCTGCTCATGACAAGTGGAGCGCCGGGGTGGATGAGATGCGCGAGAACCTCAACGAACTAAGGGAAGTGGCGCGGATCGCGCACACCAACTATTCGAGCGCGATCGAGCTGAACCAGAAGATGTGGCCCTAATGACGGCCCTCGTCGTGACACCGGCGGAGTTGCGTACTGCGGCGGGGTCGATCAAAACGGCGTGGCAGTACTCCTGGAACGACATGAACACGCTGTTCACG
>NZ_JBYISM010000093.1:0-653 GCF_057708605.1 Nocardia sp. bgisy118 | reverse complement strand
CAAAGCTCGCGTCATCCGGGACGAGCTGGGTCGGTTGGACTCGACAATTGGTAAGGAGCTCCTGGCGGACGGTTGGCAGGGCAAGGCGGCCAGCGCATATGACGAGTCGTGGGTGGAGTGGAAGCAGGGCGCCGACACGATCGTCGCGGCGCTGGAGGAGTCCGCTGCGAGTCTGGCCGAGGCCGCGATCACCTACGAGATGCAGGACGAGGCCACCAGCTCTGCGATCGGCGGCCTGCGGGGACTGGATCTGCCGTGACGGCTGATGACCGATTCCGGGTCGATCTCGAGCAGCTCGATGCCGCGATCGACACGATGGACAAGTTCGGCAAGACGGTTGCCGACTGGCTGGCCGAGATCGACAGGCAGATCGCTGATCTGCATTTGAGCTGGTCGAGCGAAGCCGCGACCGCGCAGCGCGCTGCTCATGACAAGTGGAGCGCCGGGGTGGATGAGATGCGCGAGAACCTCAACGAACTGCGGGAAGTGGCGCGGATCGCGCACACCAACTATTCGAGCGCGATCGAGCTGAACCAGAAGATGTGGCCCTGATGACGGCCCTCGTCGTGACACCGGCGGAGTTGCGTACTGCGGCGGCGTCGATCCAAACGGCGTGGCAGTACTCCTGGAACGACATGAACACGCTGTTCACA
>NZ_JBYISM010000092.1:0-656 GCF_057708605.1 Nocardia sp. bgisy118 | reverse complement strand
CGTCTGCAGCGTCTCGCGCGTCATCAACAGCACCCCGGCCGCCATCACCACCAGGACGTAGAGGGCGGTGACGATCTGCCACGACTGGTTCCACAGCACCCCGATCTCCGGTATCTGCCCTGGTTCGGGAGTGGTGAGCAGGGTTTCCGACAGCAGCTCGAGCAGCGGGTTGAGCGCGGCTTCCACGATCCGCTGGAAGAACCCGTCGATCGCGTTCTCCACGCACCCGTTGATGTTGGTGACCCCACACTCGGCCGACCCCGACCCCGGCGTCGGGTTCGTCGTGCCGGGTGTGGTCGGGGTGGGCGAGGCCGGGGTCGGGGTGGTGGTGGAGGGCGGGGTCACCCACCGGCTCGGCGGAGTCGTCGTGGTCGGTGGTGTGGTTGTCGGGGCGGGTGTGGCCGGTGTCGGGGTCACCGGCACGGTCGGTGTCGGTGTCGGGGGCTGGGCGGAGGCACCGGTAGCGCCGGTGACGGCGATCAGGACCGCGGCGAGTACCGCCGCTGCGGCGGCGGCAGCGGTGCGCGCGGTTCGTGAGTGCTGGACGGGGACGGGTGCGGGTGGGGCCTGTGCCGAGGTGTTCACGGTCAGGCTCCGATGATGGATTTGAGAACGGTGACGATGACCGGTGCCAGCATCGCCAGCGCGTAGCCGAG
>NZ_JBYISM010000091.1:0-658 GCF_057708605.1 Nocardia sp. bgisy118 | reverse complement strand
GTTGACGGTGGTCTTCGGCGCGGCTGCTTGGACCGGCCGTGTCGTGGTCACCCGCAGATACGGTCGCGTGCGCGAGAGCAACCGCAGATCGTCGAGCGTCAGCGGATTCACCAGGCCCGCTGATTGCGCGGTGAGCAGACTGACCTGCGAGGTGATCAGCGGGGTCAGCTCCTGGACCGACCGCACGAACGCGCCGGTGGCCGCGATCACCGGTAGTCCGGTCGCCTGCGCGGTGACGACCAGGCCGCGGCATGCGTTCGCGATCCGGCCGCCGACCACCGCCGCACGCGCGGCCAGAGCACCGTTGCCGCCCAGTACCGACAACCCGCCCGTGCCGGTGGCCAACACCCACGACACGCCTTCGACGGCGACGAACAGCGCCGCGAACTCACCGAGTTCGTGCAGGATTGTGCTGCGGGTGTCCTCGACAGCTTGGGCGTAGCCAGCCAACCCGTGCGCCAGCGTCATGAACTGCGCCGACAGGGTTTTGGCCTGGTTCTCCAGCAGGGTGATCTGGTCGAGGATCTGCTGAGCTTCCGGGGTCTGCTGACCGCTGACGGCATCGCGGGCGGGTTGGAAGTTCAGATGCGTGTTCAGCTGTTCAGCGCACCAACTCCACCCTGTCGCGGCGTCACGCAAGGTGTCGACCTTCGCATTC
>NZ_JBYISM010000090.1:0-658 GCF_057708605.1 Nocardia sp. bgisy118 | reverse complement strand
CAACGCCAAGGTCGACACCTTGCGTGACGCCGCGACCGGGTGGAGTTGGTGCGCCGAGCAGCTGAACACGCATCTGAACTTCCAACCCGCCCGCGATGCGGTCAGTGGTCAGCAGACCCCGGAAGCCCAGCAGATCCTCGACCAGATCACCCTGCTGGAGAACCAGGCCAAAACCCTGTCGGCGCAGTTCATGACGCTGGCGCACGGGTTGGCTGGCTACGCCCAAGCTGTCGAGGACACCCGCAGCACCATCCTGCACGAACTCGGTGAGTTCGCGGCACTGTTCGTCGCCGTCGAAGGCGTCTCATGGGTGTTGGGCACCGGCACCGGCGGTCTATCGGTACTGGGTGGCAACGGCGCTCTGGCCGCGCGCGCGGCGGTGGTCGGCGGCCGGATCGCGAACGCATGCCGCGGCCTGGTCGTCACCGCCCAGGCCACCGGCCTACCGGTGATCGCGGCCACGGGCGCGTTCGTGCGGTCGGTCCAGGAGCTGACCCCGCTGATCACCTCGCAGGTCAGTCTGCTCACCGCCCAATCAGCGGGCCTGGTGAATCCGCTGACGCTCGACGATCTGCGGTTGCTCTCGCGCACGCGACCGTATCTGCGGGTGACCACGACGCGGCCGGTCCAAGCAGCCGCGCCGAAGACGACCGTGAAT
>NZ_JBYISM010000089.1:0-659 GCF_057708605.1 Nocardia sp. bgisy118 | reverse complement strand
ATCGGCTACGCGCTGGCGATGCTGGCACCGGTCATCGTCACCGTTCTCAAGTCCATCATCGGAGCCTGACCGTGAACACCTCGGCACAGGCCCCACCCGCACCCGTCCCCGTCAGGCACTCACGAACCGCGCGCACCGCTGCCGCCGCCGCAGCGGCGGTACTCGCCGCGATCCTGATCGCCGTCACCGGCGCTACCGGTGCCTCCGCCCAGCCCCCGACACCGACACCGACACCGACCGTGCCGGTGACCCCGACACCGGCCACACCCGCCCCGACAACCACACCACCGGCCACGACGACTCCGCCGAGCCGGTGGGTGACCCCGCCCTCCACGATCACCCCGAGCCCGGCCTCGCCCACACCGACGACGCCCGGCACGACGCCGGGGTCGGGGTCGGGGTCGGCCGAGTGTGGGGTCACCAACATCAACGGGTGCGTGGAGAACGCGATCGACGGGTTCTTCCAGCGGATCGTCGAGTCCGCGCTCAACCCGCTGCTCGAGCTGCTGTCGGAAACCCTGCTCACCACTCCCGACCCAGGGCAGATACCGGAGATCGGTGTGCTGTGGAACCAGTCGTGGCAGCTCGTCACCGCCCTCTACGTCCTGGTCGTGATGGCGGCCGGGATGCTGTTGATGACGCGCGAGACGCTGCAGACC
>NZ_JBYISM010000088.1:0-668 GCF_057708605.1 Nocardia sp. bgisy118 | reverse complement strand
CCGGGGGAGCGGATGTACCGGACCGGGGATGTGGTGCGGTGGCGTGGCGATTACACGCTGGAGTATGTGGGGCGCAGCGATTTCCAGGTCAAGCTCCGCGGGTTCCGGATCGAGCTGGGGGAGATCGAGTCGGTGTTGGCGCGGTGTGCGGGCATCGCGCAGGCGGTCGTGGTGGTCCGCGACGACGGTCGTGGGGACCGGCTGGTCGGTTATGTGGTGCCGGTGGATGGGCAGAACGTCGATGTCGAGGCGGTGCGTGCGGCGGTGGCGGCGCGGTTGCCTGCGTATATGGTGCCGGCGGTGGTGGTGGTCGAGGTGTTGCCGTTGACGCCGGTGGGGAAGTTGGATCGTGCCGCGTTGCCGGTGCCGGAGGTCACCGGTGGGGTGTATCGGGCGCCGTCGGGGCCGGTGGAGGTGGTGTTGGCGGGGGTGTTCGCCGAGGTGCTGGGGGTGGAGTCGGTGGGGGTGGATGATTCGTTCTTCGCCCTCGGTGGGGACAGCATCATGTCGATTCAGTTGGTGGCGCGGGCGAAGGCGGCGGGGGTGGTGATCTCGCCGCGGGAGGTGTTCGAACACAAGACCGTTGCGGGGTTGGCGCAGGTCGCTGTCTCGGCCGGGGTGGGCGCGCCGGTGCTCGAGGAACTTCCCGGCGGCGGGGTCGGGGAGGT
>NZ_JBYISM010000087.1:0-730 GCF_057708605.1 Nocardia sp. bgisy118 | reverse complement strand
CGCTGATCGTGCCCGCATGAACCGCGCAGGCGTCACAGCGTTGAGTGCGCAGCAGGGGCTGGAGTTGTTCGACATCGCGGTCCTGGCGGGGTCGTCGGGACCGGCAGTGAGGGTGCCGGCACTACTAGATGCCAAAGCCCTGCGGTCTTCGGCCGGAGCCGGCCCGGTTCCGGCGCTGTTGCGCGCCCTGGTGCGGCGTCCAGCCCCCCGGATGCAAGCCGTTGCGTCTGCCGGTGGGTCGGTGTTGAACCGGCGACTGTCGGGGATACCCGCACTGGAGCAGCAGGCTGTGGTTTTGGAGGTGGTGCGCGGTGAGATCGCCGCGGTGCTGGGCCATGCCACGGCCGCTGCGGTGGATCCGGAGCGGGCGTTCACCGAGGCCGGGTTCGACTCGCTGACCGCGGTCGAACTCCGCAACCGGTTGGGGGCTGTGACCGGGCTCCGTTTGCCGGCCACGTTGGTGTTCGACTATCCGAACCCCACTGCACTGGCGGCCTATTTGACCACGCAGGTCGCCGAGAATGCCGGGGCTGGAAGTGCGGCACCGGTGCCAGTGGCGGTGGCGGTGGCGATGGATGAGCCGATTGCGATTGTGGGGATGGCGTGCCGGTTGCCGGGGGGTGTGCGGTCTCCGGAAGGACTGTGGGATCTCGTCGCGTCCGGTGGTGATGGGATTTCGGAGTGGCCAACCGACCGGGGCTGGGATGTAGAAGCGCTGTACGACTCGGAT
>NZ_JBYISM010000086.1:0-763 GCF_057708605.1 Nocardia sp. bgisy118 | reverse complement strand
CCGGCAACGGTCGCAAGACCGACCCGGTCGATGCCCATTCGGTCGCGCTCGCTGCGCTGCGGTCGCCGAATCTGCGCCGGGTGCAAGCAGATCCGGAACTGGTGGCGTTGGGGCTGCTGGTCGATCGGCGAGACGAACTCGGCCGGGCCCGCACCGAGCTGTTGAACCGGATCCACCGGCTGCTCACGGAGTTGGTGCCGGGCGGCACCAACAGGTTCCTGTCCGCCATGCAGGCCCGCGTGCTGGCCGACACCGTCACACCGGCCGATCCCGCGGCCCGGGTCCGTCTGCGTCTGGTGCTGGAACTGATCGACGATCTCGAGGTTGTCGACCGGAGAACCAAAGCGGCGGACAAGGAGCTGAAGCAGCTGGTCCTGAACCGTGGTTCCACGTTGATGGACTTGCCCGGCATCGGCCCATCCGGCGCTGCCCGGCTGCTGGCAGATACTGAGGACGTCCACCGCTTCGCTTCGCGGGACCGGTTCGCGTCCTGGAACGGCACCGCCCCGCTGGATGCGTCCTCCGGCCAGCAGCAGCGGCATAGGCTATCCCGCGCCGGGAACCGGAAGATCAACCGTGTCCTACACATCATGGCGATCGTCCAACTGCGCCACCAGACTGCCGGCCGGGTCTACTACGACAGCAAACGCGCCGCCGGGAAAACCTCGATGGAAGCGACACGGGCGCTCAAGCGTCGCCTGTCTAACGTGGTCTACAACCGGATGGTTGCTGACCAGCACCGACGGGATGCGGCAGGCCCGGG
>NZ_JBYISM010000085.1:0-854 GCF_057708605.1 Nocardia sp. bgisy118 | reverse complement strand
GGAGACAGAGCGTGCGGCGCTGACGCCGGTGCGGGGGCTGCCGGGTGGGTCGGTACGGACGTTGCCGGAGATCTTCAGCGCTGCGGCGGCGATCGATCCCGATGCGGTCGCCGTGGCCTGTGGTGACGTCCGGGTGTCGTATCGGGAACTCGAGGAACGATCGACCCGGCTGGCGCGATTGTTGATCGACCGGGGTGCCGGTCCGGAAACGTATGTCGCGGTGGGGATGTCGCGGTCGGTGGAGTCGGTGCTGGCGGTGTGGGCGGTCACCTCGACCGGGGCCGCGTTCGTGCCGGTGGATCCGACGTATCCGGCCGAGCGGATCTCGCACATGCTCACCGATTCCGGGGTCCTCCTCGGGTTGACGGTGTCTGGGCAGCGGGACAAACTTCCGGGAACGGTCGAGTGGCTGGTACTCGACGATCCCGAGCTGCAACGGGCCTGCGCGGCACACTCGGCCACCCCGATCACCGATGCGGATCGGACCGCGCGTCTGTCCCTGGACCACACGGCCTACCTCGTCTATACCTCCGGCTCCACCGGGGTCCCGAAGGGGGTGGTGGTCACTCACCGTGGATTGGACAACTTCGCGGCCGAACAGAGCGCTCGGCTGGGAGCTACCTCGTCGTCGCGGACCTTACATTTCGCGACTCCGAGTTTCGACGGGTCGGTGTTCGAGTATCTGCAGGCGTTCGGACCGGCGGCAACGATGGTGATCGCGCCGCCGACCGTGTACGGCGGCAAGGAACTGGCAGAGCTTCTCGCCGCCGAGCATGTCACGCATGGTTTCGTTACCACGGCGGCGTTGGCGACGGTCGATCCTGCCGGTCTCGACGAGTTCGGTGATGTGGTCT
>NZ_JBYISM010000084.1:0-867 GCF_057708605.1 Nocardia sp. bgisy118 | reverse complement strand
CTAAGAGATGTCCCGTAAGTCTGACTCGGTGACAGTGACGGTCCACCGGCCAGGAATCAGCAGGCGTGGGCGAGGTTGGCCAGAGTCGCCACCCCAGCCATCGCGACACCCACCCCATCACCGCGCAAACGGCAGTCGCGCAAGATCTTCCAGGTCTTCATCCGGGCGAAAGCATGTTCGACGCGAGCGCGGACCTTGCGGTGGGACTTGTTGTGTGCCTGCTTCCATTCCGGCAACTCGACACCAGGTGACCGGCGGTGCGGGATGATCAAGCCGGTGCCCTGGTAGCCGCCATCCGCAATCACCACTGCGTTGCGGCAGGCATCGGCCGCACCGGACTCGGTCCAGGCTCGGCAGTCGTTGCGGTTGCCCGGCAACGGCCGCCCGAGCGCGACGACCAGCTCGGTGTCGGCGTCGATCACGACCTGATGGTTGGTCGAGTACCGGTAGTTCTTACTCTGGGCGGCGACCTTGTGATCACGGGTCGGGACCAGGGTGCCGTCCACGATCAACACCGCACCACGCGGGAACCGGGCCCGGGGCCGTAGCGCCAACGCCGGTCCAACGTCATCGATCACCCGGGCCGCGGCCGACTTCGAGACCCCGAACACCGCCGCGAGCTGACGCATCGTGAGGTTGGTCCGCCAGTAGGTGGCCACCAGCAACACCCGGTCCTCGAAACACAACCCCCAAGGCCGGCCCCGCAACGGCCGATCAGCGCCCTTGCGCCGCAACTGGGTGATCAGGCGAGCGAACGTGCGTGGCCGCAGCCCGGAGAACAACTCCACCATCACCGGGTCAGACGCCGAGATCACCACCGGCGACACGATACCCGTTGCCGCTCAACGACTTACGGGACATCCCTTA
>NZ_JBYISM010000083.1:0-872 GCF_057708605.1 Nocardia sp. bgisy118 | reverse complement strand
GTGAATATCGTCGGCCATTGCACACTCGCCCCGGCGGTGAACGCCTGGGCCAGTGACAGCAGCAGTCGTTGCACATCGGACTCGTCGCGGCGCAGCGAACCCAGCACCGTTGCCTCACCGGGAACGGCCAGTGCCGCATCGATGCTTTCCTGGATCCCGCCGGTCAATACTTGATGCGGACTCATCTCCAGGAAAACCCGGCACCCCTCGGCCAGCAACGCCGCCACCGTGTCACCGAACTCCACGGTCTGCCGCGAGTTCCGATACCAGTAGTCGCCATCCAAGCCCGCGGTATCCAACGCACCCCCGGTCACCGTGGAATAGAACGGCACGCTGCCCGAACCCGGCCTGACATCGGCCAACACCTCCAGCAACTGGGCGCGGATCGACTCGATCTGCGGGGAATGCGAGGCGTAATCCACTGGGATGCTGCGGGCTCTGACGCCCTCGGCTTCACAGGCGGCCACGAACTCTTCCAACGGTTCCGGTCGACCCGAAACCACCACCGAGGCCGGGCCATTCACCGCCGCCAGCGACAACGCGCCGTCCCACCGCGCCAACCGCGCCTGCACCTGCTCTCTCGGTAGCGCCACTGCCACCATGCCGCCTTGCCCGGAGAGTCCGGCCAATGCCTGGCTGCGCAGTGCCACGATCTTCGCCGCATCCTGCAGCGACAACCCGCCCGCGATGACCGCCGCAGCGATCTCGCCCTGGGAATGACCCACCACCGCTGCCGGTACCACTCCGGCCGCACGCCACACCTGGGCCAGCGACACCATCACCGCGAACAACGCCGGCTGCACCACATCCACCCGATCCAGCCCCGGCGCCCCTACCGCCCCCCGCAACACCTCGGTCACCGACCAATCCAC
>NZ_JBYISM010000082.1:0-893 GCF_057708605.1 Nocardia sp. bgisy118 | reverse complement strand
GGCAGCCCGGACTCGAAGGGCGCGTACACCTTTCGCAGCGCCTCCCAGTACGGCTCCAGATCGCAGACGTTGCCCAGGTCGAGTCCGGTGTCGAACTCGCTGTTGGCCGCCGCGGCGACGATCGCCGAGAGCGCGGGCTGACTGGTGGTGCCCGCCATGGCCGAGCTCGCGCCGTCCACCGCGTCGGCGCCGGCCTGCCAGGCCGCCAGGTAGGTGGCCAGCTGACCGCCGGGGGTGTCGTGGGTGTGCACGTGCACCGGCAGGTCGAAGTTGCTGCGCAGCGCGGTGACCAGGGTCGCGGCCGCGGGCGCGCGCAGCAGACCGGCCATGTCCTTGATCGCGAGCACGTGCGCGCCCGCGTCCACGATCTGCTCGGCCAGCTTGAGGTAGTAGTCGAGGGTGTAGAGGTTCTCGTTCGGGTTCGACAGATCGCCGGTGTAGCTCATCGCGACTTCGGCGATGGCGGTGCCGGTTTCGCGCACCGCGTCGATGGCGGGGCGCATCTGGTCGACGTTGTTGAGCGCGTCGAAGATACGGAAGATGTCGATGCCGGTGGCCGTCGCCTCGGAGACGAACGAGCGGGTCACCTGCTCCGGGTACGGGGTGTAGCCGACGGTGTTGCGCCCGCGCAGCAGCATCTGCAGGCAGATGTTCGGGATCGCCTCGCGCAGCGCGGCCAGCCGCTCCCACGGGTCCTCGTAGAGGAAGCGCAGCGCCACGTCGTAGGTCGCCCCACCCCAGCACTCGACCGAGAGCAGCTCCGGGGTCATCCGCGCGACGTGCCCGGCGACCTGCAGCAGACCGTTGGACCGCACGCGGGTGGCCAGCAGCGACTGGTGCGCGTCACGGAAGGTGGTATCGGTGATCCCGACCGCCTTCTGCTCGCGCAGCGC
>NZ_JBYISM010000081.1:0-1041 GCF_057708605.1 Nocardia sp. bgisy118 | reverse complement strand
AGCGGCGGCGGAACAGGTTTGACCCGGATGACCGGGAACGGCAACGGGTACTGGCCGCTACGGGTCGGCCGAAGACGCGCGTAGGGATCGGCCGGGGTGGGTTCGGTGAAATCGAAGGTGAGCTGTTCGGGCCGCCGCCGGGGGCCGGGGCGTTCCGGTGGCGGGGCCGGTGCCGGGGGCGTGGGCCGGACCCGACGTACCGGGATCGGCAACGGGTACTGGCCGCCTTTCCCCGGGCGGATTCCCTGGTAGGGGTTCGGTGGGGTGAAGTTGAACGCGAGCTGGCGTCCGCGTGGTGTTCGCGTTGTGCTGGTGGGGGTGATGCTGGTGGAGGCGGCGGGGGCCGGGTTGGGTTGTCGCGGGACTCGGTGCACGCCTTGCAGGGGCAGCATGAGTTGCCCGGTGCGGGTGGCGCGTACCCGCGCATACGGGTTCGGCGGCCCGGCGCTGGAGGCGGTGCGAGGTGCTCGCGGTAACCGGGTGGGCTGTGGACCTCGCCGGGCCGGTGTCGCCGTGGCGGCGGTCCGTGCACTGCTCGACGTGGCCCCTTTGAGCAGGCCGAGGGTTTTGTAGGCGAGGAAGCCCCGCGCGATCGACCCGACGAAGCTGCGGCCTTGGCCGATCTTGAGGACCGACAGCAGCCAGAACGGGGTCTTGATCAACACGAACATCAACGCCAAAGCGACGGTGAGGTCGGCGATCTCGTTGGCGTCCGGGCCGAAGAGGTGCCATCCGCCCGGGGTGAGCAACACCCGCAGCACGGTCACCAAGATCAGTGACTGCGCGACCTGGATCGCCAGGCAGGCGGCGAACGAACGCCACCACCACCGCGCAACGCCGTCGATGCCGGGCAGTGCGTGACACATCAACGCCAGCGGTGCCGCCACGATCAGCACGATCGTGATCGAGACACGGATGACGTAGCTGATGAGCAGCACGAGCAGCATCACCACCAACGCCAGGTGCAGCAGCAGGAAAAAGCCCCGGCTCTGGTGGGGGGTCACCGCGAGCTCGGCCAGGGCATCGGCGGCCGACCCGGAA
>NZ_JBYISM010000080.1:0-1047 GCF_057708605.1 Nocardia sp. bgisy118 | reverse complement strand
GGCGGCGGCGGAACAGGTTTGACCCGGGCGACCGGGAACGGCAGCGGGTACTGGCCGCTACGGGTCGGCCGAAGGCGCGCGTAGGGATCGGCCGGGGTGGGTTCGGTGAAATCGAAGGCGAGCTGTTCGGGCCGCCGCCGGGGGCCGGGGCGTTCCGGTGGCGGGGCCGGTGCCGGGGGTGTGGGCCGGACCCGGCGCACCGGGACCGGGAGCGGGTACTGGCCCCCGACCCCGGCCCGGATGCCCCGGTACGGGTCCGGCGGGGCGAAGTCGAACGCGAGTTGCCGTCCCCTCGGCGTGCGGGTAGGGCGGGGCGGCGGGGTGCCGGTCGAGTCGGCCGGTGTCGAGCTGGGTTGCCGCGCGACTCGCCGCACACCATCCAAGGGCAGCATCAGCTGCCCGTCTCGCGTCGAGCGCACCCGAGCGAACGGGTCAGCAGACCCCGAGCTCGCCGCGGCGGTGGCGGTGCGTGGTGCTCGCGGGGCGCGGGCGGGTCGTGGGGCGCGCCGGGCAGGTGCGGCCGTGGCGGCGGTTCGGGCGCTGCTCGACGTGGCTCCTTTGAGCAGGCCGAGGGTTTTGTAGGCGAGGAAGCCCCGCGCGATCGACCCGGCGAAGCTGCGGCCTTGGCCGATCTTGAGGACCGACAGCAGCCACATCGGGGTCTTGATCAACACGTACATCAACGCCAAAGCGACGGTGAGGTCGGCGATCTCGTTGGCGTCCGGGCCGAAGAGATGCCATCCGCCCGGGGCGAGCAAAACCCGCAGCACGGTCACCAAGATCAGTGACTGCGCGACCTGGATCGCCAGGCAGGCGGCGAACGAACGCCACCACCACCGCGCCACGCCGTCGATGCCGGGCAGTGCATGACACATCAACGCCAGCGGTGCCGCCACGATCAGCACGATCGTGATCGAGACACGGATGACGTAGCTGATGAGCAGCACGAGCAGCATCACCACCAACGCGAGGTGCAGCAGCAGGAAAAAGCCGTGGCTCTGGCTGGTCACCGCGAGCTCGGCCAGGGCATCGGCGGCCGACCCGGAG
>NZ_JBYISM010000079.1:0-1115 GCF_057708605.1 Nocardia sp. bgisy118 | reverse complement strand
GAACCTGCGGGCCGCGTTCGTCTCGGCTCCCGATGGGCGGTTCTGGCAGGTCCTCGCCGACGGTGTCGAGGTGCCGGTGGGTGAGATCGACCTGACCGCAGTGCAGGAGAGCGTGCGTGGGGCCGAACTCGACCGGATCCTGACCGCCGACCGGGCCACCCGGTTCGACATGAGCACCGCGCCGCTGCTGCGGTTGGTGTTGATCACCCTCGCGCCCGGTGAGTACCGGTTGGTGCTGACCAATCATCACATCCTGCTCGACGGTTGGTCGTTGCCGTTGCTGCTGCGGGAACTGCTGACCCTCTATGTCACCGCAGGCGACGGGTCGGGGTTGCCTCGGGTGCAGCCGTACCGGGAGTATCTGGCGTGGCTGGGCCGCCAGGATGCGCAGGCCGCACGCGCGGTGTGGCAGCGGGCTCTGGCGGGAGTCGAGGAGCCGACCCTGCTTGCCCCCGCGCACCGGGGTCGGGAGCTGTCCACGATTCCCGACCAGTGCCGGCTGGATCTGACCGAGGAACAGACCCAGACACTGACCGCGGTGGCCCGCGGGCGGGGAGTCACGCTCAACACCGTGATCCAGGTGGCGTGGGGCCTGGTGCTGGCCACCATGACCTCGCGCGAGGATGTGGTCTTCGGTGCCACCGTCTCGGGTCGGCCGGGGCAGATCCCCGGGGTCGAGTCGATGATCGGGTTGTTCATCAACACCGTGCCGGTGCGGGTGCGGCTGGACTACCGCGAATCCGTCGGCGGGTTGCTTGCACGGGTCCAGGCCGAGCAGGCCGGTCTGCTCGACTACCACCATCTCGGGTTGACCCAGATCCAGGCCGCGGCCGGGGCGGGGGCGGTTTTCGACACGTTGACGGTGTTCGAGTCCTACCCGGTGGATCGGGCCGGATTGTCCGAGGACACCGATCTGGCCGGGATGCGGGTGGTCGGTGCCAGCGCCCACGACGCCACCCATTACCCGGTCACGTTGATCGCCTCCGCCGACACCCGCCTGCACCTGACCATGAAATACCTTCCCGACCTCTACGACACCACCACCGCCACCACCCTGCTCCACCGAATCACCCACGTCCTCGACACCATCACCACCGACACCACAATCCCGGTGG
>NZ_JBYISM010000078.1:0-1230 GCF_057708605.1 Nocardia sp. bgisy118 | reverse complement strand
GATTCCGCTGCCGGCTGAACTCCACGAACACCAACGGTGACGCCATCACGGTGACGCCGCCGGCCAACGCCAGCGAGCATTCACCGGCCCGCAACGACTGACACGCTAGATGCAACGCCACCAGCGACGACGAACACGCCGTATCCACCGTCACCGCCGGGCCCTCCAACCCGAAGGAATACGCCAAACGACCCGATGCCACGCTGGCGGTACTGCCGGTAACCCGAAGTCCCTCGAGGCTCTGTCCAAGGTTCGCCAGCAGCTCGGCATAGCCCTGGCTGATATGGCCCACGAATACGCCGGTATCGGTGCCTTTCATCGAGCCGAGGTCGATACCTGCTCTCTCGAACGTCTCCCATGCGGTTTCGAGCAGCAGACGTTGCTGTGGGTCCATCGCCAACGCTTCGCGCGGACTGATCCGGAAGAATCCGGCATCGAAATCCGCAGCGTCGTACAAGAATCCGCCTTCACGCACATAACTGGCCCCTAACCTATCCGGGTCAGGGTCATACAGCCCCTCTATATCCCAGCCCCGGTCAGCCGGCCACTCCGAAATCCCATCACCACCGGACGCGACGAGATCCCACAACCCCTCCGGAGAACGCACACCGCCCGGCAACCGACACGCCATCCCCACAATCGCAATCGGCTCATCGTTCGACATCGACACCGGCGCGACCGACACCGGCGCCGCCCTCCCAGCCCCGGTGATCTGCTCGGTCAGGAACGCCGCTAGTGCGGCAGGATTCGGGTGGTCGAACACCAACGTGGCCGGCAACCGGAGCCCGGTCACACCGGTCAGCCGGTTGCGGAGTTCGACCGCGGTCATTGAGTCGAACCCGGCTTCGGTGAACGCCCGCTCCGGATCCACCGCAGCGGCGGTGGCATGGCCCAGTACTGCGGCGATCTCGCCGCGCACCACGTCCAAAACCACCGCCTGCCGCTCTGATGCGGGAGTCTCGGAGAGGCGCCGGGCCAGCGCCGACCGACCGGCAAGCGCGGTCGCCTGCATCCGGCGGGCAGGACGCCGCACCAGAGCGCGCAGCACCGCCGGTACTGGACCGGTTTCATCCGAGGACCGCAGGGATTTGATATCCAGCAGTGCTGGCACCAGTACCGCGGGCCCTGACAGCCCTGCCAGCGCCGCGGTGTCGAATAACTCCAGGCCCTGCCCTGCACTCAACGCTATGACAGCCGAGCCGCCGCCGATCCGGGCCGGACCAGAATCGC
>NZ_JBYISM010000077.1:0-1263 GCF_057708605.1 Nocardia sp. bgisy118 | reverse complement strand
TCCGACTGCAAAGAGGAATCCCACAGAACCCTATCGTACATAGCAATGCTCGGGGAGCCTGAGGTTGCGTTGCGCTCGGGCGTGGTCCGTGTTCCCAGATTTGTCCGGGTGCCGGCACCTGAAGAACGAGTCACCGTGACATTGGGTTCGCAGGGGACGGTTCTGGTCACCGGGGGGACCGGTGGTGTGGGGGCGTTGGTGGCCCGGCACCTGGTGGTTCGGCACGGGGTGCGGCATCTGGTGTTGACGAGCCGACGGGGCGCGGAGGCCCGGGGGGCGGCGCAACTCCGGGAGGAGCTGACGGGTCTGGACGCGCAGGTGGAAGTGGTGGCCTGTGACGTGGCCGACCGGGATGCGGTGGCGACCCTGTTGGCTGCGGTGCCGGACGATCGGCCGCTGATCGCGGTAGTGCACGCCGCAGGGATCGCGGACAACGGGTTGATCGGCTCTTTGACTCCCGACCGGGTCGACCAAGTGCTGCGTCCCAAGGTGGACGGTGCGTGGAACCTACACGAGCTGACCAAGGACTTGGATCTGTCGGCGTTCGTGCTGTTCTCCTCGGTAGCAGGCACCGTGCTGGCTGCGGGACAGGCGAGTTACGCTGCAGCGAATGTCTTTTTGGACGGACTGGCTGAGTATCGCCGTACTCTGGGCTTGCCAGCTGTCGCGCTGGCCTACGGCCTATGGGATGTACCCATTGGCATGAGCGCAGAGCTGGATTCGGCCGATGAGCGACGCCTTGGGCGTCTCGGCCTGCCAGCGATATCGGTCAGCGATGGATTGGCGACATTCGACGCCTCGTTCGGCATCAGTAAGGCATACCTGGCTGCGATCCGACTGGACGTGCAGGCGCTGCGTGCGCGATCCGACAGGGTTCCGGCGGTGCTGCGAGGCTTTGCGCGAGTTCCGACGGGGAAGACGTCGAGCAGTGCTCAGGCAAATCGACGTCTGGCTATGATTGACGACCAGGAGCGTGGCCGCTCCCTGCTGGAGCTTGTCCTGACTCAGTCGGCGATGGTCCTTGGCCATGGCTCGAAAGACTCGATCGGAAGCGATCAAGCCTTCAGCGAACTCGGCTTTGACTCGCTTTTGGCCGTCGAGCTGCGGAACGCCTTGAAGTCGGCCACGGGATTGTCACTGCCGGCAACCCTCGTCTTCGACTACCCGACTCCCCGCGCAATAGCGGAATATCTTGAGAGTGGATTTGCAGGCACTGTCGGTAGCGTCGAGATCGGTTCCTCTGCCGGTGTGTTGCCTGCCGAC
>NZ_JBYISM010000076.1:0-1274 GCF_057708605.1 Nocardia sp. bgisy118 | reverse complement strand
GGGTCGGTTCCCGCGGAGTCGCTGCTGGTGCGGGTGCCGGTGGAGGAGGTGAGCGGGCAGGGGTTCTCGGCGGTGGTGGCCGGTGCGTGGGAGGCGGCCGTGGGCCGGCTCGATCCGGCGTCGGGGGTGATGGTGCAGGGAGTGTGGTTCGATCCCGGCACCACCACGGGGGGCCGGTTGTTGCTGGTGGCGCATCATGTGGTGATCGATGGGGTGTCGTGGCGGATTCTGGTGCCCGATCTGGCGGTGGCGTGGGCCCGGCTCGCGGCGGGCGCGCAAGCGGAGCTGGCGCCGGTGGGAACGTCGATGCGACGGTGGGCGCACGGGCTGGTTGCCGCCGCTCACGCCGAGGCCCGGGTCGGGGAACTCGGCCTGTGGCGGGAGATGCTGACCGGGTCGGATCCGGTGTTGGGGTCGCGTGCGTTGGATCCGGCGGTGGATGTGGGGGCCACGGTGGACACGGTCGGCGTGGCGTTGCCGGCCGCGGTCACCGACACCGTGCTCACCACGTTGCCGGAGGTGTTTCACGGCGGGGTGAACGATGCTTTGCTGACCGCCCTGGCGGTGGCGTTGAGTAGCTGGCGGCGTGATCGGGGCATCGACACCGCGCAGGCCTTGATCGGGTTGGAGGGACACGGCCGGGAGGAGCAGGTGGTGGCGGGGGCGGACCTGTCGCGGACGGTGGGCTGGTTCACCACCATGTTCCCGGTGCGTCTGGATTTGGCCGGGGTGGACCTCGACGAGGTCCTGGCCGGTGGTGCGGCGGCGGGGGCGGCGGTCAAGACCGTGAAGGAACAACTGCGCACGACCGCGGACCGCGGGATCGGGTACGGGTTGTTGCGGTATCTCAATGACGAGACCGGTGAGGTACTGGCGTCGTTCCCGCAACCGCAGATCGGGTTCAACTATCTGGGCCGGTTCACCACCACCGGCGCGCTCGCCGACGGTGTGGAGGTGGGGTGGGTTCCGGTCGAGGAGACCGGCGATCTGGGTGGTGGTGATCGGGACCTGCCGGCGGCGGTGGTGCTCGCCGTCGATGCCGCGGTGACCACCACCGCCGCCGGTTCGGTGTTGCGGGCGGTGTTCTCGTTCCCGACCGGGGTGCTCTGCGCCGGCGAGGTGACCGATCTGGCGCGGCGGTGGCGGCAGGCGGTGACCGTGCTGGCCGAGTGTGCGGGGCAGCCGGGTGCGGGCGGGTTCACCCCGTCGGATCTGGATCTGGTGCGCCTGGACCAGCACACGATCGAGGCGCTGGAACAGCGGTATCCGACGCT
>NZ_JBYISM010000075.1:0-1422 GCF_057708605.1 Nocardia sp. bgisy118 | reverse complement strand
CGGGGCGGGTGCCTCGATGGCGAAGGTGCGGTTGTCACGTACGAGCGCCCAGATGACGTCGATGAGGCGGCGGGCCAGTGCGATGAGTGCCTGAGTGTGGACCTTTCCTTCGGCTCGTTTCTTCTGGTAGAAGGCGCGGGAGGGGCCATCGGCGCGGCGGATGCTCGACAGCGCGGCCATGTAGAACACCTTGCGCATGCCGCGGTGATACCGCTTGGGGCGGTGCAGGTTTCCCTTGACCTTGCCCGAATCGCGGGGCACCGGGGCCAGCCCGGCGTAGGCGGCCAGCCGCCCCGCGCTGCCGAATGTGGTGCGCAGGTCACCGCCGGCGTCGGCGAGCAGCTGCGCGCCCAGGATCGGGCCGAACCCGTCCACGCTGGTGATGGCCGTGGCGTGGGGGTGGTCTCCGAATCGCTCGGTGAGATGTTTGTCGAGGTCTTTGATCTCGCGGTCGAGTTCGAGCAATTGTCGTGCCAGCCGGGCGATCAGGGGCGCGGTGACCGCCTCGCCGGGCAGGGCGATGGTCTGCTCGGCGGCAGCGGCGAGGGCCTTATCGGTCATGGCAGCAACACCCCTGGCCCAGGCGCCGTGCTCGAGCAGGTAGGTGCGCACGCTGTCACGACCGGCGGCCCGCAGACCGGCGGGGCTCTGGAAGCCGGTGAGCAGGATCAACGCCGAGCGGGTGGAGTAGTCGAAGGCCCGTTCCAGCGCGGGGAAGATCGAGGCCAGCATCTCGCGCAGTTGGTTGATGCCACGCACCCAGTCGGTCATGAGGTTCTCACGGTGCGCGATGAGCACCTTCAGGTCGGTCACGATCTGATCCGGGCTGGTGATCGGTGTCAAATCGCCACGCAGGCGGGCGGTTTCGGCGATCGTGCGGGCGTCCTTGACGTCGGTCTTTCCTTCCCCGGCGAACGCCCCGGCCATGCGGTTGACCAACCGGCCGGGCACATAGACGACCGGATTTCCGGTGGTCGCCAGCAAAGTCAGCAGCAGTCCCGCCGCACCGGAGGTCATGTCCACCGCCCAGACCACCTCGACGGCCTTGGCCCGGACCCGGGTGAGCAATGCCTCGATCGCAGCCTGGCCGTTGACCACGTTCTGGGAGAACACGACCTTGCCCGTCGGATCCACCACACATGCGTGGTGGGCAGCTTTGCCGACATCGATTCCGACCCAAACCTTTTCGCGGACCTTCATCGGGCCCGACCTCCCGCTCTCACACCGAAATCCCATGGACGACCCTGCCTGCAGCTCCATAAACAGCGACGTCGCGCACAGATTTCAATCAGCGGCCGAGGGCGTCCAGAACGACGGGGCGGCCACTCCTTCGAAGCCACCCAACGGCAAGCAGTGATCAGCCACACCCCGCGTCCTGGGCATCCAGGACATCCGGTCCTGAACACCTACAACCTTATGGAG
>NZ_JBYISM010000074.1:0-1461 GCF_057708605.1 Nocardia sp. bgisy118 | reverse complement strand
TTTCTCCAAGCTGGTCAGCGAGGGCATGCTCGACAACACCCGCAAATGCCCCACCGACGTCTTGGTCGTCGTCCCCTCCGACGAACGCTACGTCGACGCGCTGGCCACCGCCGCCCAGCTGCGCCAGCGCGGATTCAAAACCGAGGTGTATCACCAGGCCGACAAGCTCGCCAAACAACTCCGCTACGCGTCCCGCAAGGCGATCCCATTCGTGTGGCTGCCGCCCGTCGACAACGAAGGCCGCCACGAGGTCAAGGACTTGGAGAACGGCGCGCAGGTTGCCGCCGACCCGGCCACTTGGCAGCGCCCCTGACAGGCCGTGCATCGCGCGACCGTGTCAGGCCCGAGGTCGATGCCGCCGTGACGACGAACTGGCTTGCCTCCACTGCCAGCATGGGAGGCGAGATCCTATCTTGCATTCCATCCTTCGCGGTTGCGTTGTTCGAAGTAGGCATCGTCGGCGGCTTGGATCTCTTTTTCGGACATCGGCCGAGGATCGGCTGGGCTGGGTGTGGGCGTGGGTTCGCTGCGTAGTTGTTCGGCTGCGTGGCGGATGCGTGGGTCGGCTGTCTGCAGGAGCCGGTCGGTCTTGGCTGTGGCGTCGGCTCGGGCGCGGCGGTGGGTGTCGGTGATCGCTTTGGCCAGTTGGGTGTTGGTCCAGCGCATCGCGCCCGGCGTGATTCGTAGGTCGGTGATGGTGCCGTGAGCGTCGACCTCTACAGCGAGTCCGGGTATCTGCGATCTTCCCCGTACGGCCGCCACAGCTTTCCCGAGTTGGGCTGTGTTCCGGCGTATTTCGGTGAGGTTGGCTTCGAGTTGGCGCTCCCACTCGACGATGTCCGTCATGACGGTTCGTCGTCGAGCAGGTCGGTGAAGACGGCGCGGATGTCGGGTTTGTTGGTGATCATGCGGATGTAGGACAGGGGTGTGTTGCCGCGGGCGTTGGCGAGCAGTGGGTCTGCGCCGCGGTCACGCAGCAGCTGCACGACCGCCACGGTGCTCCACGGGCTGCGCAACGCGTAGAACAGGGGCGTATCACCTTGATTGTCTTGAGCGTTGACCTCGGCGCCAGCGTCCAGCAGTACGCGTACGGTGTCGAGGCCGTCGTATTGGGCCGCGCCGTGCAGGGGTGTGACTGCGTCGTTGTCGCGGTCGTTGGGGTCCAGGCCGGAGGCCAGCAATTCGGCGACGCGGGCGTGTTTGTTGCCTTCGATATCGGCGGCTGCGTAGTGCAGTTCGGTGCGGCCTTCGCGGTCGCGGGAGACGGCGGGTTGCTTCTTCTTCCACATCGGCCGTGGTCCTTCCTATCGCGGGGCTTCGAACAGGTGGCGGGAGTTACCGGGGGCGTCTTCGATTCGATAGAATCTCGGGTTGTTGACGTAGTCGCAGAACTCCTTCCAGGTCATCCCTTCCCGTAGGGCGTGCTCGCGCATCCGCCAGAATTCGTGACCGTACTGGTGG
>NZ_JBYISM010000073.1:0-1467 GCF_057708605.1 Nocardia sp. bgisy118 | reverse complement strand
CTTCTCCAAGCTGGTCAGCGAGGGCATGCTCGACACCACCCGCAAATGCCCCACCGATGTCTTGGTCGTCGTCCCCTCCGACGAACGCTACGTCGACGCGCTGGCCACCGCCGCCCAGCTGCGCCAGCGCGGATTCAATACCGAGGTGTATCACCAGGCCGACAAGCTCGCAAAACAACTCCGGTACGCCTCCCGCAAGGTGATCCCATTCGTGTGGCTGCCGCCATTCGACAACGAAGGCCGCCACGAGGTCAAAGATTTGGCGACCGGAGCGCAGGTTGCCGCCGACCCGGCCACATGGCAGCGCCCCTGACAGGCCGAACATCGCGCGACCGTGTCAAGGCCCGAGCTCGATGCGCAGGTGACGGCGAACTGGCTCGGATCCACTGCCAGCAGTGGAGGCGAGGCGAGACCCTATCTTGCATTCCAGCCTTCGCGGTTGTGTCGTTCGAAGTACGCATCGTCGGCGGCTTGGATCTCTTCTTCGGACATCGGCCGAGAATCGGCTGGGCTGGGGGTGGGGGCGGGTTCGCCGCGTAGTTGTTCGGCTGCGCGGCGGATGCGTGGATCGGCTGTCTGCAGGAGCCGGTCGGTCTTCGCTGTGGCGTCGTCTCGGGCGCGGCGGTGGGTGTCGGTGATCGCTTTGGCCAGTTGGGTATTGGTCCAGCGCATCGCGCCCGGCGTGATGCGTAGGTCGGTGATGGTGCCTTGAGAGTCGACCTCTATAGCGAGTCCGGGCATCTCCGCTCTTCCCCGTACGGCCGCCACAGCTTTCCCGAACTGCGCTGTGTTTCGGCGGATTTCGGTGAGGTTGGCTTCGAGTTGGCGTTCCCACTCCGCGATGTCGGTCATGACGGTTCGTCGTCGAGCAGGTCGGTGAAGACGGCGCGGATGTCGGGTTTGTTGGTGATCATGCGGATGTAGGACAGGGGTGTGTTGCTGCGGGCGTTGGCCAGCAGCGGGTCGGCGCCGCGGTCACGCAGCAGCTGCACGACCGCCACGGTGCTCCACGGGCTGCGCAACGCGTAGAACAGCGGCGTATCACCTTGATTGTCTTGAGCGTTGACCTCGGCGCCAGCGTCCAGCAGTACGCGTACGGTGTCGAGGCCGTCGTACTGTGCGGCGCCATGCAGAGGTGTGACTGCGTCGTTGTCGCGGTCGTTCGGGTCCAGGCCGGAGGCCAGCAATTCGGCGACGCGGGCGTGTTTGTTGCCTTCGATATCGGCGGCTGCGTAGTGCAGTTCGGTGCGGCCTTCACGGTCGCGGGAGACGGCGGGTTGCTTCTTCTTCCACATCGGCCGTGGTCCTTCCTATCGCGGGGCTTCGAACAGGTGGCGGGAGTTACCGGGGGCGTCTTCGATTCGATAGAACCGCGGGTTGTTGACGTAGTCGCAGAACTCCTTCCAAGTCATCCCTTCCCGTAGGGCGTGCTCGCGCATCCGCCAGAATTCGTGACCGTACTGGTGA
>NZ_JBYISM010000072.1:0-1549 GCF_057708605.1 Nocardia sp. bgisy118 | reverse complement strand
TGGGCGAAACCCTCCGGGCCCAGGCGAAGCAGCCGTTGGCGCGACCCGTCCGGCGGCGGCACGCTCAGATCGAGGGCGGGCAGCTTGTCGTGCGGGTAGACCGTGGTCGGCCGCTCACCGTGCGGCTTGTTGACGGTGACATCGGCCAGGTACTCGAGGATCTTGGTGCCGCGGTCGGCGGACTGGCGCAGCGTCAGCAGCTGCGGGCGCTCATCGATGAACGAGGTGGTGACCCGGCCCGCCTTGAAGTCGGGGTCGTCGAGCACCGCGAGCAGGAACGGGATGTTGGTGGTGACGCCGCGGATGCGGAACTCGGCGAGCGCGCGCCGCGCACGGGCCACCGCCGCGGGCAGGTCACGGCCGCGGCAGGTGAGCTTGACCAGCATCGAGTCGAAGTAGGCGCCGATCTCCGCGCCGAGGTTGGCGCCGCCGTCGAGACGGATGCCCGCGCCGCCCGGGGTGCGGTAGGCGGTGATGCGCCCGGTGTCGGGACGGAAACCGTTGGCCGGGTCCTCGGTGGTGATGCGGCACTGCAGCGCCGCGCCGCGGATGGCTACGGAATCCTGGCTCAGGCCCAGGTCGGCGAGGGTCTCACCGGCCGCGATGCGCAGCTGCGACTGCACCAGGTCGACGTCGGTGATCTCCTCGGTGACCGTGTGCTCGACCTGGATGCGCGGGTTCATCTCGATGAAGACGTGGTTGCCGCGCTCGTCGAGCAGGAACTCCACGGTGCCCGCGCAGCTGTAGCCGATCTGGCGGGCGAAGGCCACGGCGTCGGCGCAGATGCGCTCGCGCAGCGCCGGGTCGAGGTTGGGCGCGGGCGCCAGCTCGATCACCTTCTGGTGGCGGCGCTGCACCGAACAGTCGCGCTCGAACAGGTGCATGACGTTGCCGTGCTGGTCGGCCAGGATCTGCACCTCGATGTGGCGCGGGTTCACCACCGCCTGCTCGAGGAACACGGTCGGATCGCCGAACGCGGACTCGGCCTCGCGCGAGGCCGCCTCGATCGACTCGCGTAGCTGCTCGGGCGCCGCGACCCGCCGCATGCCGCGACCGCCACCGCCCGCGACCGCCTTGACGAAGATCGGGTACTCGAGTTCGGTTGCCGCGGCGAGCAGTTCGTCCACATCCGCCGACGGCGCACTGGACTTCAGCACCGGAAGCCCGGCGGCCCTGGCCGCCTCGATGGCACGGGCCTTGTTGCCCGCCAGCTCCAGCACCTCCGCCGAGGGACCGATGAAGGTGATGCCCTCGCGCGCGCAGGCCGCCGCCAAATCCGGATTCTCCGACAGGAATCCGTACCCCGGGTAGATGGCGTCGGCGCCCGCGGACTTCGCCGCGTCGATGATCGCCTCGATGGAGAGGTAAGCGCGGACCGGATGGCCCTGCTCCCCGATCTGATAGGACTCCGCGGCCTTCAACCGATGGACCGAGTTGCGATCCTCGTACGGGAAAACGGCGACCGTCCCGATGCCGAGTTCGTAGGCCGCGCGGAAGGCGCGGATGGCGATCTCGCCGCGATTGGCAACCAAGACTTTCGAGAACATTG
>NZ_JBYISM010000071.1:0-1580 GCF_057708605.1 Nocardia sp. bgisy118 | reverse complement strand
GCGACATCGAGTTCCTCGATCCAGCCGAGCGCACCTCGATGCTCGAGAGCTGGATTCGTCCCGGGCTCGTGGTCGGCTCGGTGACGTTGGCGGACGAGTTCACGCGGACGGTCGAGCGGTTCCCCGATGCAACGGCTGTGGTGGCCGACGACTCGGCGCTGTCCTACGCAGAGTTGGACGCGCGGGCTAATCGGTTGGCACGGCACCTGATCTCGCTCGGGGTGGGTCCGGAATCGTTGGTGGCGGTGGCCATGCCGCGGTCGCCGGATCTGATCGTGACCCTGTTGGCGGTGATCAAGGCCGGTGGCGGGTATCTCCCGATCGATGTGACCTACCCGGCCGATCGGCTCGCATTCCTGTTTGCCGACGCTGCCCCGATCTGTGTGCTCTCGACCGCCGCCGAGATCGACGGGTTGCCGGTGGGGGATCTGCCGGTCGTGGTGCTCGATGCACCCGAGACTGTGGCGCGACTGAAGGGCATTCCCTCACTTGCGGTTACGGACACGGATCGTGTGGCACCGGTCAATCCCGACTCCGTGGCCTACGTGATCTACACCTCGGGCTCGACCGGCACCCCGAAGGGAGTGACTGTCTCCCACCGCAGCGTTCTCACCCTGTTCGCGAACACCCGAGACCGGTTCGGGTTCGACGAGGCGGACGTGTGGACGATGTTCCATTCGTATGCATTCGATTTCTCGGTGTGGGAGCTGTGGGGTCCGCTGCTGCACGGCGGCAGGCTCGTGGTGGTCGACTACTCCACGGCACGCTCGCCCGAGCTGTTTCTCGAGCTCCTGCGGCGTGAGCACGTGACCGTGCTCAACCAAACTCCCTCTGCCTTCTACCAATTGGCAGATGTCGAGCAGGCCGCGGCCGAGAGGCCGGACGGGCTCTCGTTGCGGTATGTGATTTTCGGTGGAGAGTCGCTCGATCTGGGTCGGCTGGTGCGGTGGTATGCGCGCCGCGAGGACAGCGGACCGCAGCTGGTCAACATGTACGGAATTACGGAAACCTGTGTCCACGCGACGTGGTTGCCGCTGGATTCCCAACTCGCCGCCTCGACGTCGGCGAGCGTTATCGGTCAGGGCATTGCCGGTCTGCGCACGTCGGTCCTCGACGGTCGCCTGCGCATGGTGCCGGTGGGGGTGGTGGGTGAGTTGTATCTGGCGGGTGTGCAGTTGGCGCGGGGCTATCACGAACGGCCGGGTCTGACGGCGGGTCGGTTCGTGGCGGATCCGTTCGGGGCGCCGGGGGAGCGGATGTACCGGACGGGGGATCTGGTGCGGTGGCGTGCGGATGGGCAGTTGGAGTATGTGGGGCGCAGTGATTTCCAGGTGAAACTGCGGGGGTTCCGGATCGAGTTGGGGGAGATCGAGGCGGCGCTTGCCCGGCACGACGCGGTGGCGCGGGCGGTGGTGGTGGTTCGCGGCGAGGGTGGGGTGGACCGGTTGGTGGGGTATGTCGTGCCCGAGGTGGGGGTGGGGGTAGATGTCGAGGAGTTGAGGCGGTTCGTCGGTGATGGGTTGCCGTCGTACATGGTTCCGGCCTCGGTGGTGGTGCTCGACGGGTTGCCCGTGACTACC
>NZ_JBYISM010000069.1:0-1768 GCF_057708605.1 Nocardia sp. bgisy118 | reverse complement strand
TGCGGCCGCAACGGCACGATCCGCTCCGCATCGGCGACCGGGAGGGCACTCGTTTCCGTGAGATCGAGCGCGTCGATGCGCAGCACCGGCACGGTGGATGTCTCCGGAAGAGCTGTCCCCTCGCCGGTGGTCAGCACACACACCGGCTCGGCCACGCTGAAGATCTGCCCGATGCGTTCGGCAGGCAGGTCGGGATCGACCGGCACGTACCCCCCGCCAGCCTCGACGATCGCGTAGATGCCCACCAACAACTCGATCGACCGCGGCATGGCCACCGCTACCAGCGTTTCCGGACCCACTCCGAGCGAGATCAGATGCCGGGCCAGCCGGTGGACGCGGGCACCGAGTTCGGCATAGGCCAACCGAACGTCCTCGAACACCACCGCGACCGCGTCCGGGGTCGCCGCCACCTGCGCCGCGAATCCGTCGAGCAACTGCCGTTCGGGTACCGGATGCGCGGTCTCGTTCCACACCGCCATACGCTGCAACTCGTGTGCCTCGAGCAGAGGCAGATCCCCGACCGGCATCGCCGGGTCCGCGGTCACCGCTTCGAGAATCCGCACGAATCGGTCGGCGAATCCGTGGACTGTCGTCTCGTCGAACAGGTCTGTCGCGAAGGTGAATTCGACATCCATCCCGGCCGGAGCATTGTCGGGCCCGAGTCGCTCTACGAAGGTCGATTGCAGGTCGAACTTCGCCACCGGCAGGTCGGCCTGCATGGCCTCGACGGTCAGCCCCGGCAGCTCGAATCCCGCTGGTGCGAAGTTCTGGAATACCAGCAGCACCTGGAACAGCGGTGCGTGCGCTGTCGAGCGTGCCGGTGCCAGTTCCTCGACCAGCCACTCGAAGGGCACCTCCGCGTGCGCGAGCGCCGCCAGATCCACTTCCCGGGTGTGTTCGAGCAGGTAAAGGAACGACGACCCCGGTTCCACCCGGGTGCGCAGCACCAGGGTGTTGACGAACATCCCGACCAGATCGTCGAGCTCGTGCTCACCGCGACCGGCGATCGGGGTGCCCACGGCGATGTCGTCACTGCCCGACAGCCGTGCCAGCAACACCGTCAACACCGCATGGACCACCATGAACGAGGTCGCATCATGCTCGCGGGCAAACACATTCACCCGCCGATGCAGGCCCGCCTCGACGGTGAACTCGATCCGCCCACCCCGCATCGAGGCCACCGCGGGTCGGGGCCGGTCGGTCGGCAACGCCAGCATCTCCGCGAGCCCGGCCAACTCCCGTTTCCAGAATGCGAGTTGCCGCCCGGCCATCGATTCCGGATCGTCGGCCTCCCCGAGCATTTCCCGCTGCCACAACGCGTAATCGGCGTATTGCACCGGCAGTGGCGCCCATCCCGGCATCTGCCCCCGTGACCGTGCTGCATAGGCCACCATGACATCTCGCGCGAACGGCCGTATCGATGATCCGTCCCCGGCGATGTGATGCACCGCTACCGCCAGCACATGCTCTTCGTCCCCGACTCGGAACAGCCTCGCTCGCACCGGCACCGCCGCCGCCACATCGAAGCCCGTCCCCAACACCTGCCCCACCCGTTGTATCAATTCCGCCTCGGTCACCGGTACCGGTGACAGATCCACCCCGACCGCCTCCACCGGCAGCACCACCTGCGCCGGACCCGCTCGGTCACTGGGATACATCGTGCGCAGCACCTCGTGCCGGTCGAGCACATCGGTCACCGCGGCTCGCAACGCCGCCACATCCAACTCTCCCGACAACCGCAACGCCAACGGCATGTTGTACACCGCCG
>NZ_JBYISM010000068.1:0-2244 GCF_057708605.1 Nocardia sp. bgisy118 | reverse complement strand
GGTCGGCTTGACTTCGGCGGGGGCCGAAACCGTCTCGGCGGCAGGCGCTTGGGCGGTGGGAGCCGACTCGGTCGCGGGAGCGGCCGTTGCCGTGGCGGGAGCCGCGGCTTCGGGTGCCTTGGTGCCGGGTGCCTTGGCGGCGCCCTTCATCGCCAGGCCCTTACCGCCGGGTGCCTTGGCCGCACCCTTCATGCCCAGTCCCTTGACGGGCGGGGCGGCGGGCGCTTCGGCGGCGGGCGCGGATTCGGGAGCCGCTTCGGGGGCCGGAGCTGCTTCCGTCTTCGCGCCGGGTGCCTTCGCGGCGCCCTTCATCCCGAGTCCCTTGCCAGGTGCCTTGGCCGGGCCCTTCATGGCCAGACCCTTGACGGGCGCGGCAGGCGCGGCCGAAGCTTCGGCGGCCGGAGCCGCTTCCGCCTTCGCACCGGGTGCCTTGGCAGCACCCTTCATCCCGAGTCCCTTGCCGGGCGCCTTGGCCGGACCCTTCATGGCCAGACCCTTGGCAGGCGCGGCCGAAGCGGCCGAAGCTTCCGCGGCGGGCGCTTCGTCGGCCGCAGCCGCGGCCTTGGCACCGGGCGCCTTCGCGGCACCCTTCATGCCCAGACCACCACCGGGTGCCTTCGCGGCACCCTTCATGCCCAGACCACCGGGTGCCTTGGCCGGGCCCTTCATCGCCAGGCCACCACCAGCCGGAGCCGCCTTGGCCGGTGCCGGGGTCTCGGTCGCCACCGCGACAGGCTCCGGCTCGGGCTCGGCCTCGGGTTCGGGTTCGGTCTTGGGCTCCTGGATGACGGTCAGGTTCTGGGTCAGCGTGGCGGGCTCGACACGGGTGATGGCATCGAGCATCAGCTGCGCCACGTCGACGACCTCGACACCCTCGCCCTCGCCCTTCTCCTGACGCGCGGTGACACCGTCGTTGAGCATCACCCGGCAGAACGGGCAACCGGTCGCGATCTTCCCCGCACCCGAACCACCGTTCGACGCCGCCAGGGTCGACAGACCCTCATCGACCCGGTCGATGTTGATCCGCTTGCCGAGCTGCTCTTCCATCCACATCCGCGCGCCACCGGCACCACAGCACATGGACCGCTCGCCATGACGCGGCATCTCCACCAGCGTCGAACCCGAAGCTTCCATCAACTCACGCGGCGCGTTGTAGACCTTGTTGTGCCGGCCCAGGTAGCAGGGGTCGTGGTAGGTGACGTTCTGGGTCACCGACGCCACCGGGATCAGCTTCTTCTGCCGCACCAGACGATTCAGCAACTGCGTGTGGTGCACCACCTCGTAGCTGCCACCCACCTGCGGGTACTCGTTGTTGAGCGCGTTGAAGCAATGCGCACAGGTCACCACGATCTTCTTGCGGCGATCCTCCACACCGGCGAACACCGAGTTCAACAACTCGATGTTCTGCTGCGCGAGCTGCTGGAACAAGAACTCGTTACCCGCGCGGCGCGCCGAGTCACCGGTGCAGGTCTCCTCCTGACCCAACACCATGAACTTCACCCCCGCGGTCGCCAGCAACTCGGCCACAGCCTTGGTGGTCTTCTTCGCACGATCCTCATACGCACCCGCGCAACCGACCCAGAACAGGTACTCATAACCGTCGAAGCTGTCCGCGTCCCGCCCGAACACCGGGATCTGGAAGTCGAGCTCGTTGATCCAGTTCAGACGGTCCTTGGCGTTCTGCCCCCAGGGGTTGCCCTTGTTCTCCAAGTTCTTGAACAGACCGGCCAGCTCGGAGGGGAACTCCGACTCGATCAACACCTGGTAGCGGCGCATGTCGATGATGTGATCGACATGCTCGATATCCACCGGGCACTGCTCCACACACGCACCACAGGTGGTGCAGCTCCACAGCACCTCCGGGTCGATGATGCCGCCGACGTCCTCACCACCGACCAGCGGACGCGCCGCCTCGGCGCGAGCCGCCTCGGAGATCCTGGCCAGCGCGGCCTCGTCCGGCTTGCCCTCGGCGTCGACCAGACCGACCTCCTCACCACCCATGTCCGTGCGGCCACCGGCCAGCAGATACGGGGCCTTGGCATAGGTGTGATCACGCAGCGACATGATCAACAACTTCGGCGAGAGCGGCTTACCGGTATTCCACGCCGGACACTGCGACTGACAACGACCACACTCAGTACACGTGGTGAAGTCGAGAATGCCCTTCCACGAGAAATCCTCGACCCGACCCGCACCCAAAGTGTCGGTATCGGGGTCGACGTTCTCCATATCCAGCGCCTTACC
>NZ_JBYISM010000067.1:0-2305 GCF_057708605.1 Nocardia sp. bgisy118 | reverse complement strand
CGGGATCCCCACAACCCGGGTCGACCTGCCCACGTATGCCTTCCAACGAGAACGGTTCTGGCTGGATGCCCCAGATGAGATCGAGCTGGCAGCGAATGCCATGTCCGGGCGACTGGCGACGGCGTCGGAGACGTGGTTTTGGGATGCCATTGAACATGAGCGCATGGAGGCGCTGGCGCATGAGCTGAAGTTGGATATGGAGGACGACAGCTCCTCGCTGGGTGTGGTGTTCCCAGCCCTATCCGAATGGCATCGAAAGCAGCGTGATCAGACGTCGGCGGGTAAGTGGAGATATCAGGTCAAATGGCAACCGTCGTCGGATGTCCAGAGATCGCTGCCATCGGGATCATGGCTAGTCCTGGTTCCGATTGGTCTGCCCTTGAACGCGGGGGCGTCGGCGGCGATTGGGGCATTGGAAGAATGTGGAGTCCATGTTGTTTGTGTAGAGATGGACGCGGCCGAGCATGATCGCAATACTCTCGCGAAGCGTATAAGCGACGAGCTGAGCTGGCTGTCGACTGACGAAGCAGGCGGGAACCTCTCCTTCAATGGAGTGTTGTCTATGCTGGCGTTGGATGAGACTCCGCATTCCACGCATGAGCGCATCTCCAACGGCTTGGCGGGCACGGTACTGTTGGCGCAGGCGTTGGGAGATACAGGCGTCCATGCTCGATTGTGGTGCGTGACCCGGGGCGCAGTGTCGACGGGTCGTTCAGATCCGCTGGCCAGTGCCGTGCAGTCGCAGATATGGGGATTGGGCCGAGTGGTCGGTCTGGAGCACCCCGAGCGCTGGGGCGGGTTGATTGACCTCCCCGGGACTGTTGATGCGCAATCCGCTATGCGGATGTGTCGTGTGCTCGCTGATTCGGGCGACGAGGACCAGGTCGCGATACGTTCCTCGGGTGTGTTTGTAAGGAGGCTGCTGCGGGCTCCGCTTGATGTGGTTTCCGTCGAGAGCCTGTGGAAGCCGCGCGGTTCGATACTGGTGACCGGAGGCACGGGCGCATTGGGTGCTCACGTCGCTCGCTGGCTCGCTCGCGGTGGCACCGAGAACCTCATTTTGGCCAGCCGGCGGGGCCTTGATGCCCCCGGTGCGGTGCAGTTGCAGGAGGAGCTGTCCGGGTTGGGCGCGCAGGTGGAGGTCGTTGCCTGTGATGTGGCTGATCGGGATGCGGTGGCCCGACTGCTTGCCTCGGTACCGGCTCGTTACCCGCTGACCGCAGTGGTTCACGCTGCTGGGGTACTGGAAAACAGCAGGCTGGATGAAGCGCAGCTTGCTGATTTTGCTGACGCCATCAGGGCTAAGGCATGCGGTGCGGCGCATTTGGATGATCTTCTTGCAGACGAGCCGCTCGATGCCTTCGTGGTTTTCTCCTCGGTCGCGGGGGTGTGGGGGAGCGGAGGCCAGGCCAACTACGCGGCGGCGAATGCGTTCCTGGACGCGTTGGCTCAACGGCGACGGGCGCGCGGTCTTGCTGCCACGTCCGTGGCGTGGGGAGCCTGGGCTGGCGAAGGAATGGGCGCCCTGGCGGCCCAGCAACTCCAGGACTATGGGATAACGGCGATGGAGCCCAGGCTCGCACTTACTGCGCTGGGCCAGATTCTGGATCATGACGAGACATCTGTGGTGGTCGCCGATGTGGACTGGGAACGCTTCGTAGAGACTTTTGCGTGGGCCCGTCCGAGCCGCTTGGTAGAGGCACTCTGCGAAAAACGACCCCGGGAGTCGTTGGCGTTTGTCGATGAGTCGGCGTTGTCCCGCCAGCTGTCCCCGGTGCCTGCGGCAGAGCGGCAGGCTGTCGTTTTGGATGTGGTGCGCGGTGAGATCGCCGCAGTGCTGGGCCATGCCACGGCCGCTGCGGTGGATCCGGAGCGGGCGTTCACCGAGGCCGGGTTCGACTCGCTGACCGCGGTGGAACTCCGCAACCGGTTGGGGGCTGTGACCGGGCTCCGGTTGCCGGCCACGTTGGTGTTCGACTATCCGAATCCTGCTGCACTGGCGGCGTTCCTGACCGAGCAGGTCGCCGGGACTGCCAGGCCTGAGAGTGCGGCGCCGGTGTCGGTGTCGGTGTCGAACGATGAGCCGATTGCGATTGTGGGGATGGCGTGCCGGTTGCCGGGGGGTGTGCGTTCTCCGGAGGGGTTGTGGGATCTCGTCGCGTCCGGTGGTGATGGGATTTCGGAGTGGCCGGCCGACCGGGGCTGGGATATAGAGGGGCTGTATGACCCTGACCCGGATCGTTCGGGGACCAGTTATGTGCGTGAAGGCGGATTCTTGTACGACGCTGCGGATTTCGATGCCGGA
>NZ_JBYISM010000066.1:0-2807 GCF_057708605.1 Nocardia sp. bgisy118 | reverse complement strand
TAGTGATGAACGCACACTTCGACTCCCCTGTCACGAACACTGACCTAGATTGGGGCAAACGAGCACCACGGAATCAGGCGGGTGCGCGAGGAACCGTCTTGACCTGGATCGGGTACTGCTGGGGCGTGATCCTCGGTGTCGTGTCGGGTTTCGCATTGGTGTTCTTCTTCACCCTGGCGTTGGTCGGCGTCCTGTACTTCTGGGCCCTACCGGTGGGATCGATTCTCGCGCTTGCCATCTGGGCAGTGACCGCGATCGTCAGCACCGTACGCATGCACTTTCGAGGCTGGAACTCCGCCACGATTCGATTCCTGGCCGGGTTCGGGATCATTCCCTGCTCCATCGGCGCAGCGATGATCATCGCCGCATTCGGCGACGGCTGGGGTAATCCCTTCATCGGCTGATTCCGCTTGTCACAGCAGATCAACAACGACCGCAAAGACAAGCAGGGATCCCGAAACAGTCACAACCGGGCCGGTACCGTCGAGCCGAGAGGGCGTAGCGGCCAGTGCACGGCGTTCGGCATTACAGGGCGTTCGGCTAGCCGCTGGTAATTGGGTCTTATCGGCGGTCAGTGTCCTGCGAGCGAGTCTGAGGTTATTTGGCTCCGGAACGTGAGCCGAGGTGCGAACAGGGCGTTTGACGTGCAGATATTGGAAGTCAAGAGGGTCGAATTCCGAAGCGGATTAGCGTCTGCGAAGAAGTAGTGCAGCGCACGTATCGCTGCTGGTAGCGACTCTGCTGAGCCCCCGTCCGGTGTCCGGGTGGGGGCTCAGTCGTTTCGCTGGCGTCAAGCGTTGGCCGGTTCGGTCAGCGCGGTATGCGGCATAGAGCGGACGTAGTCCGGCGGTGGCCTACCGAAGCGTCGTCCCGCTCGACACGTTATGTGACACCTACGGCTTGGCCGACGAGGTGATCGGCGGTCCGGCCGGGGCCCCGGAGTCCGGCACCCCTGCGTAGTCGGGCAGCTCGACGCCGTTGATCGCACGCTCGATCAGCTCGGTGAACCATTCGCTGTCGAAATCGATGCTCGGCTCGGCGTCCGGCCCGGGGACGTCGCGGCTGCGCGCGTTCAACCGGCCGATCTCCTGGTTGGCCTCGACGAACGAGCGCATCCGCCTCTCGTACCCGGCGAACCCGGCTTCCGGGTCCCACCCGGCGGCGGCCAGCTCTCCGGCCAGCAGGTAGGCGCCGACCAGGGCCAGCCCGGTGCCCGCCCCGGACATCGGCGACGAGCTGAACGCCGCGTCCCCGAGCAGCCCCACCCGCCCGCTCGACCAGCGGTCCATCACCACCTGGGCGACCTGGTCGAGGTAGAAGTCCGGGGTGTCGTCCAGGTGCGCGAGGATGTCCGGGGTCAACCAGCCCAGCCCGGCCATCCGCTCGCGCAGCAGCCGCTTCTGGGCCGCGACGTCGCGGTAGTCGACGTCGAGGTCGGCCGAGGGGAAGGAGAACATGGCCATCGCCCGGGTGGCGTCCGGGATGGGCCGCAGGCCGGCGGAGCGCCCGGATTCCTGGTAGTCGATCAGCCAGCGGTCCAGCCCGAACTCGTTGGGCACAGTGTAGAAGGCCAGCACGTGCCCGAGGTGACGGACGAACCGCTCGCGCGGCCCGAAGACCATCGCTCGCAGCGCCGAGTGCAGCCCGTCCGCTCCGACCACCAGGTCGAAGCGCCGCCGGTCGCCGCCCGCGAAGGCCACGTCGACCCCGTCCGCGTCCTGGGTGAGCTCGGCGATCCGGTCGCCGAAGACGTACTCGACACCGTCGCGGGTGTCGTCGTGGAGCACCCGGGACAGGTCCCCGCGCAGGATCTCGATCTCCGAGATGAACCCGTCGCCGCCGTCGTCATCGGCACGGTAGGTCTCCAGCACGTTCCCGTCCACGTCCACGGTGTACGCGCCAGCGGTCTCGGTGCAGGCCGCGCGCACCGCCGCGTCCAGCCCCATCCGCCGGATGACCTCCTTGGCAACCCCCCGCGCGTCCACCGCCTGCCCACCGGGACGCAGCTCGGGGGCCCGCTCCACCACGGTCACCTCGGCCCCCCGCCGGCGCAGCCAGTGGGCCAGCGCGGGCCCCGCGATGCTCGCCCCCGCCACCAACACTCTGGTATCGCTCACTACGCCTCCTGCTCACCCGTCCGGATCACGTCCGGATCGCTTGCTCCTGCTCTGACCCACCGCTGTCGGTGTATCCAGAGGTATCGACGACGGATCCACACAAAATTCATCGGTGCAGCCGAGATCGTGTCCACGCTCCTGCGAACACCCTGAACCCGCAGGCATTACAGCGCGTGTCGACCTGGGCTGGAACCTGGAACAGCTGACCTGCGTCCAACCCGAGCACGAACGACTCACGGCGACAACGAATTGCGCGCACCGGCGGCGATCCCGATGACCCGGTAGACCGCTGGCGGCGCATCAGGTGCGAATGGCATGGTCATTGTGATGCCGAAGGGCTTCCGGCCGGGGCGGCGATGGCCGAGACCGCCCTATCGAACCCGTTGACGTCGTGGGTCTGCGCACATCGACCGCGCCGGGCGGATCATCGGAGGCCGACGGGGTGTATCGGTGAGCCGGAGTGCAGAGGTTATTCGGCTTCGGAACGTGAGTCGAGCTCTGAACAGGGCGTTTGACGTGCATCTATTGGACGTCAAGGCCGTCGAGTTCCGAAGCGGATTAGCGTCTGCGAAGAAGTAGGGCAGCGCGTGTATCGCTGCTGGTAGAGACTCTGCTGAGCCCCCTCTCGGTGTCTGGTGGGGGATCAGTCGTTTCGCCGGCACCGCCTGATGCCCGGTTCGGTCAGTGCGG
>NZ_JBYISM010000065.1:0-3071 GCF_057708605.1 Nocardia sp. bgisy118 | reverse complement strand
CACGGTCGGGGGCTTTCGGCGTTTCATGGACTTTCCGTGTCTCCCGCGTGGGCGGATCGGGCTACCGTGGTGCCATGTCCAGCACCAGAATCGGCAAACACATTCGCGCGCCACGGGCGACCGTCTACGGCCTGTTGCTGGATGCCGAAGCGATCGCGCAATGGCGCGTGCCCACCGGGATGACCAGCCACGTCCACGCATTCGAGCCGCGCGAGGGCGGTTGCTTCCGCATCACCCTCACCTACGACGATCCGACCGACGCGGGTAAGACGACCGCGCAGTCCGACACCTATCAGGGGCGCTTCGTCACCCTGATTCCGGACGAACAGGTCGTGGAAATGGTCGAATTCGAGACCGACGATCCGGCCGCACGTGGCGAGATGACCATCGCCATCACCCTTTCCGACGCGGAGGACGGTGGAACCGATCTCGTGGCGATCCACGAGGGCGTGCCGAGCGCGGTGAAACCGGAGGACAACGAACTGGGCTGGCGCCTCGCGCTCGCCAAACTGGCCACGCTTGCGGAGACCGGCACGCTCGACTGAGCGGAGCCGAGCCGGATCGAGCATTCTGGCGTGCGAATTCAGCGCGGTGCGTGGTTCGCGCAGGCGGCTTTCTCGCCGGGGCTCGATCGGATAGGGCCACAGCATGTTTCACCGCTCCAGCTGCTGACGGAGCGGTCGAGAGGTCGTGCCGGGCCGCTCCGCCACACCGCGACCACGTGGCAGCCGAGCACATCCGTCGTTACCGTGAAGGGATGTCGCCGTTGGACGATCGGCACCCGTCCACCGTCACCGACTGGGATGATGCGCGACGTAAGGCTCGACTCCGGGAGACCCGCCTCGGGCACCGGTGGACGACGTTGCGCCGCACCAGGTTGGCACTACTGCGGGTCGCCGCACTACTGATACTCGTACTCATCGTGTTCACCCAGTACTGGGTGCACGATGTCGCCCCCGAGCGCGCCAGACTCGCGCTGACCGAGCCCGCGCTGCTGCCGGTGGCGACTCCCGCGCGAGAGGAGAACTGGGACACCGCGGTCGTCGACCTGGTAGGTCTCGGCGGACTGAACGCCTCCGACACGGCGTCCGCGCTGCCCGCGCTACGACGGATGGGCGTGGTCTGGGCCATCAAATACGACAACGAGGGCATCGACAGCAAGGTGATCGCCGATCTCGTGGTCCGCGCCGCCCAGATGTCGGGCGTGCGGAACATCGTGCTCGTCGGGCACAGCATGGGCGGTGTGATCGCGCTGGAGGTCGGCCAGCACATCCACTTGGACAGCGATCGGCGGCTGGCCGGCGTGCTACTGGACTGCACGCCCGTCGATTTGAACGCGGTGCGCCCGGAGAGCCGCGGCCGGGGCGAGGACATGCTGCGCTGGATGGGATGGCTGCCGGGAGCGCGCGAGAGCCGCACGCTGCGCATGGCCGTGGAGACCTATGCGCGGCGGGACCGGTTCGTCGATCGCGCCGCCGATCCCGTGCCCACGATCCGATTCGCCGAACTCGGCCAAGTGCTCGTCGACGTCGCGACCGAGAAGGTGATGTCGCGCAACGCGGCGAGCAACGGCCTGATCGAATCCCAGTTCCTGGCCATCGTCGGCGGCGGCGCGATCGACAATCTGCGCGCCCTCTCCCGCCCGGTGAACGGCAAACCGCGCCCGGCCATCGTCTACATCCGGCCGCGCGAAGCCGAACGGGACCGCGTCGTCGACGTCGCGTACTCGCACCAGGTGCTGATCGAACGGGTGGGCGGAGTGGACGGCAGCCTGCTGGTCGTGCTGCCGCGCGGCACCGGCCACGCCAACCCGAGGCAGGCGCCCGCGGAGTACAACAAGGTCATCGACCAGCAGGTGCTGCCGTTCGTGCAGCGGTATCTGGATCAGGTACGCGGGGTCCGCAGTGCCGCAGCGCCGCCCTGACACCGGTTCGAATCAGGCTGTCGTTAACCGTGTTCGGGCTCGTTCCGTCCTGCTTGACTACCCGGTATGTTTCGACCGAGTACGTTCCTGCCCGGCCTCCGCGGCCGCACCACCGCCGCCTTGCTCGTTTTGGCGACCGCTGCGACCCTTGGGTTGACCGGATGCGCGAAGGACGACACACCGGTCGTCGACACCGCCAACACTCCGTTGCCGACGGAGGTGCCCGCGGGCACCAAGCTGATCGTCGCCGACCAGCAGGAGCGCCTGCAGAGCGTGCTGCGCGCGTCCGGTGAACTGGACAAGTTGCCGTTCAAGGTGGAGTTCGCCAACTTCGTCGGCGGGCCCGCCATCCTGGAGGCGTTCCGCGCAGGCGCCGCGGATGTGGCGCCGGTCGGCGACGTGCCGCCGATCCACGCGCTGGCCGCAGGCCAGGACGTGCCGATCGTCGGCGCACAGCAAACCAGTCCCGCCGCACTGAAATTGGCGGTCGCACCCGGCCGCACCGCCACCACGCTGGCGGATCTCGAGGGTAAGAAGATCGCCTACGCCGAGGGCACCGCGCAGCAGGCCGCGGTGCTGCGCGCGCTGGACAAGGCCGGGCTGAAAACCGGTGACGTGCAACTGGTCCGGCTGCAGCTGGCCGAGTTCCTGGACGCGGTGCGCACCGGCCAGGTCGACATTGCCCCGCTGATCGAGCCGAACGTGACCCGGCTGCTGCGTACGCCCGGCACCTCGCTGATCCCGGACTCCGAGACCGCGGGCATCTACGGCGGCCTGGCCTACCTGTACGCGCGGCGCGCGGTGACGCAGGACCCGGCCAAGTCGGCGGCGGTCGGCGCACTCGTCGGGGCCTACGTCCGGGCCTACCAGTGGGTCAACACCCACCGCCAGGAGTGGGCGCAGAAGTACTACGTGGACAGCCAGAAGGTCAGTCCCGAGGATGCCCGGCGCATCGTGGATTCGCTCGGCACCTACACCTTCCCGCATCTGGACCAGAAGCTTGTCGACCGGCAGCAGTCCACCATCGACGCGATCGCGGCCGCGGGCGAACTGCCCAAGATAGTCAGCGCCGCCAACGGTTTCGACCTGCGCTACGACGCCGTCGTGACGCGCGCGGTCACCGAATCCGGCGCCTCGCACGAACCGA
>NZ_JBYISM010000064.1:0-3226 GCF_057708605.1 Nocardia sp. bgisy118 | reverse complement strand
GTGTGTTGTTTGAGAACTGCACAGTGGACGCGAGCATCTTTGTTTGTAAGTGTTTAAGAGCGTTCGGTGGATGCCTTGGCACCAGGAGCCGATGAAGGACGTAGGAGGCTGCGATAAGCCTCGGGGAGCTGTCAACCGAGCTGAGATCCGAGGATTTCCGAATGGGGAAACCCAGCACGAGTGATGTCGTGTTACCCGCATCTGAATATATAGGGTGTGTGGAGGGAACGTGGGGAAGTGAAACATCTCAGTACCCACAGGAAGAGAAAACAATAGTGATTCCGTGAGTAGTGGCGAGCGAAAGCGGATGAGGCTAAACCATGGGCGTGTGATAGCCGGCAGGCGTTGCGTTCGTGGGGTTGTGGGGTTGCTCTTCTCAGTTCTGCCGAGCTGGGCGTGAGTCAGAAACCGTTGGGTTAGCTGAAGTGGTCTGGGACGGCCTGTCGTAGAGGGTGAGAATCCCGTAGGCGAAAACTCAACGGCTCATGTGAGTGATACCCGAGTAGCAGCGGGCCCGTGAAATCTGCTGTGAATCTGCCGGGACCACCCGGTAAGCCTGAATACTCCCTGGTGACCGATAGCGGACTAGTACCGTGAGGGAAAGGTGAAAAGTACCCCGGGAGGGGAGTGAAATAGTACCTGAAACCGTGCGCTTACAATCCGTCAGGGCCTGCGAGTGCTTTAGTGCACTGTGGGTGATGGCGTGCCTTTTGAAGAATGAGCCTGCGAGTTAGTGGCATGTGGCGAGGTTAACCCGTGTGGGGTAGCCGTAGCGAAAGCGAGTCCGAATAGGGCGTTTCCAGTCGCATGTTCTAGACCCGAAGCGGAGTGATCTACCCATGGCCAGGGTGAAGCGACGGTAAGACGTCGTGGAGGCCCGAACCCACTTAGGTTGAAAACTGAGGGGATGAGCTGTGGGTAGGGGTGAAAGGCCAATCAAACTCCGTGATAGCTGGTTCTCCCCGAAATGCATTTAGGTGCAGCGTCACGTGTTTCACGCCGGAGGTAGAGCTACTGGATGGCCTAGGGGGCCCACAAGCTTACCGAAGTCAGCCAAACTCCGAATGCCGGTGTGTGAGAGCGTGGCAGTGAGACTGCGGGGGATAAGCTTCGTAGTCGAGAGGGAAACAGCCCAGATCGCCGGCTAAGGCCCCTAAGCGTGTACTAAGTGGAAAAGGATGTGGGGTCGCGAAGACAACCAGGAGGTTGGCTTAGAAGCAGCCACCCTTGAAAGAGTGCGTAATAGCTCACTGGTCAAGTGATCCTGCGCCGACAATGTAGCGGGGCTCAAGTACACCGCCGAAGCCGCGGCAGTCGCACAATACATCCGCATCGAACTACGGTTCGGTGTGCAGTGGTGTGGCTGGGTAGGGGAGCGTCCTGTAGCCAGGGAAGCAGCAGTGTGAACTAGTTGTGGAGGCTATGGGAGTGAGAATGCAGGCATGAGTAGCGAAAGACGAGTGAGAAACTCGTCCGCCGAATGACCAAGGGTTCCTGGGCCAGGTTAATCCGCCCAGGGTGAGTCGGGACCTAAGGCGAGGCCGACAGGCGTAGTCGATGGACAACGGGTTGATATTCCCGTACCCGTGTATCCGCGCCCAATGGCGAGGCAGTTGTGCTAACCATCCAAATCCCAATGGACCACCTTCGGGTGGCTGGAGGGGGCTGCATGGGACCCTGGCTGTAGTAGTCAAGCGATGGGGTGACGCAGGAAGGTAGCTGGGCCAGTCAGTGGTTGTACTGGTGTAAGCCTGTAGGGCGTTGTGTAGGCAAATCCGCACAACATGTGCCTGAGAGGTGATGCGTAGCCGATTGAGGCGAATTCAGTGATCCTATGCTGCCGAGAAAAGCCTCTAGTGAGTTGGTACACGGCCCGTACCCCAAACCGACACAGGTGGTCAGGTAGAGAATACTGAGGCGATCGAGAGAACTGTGGTTAAGGAACTCGGCAAAATGCCCCCGTAACTTCGGGAGAAGGGGGACCAACGCTGGTGAACGGACTTTGCTCCGGGAGCTGGTGGTGGTCGCAGAGACCAGAGAGAAGCGACTGTTTACTAAAAACACAGGTCCGTGCGAAGTCGTAAGACGATGTATACGGACTGACGCCTGCCCGGTGCCGGAAGGTTAAGAGGACCGGTTAGCGCTTCGGCGCGAAGCTGAGAATTTAAGCCCCGGTAAACGGCGGTGGTAACTATAACCATCCTAAGGTAGCGAAATTCCTTGTCGGGTAAGTTCCGACCTGCACGAATGGCGTAACGACTTCTCTGCTGTCTCAACCACAGACTCGGCGAAATTGCATTACGAGTAAAGATGCTCGTTACGCGCGGCAGGACGAAAAGACCCCGGGACCTTCACTATAGCTTGGTATTGGTGTTCGGTACGGTTTGTGTAGGATAGGTGGGAGACTGTGAAACATGCACGCCAGTGTGTGTGGAGTCGTCGTTGAAATACCACTCTGATCGTATTGGACCTCTAACCTCGGACCATGATCTGGTTCAGGGACAGTGCCTGGTGGGTAGTTTAACTGGGGCGGTTGCCTCCCAAAATGTAACGGAGGCGCCCAAAGGTTCCCTCAGCCTGGTTGGCAATCAGGTGTCGAGTGCAAGTGCACAAGGGAGCTTGACTGTGAGAGCGACAGCTCGAGCAGGGACGAAAGTCGGGACTAGTGATCCGGCACCGGCAAGTGGAAGCGGTGTCGCTCAACGGATAAAAGGTACCCCGGGGATAACAGGCTGATCTTCCCCAAGAGTCCATATCGACGGGATGGTTTGGCACCTCGATGTCGGCTCGTCGCATCCTGGGGCTGGAGTAGGTCCCAAGGGTTGGGCTGTTCGCCCATTAAAGCGGCACGCGAGCTGGGTTTAGAACGTCGTGAGACAGTTCGGTCTCTATCCGCCGCGCGCGTCAGAAACTTGAGGAAGGCTGTCCCTAGTACGAGAGGACCGGGACGGACGAACCTCTGGTGTGCCAGTTGTCCTGCCAAGGGCACTGCTGGTTAGCTACGTTCGGAAGGGATAACCGCTGAAAGCATCTAAGCGGGAAGCCTGTTCCAAGATGAGGTTTCTCACCCCCTCGAGGGGGTAAGGCCCCCCACAGACCATGGGGTTGATAGGCCAGAACTGGAAGCACGGTAACGTGTGGAGGTGACTGGTACTAATCGGCCGAGGACTTACCAACGAAGAAGCTACGCGTCCACTGTGCGGTATCTGAAACAACACACAGACAC
>NZ_JBYISM010000063.1:0-3234 GCF_057708605.1 Nocardia sp. bgisy118 | reverse complement strand
CAACACCACCATCAGTACCGCCGGTGCCTTTCATGACCGCCTGTTCCAAGTCGACTGGGTGAACATCCCAGCGAACAAGGAGCAGCCGCAATGGGGGTTGTTGGGATCCGACCTTTTCGGGGTGGCCGCAGGACGGCCTGATATCAGCCAGTACTCCAGCATCGAGGACCTGCAGGAAGCGGTAGAGACGGGCGCCGCTCTGGATACAGTACTGGCTTGTCGGGCGTCGGACATCCATGAGGACCTGGTCGAGACCGTCCACCAGAACACCATTGAGGTATTGAACCTGCTCCAGGCGTGGCTTTCGGCTGACTGCTTCATGAACCTGAAACTGGTGATCGTCACGCGAGGTGCTGTGCCGGCTCGGCACGGCGAAGCGGTGGAGGACCTCGCCAATGCCCCGGTGTGGGGACTGGTGCGATCGGCGCAGTCCGAGAACCCCGGCCGGTTCACCCTGGTGGACATTGACGCTGAGGACTTGTCTCTCAGCGTCCTCCCGGCCACGGCCGGCATCGATGAGCCACAGTTGGCGATTCGCGACGGCGTTGTCGTGGCTCCGCGCTTGGCAGCGGTGACGTCCAACGATGCCTTGGCTCTGCCTGCGGGCCCCAGAGCATGGCGACTGGATAACGTCACCGCCGGTACGATCGAGGGCCTCTCAATAGTGCAGTGCCCTGAGGTGCTCGAACCGCTGAAAGAGGGGCAAGTACGCCTCGCGGTGCATGCGGCCGGAATCAACTTCCGTGACATCATGATAGCGCTCGACGTGGTAGCGGGGCTGCAAGGTATCGGCGGCGAAGCTGCCGGCATGGTTCTCGAGGTCGGTCCAGGAGTGGCCGACTTGGCGGTGGGCGACCGAGTCATGGGGTTCTGCGGCGGGTCTTTCGGGCCAGTGGCGGTCGCTGATCATCGCCTGCTGGTGAAGATGCCGGAGGGTTGGCGATTCGACAAGGCCGCATCGATCCCGATCGCCTATGTGACAGCGTATTACGGGCTCGTGGACTTGGCGGAAGTCCAGCCGGGAGAGTCCGTTCTGATCCATGCTGCTGCTGGTGGCGTGGGAACCGCGGCCGTGCAGCTGACCCGCTATCTGGGAGCCGAGGTATATGCCACCGCCAGCCCACAGAAATGGCGGACCCTGCGGGATGCAGGCTTGGATGGGAAACACATAGCGAACTCTCGGACGCTGGACTTTGAAGAGCGATTCCTGGAAGCGACTGACGGCCGCGGCGTAGACGTCGTGATCGATTGTCTGGCAAATGATTTCGTTGACGCAGGACTCCGGCTGCTGGACGATGGTGGCAGGTTCCTGGAGATCGGAAAGACGGACAAGCGTGATCCGGTCGCTGTTTCCGAGCAATACCCTGGTGTCTCCTACCAGGCCTACGACGTCCACGAGGCCGGCCCGGCGCGGATTCAAGAGATACTTCGCGACGTCGTCTCGCTAATCGATCGCGATGTCATCAAGGCCCCGCAGATCACCGCGTGGGATGTCCGGCGCGGGCGTGACGCGTTCCGGGCACTTAGCCAGGCTCGGCTGGTCGGCAAGGCGGTGGTGAACATCCCGCATCCCTTGAATACGCAGGGCACTGCACTGATCACCGGTGGCACCGGAGCGCTCGGCAGGCAGGTGGCGCGTCATCTGGTGGCTCGGCACGGCATGAGGAACCTCCTCGTCGTCAGCCGTCAAGGCATTGAGGCGAAACGTGCTCGCGAGATGGAGGAGGAGCTCACTGCGCTTGACGCTACGGTCGGTTTTGCAACGTGCGATGTTGCAGATCGCGGCGCCGTGGCTGAGCTGCTCGCGGGGATTCCGGACCAGCATCCGCTGGTCGCGGTCGTGCACGCGGCCGGTGTGCTCGACGACGGTACGACCGGTTCGCTGACCTCGGAGCAAGTCGGGCAGGTGTTGCGGCCGAAGGTCGACGGGGCGTGGAACCTGCATGAACTCACGCAGGACTTGCCCTTGTCGATGTTCACCCTCTTCTCTTCGGCGGCGGGGACGTTCGGCAACGCCGGTCAAGGAAACTACGCGGCGGCGAACACCTTCCTGGACGCGTTGGCCCATCAGCGTCGGGCACGTGGTCTCCCCGCTCTCTCGTTGGCCTGGGGTCTGTGGGCTGAGAGTGACGGCATGGTGCGGGATCTGGCCGATCTGGACACCGGTCGATTCGAGCGCTCCGGGATGTCGCCGCTTAGCCATGCGGAAGGCCTGGCCCTCTTTGACGCGGCACATGCCATCGACCAGCCGGTTGTGGCTCCCCTGCGCGTCAATGTGCAGCTGTTTCGGCGCGCCGCCGATACTGTTCCGCACTTGCTGCGTGGACTGATCGGCGAATCGAGGAAGCGGCCCGAGATGAAGAGGGCGCTTGCTGGCGGCGGGCTCTCTCTGGGGAAACGTCTCAGCGCCCTGCCGAAGACTGAACGCGATCAGATGATGGCCGATCTAGTGCGGTCTCATACCGCTCTCGTTCTGGGTATGCGGTCGGCGGAGTCGATTACCGGCAATCTTGCCTTCGCGGATCTTGGGCTCGATTCCCTCACTGCCGTGGAGCTGCGGAATCGACTGGCACAGGACCTTGACATCACGCTTCCCGCAAGCCTGTTGTTCGACCACCCGACCTTCGGGGCGCTGACCGAGTTCCTCGGCACGAAGATTGCTCCCGACGAGCTTTCGGAGATCGACAGGATCGAATCCGACCTCGAGACGTTCGACGGCAGGCTCGCCCTGCTTGCTCCGGGGGGCGACGACAGGAAGCGGATCTTCGAACGCCTGAACGCGCTCGCCAGGAAGTGGGAGCCGGTGGAGGTCGACGACGTTGACCTCGACACCGCGTCAAACGATGACCTTTTCGATCTGATCGACAGGGAATTCGGAACTTTATAAGTCAGCCGATTTCCGGGGAGGTTCGTAGCATGTCCGAAAACGATAAGCTCCGCGAGTACCTGAAGCGCGCCATTTCTGACGCGCGGAAGGCTCGTGCGCTGTTGCGTGCCATTGACGAGAGTGCGCACGAGCCGATTGCGATTGTGGGGATGGCGTGCCGGTTGCCGGGGGGTGTGCGGTCTCCGGAAGGACTGTGGGATCTCGTCGCGTCCGGTGGTGATGGGATTTCGGAGTGGCCGGCCGACCGGGGCTGGGATGTAGAAGCGCTGTACGACTCGGATCCTGATCGTTCGGGGACCAGTTATGTGCGTGAAGGCGGATTCTTGTACGACGCTGCGGATTTCGAT
>NZ_JBYISM010000062.1:0-4295 GCF_057708605.1 Nocardia sp. bgisy118 | reverse complement strand
CGCGGGTGGACCTGCTTTCGGAGACAGAACACCGGCAGCTCGCCACGGGTAGGGCATCCACGGTGGTCGAGGTGCCGGATGCCACATTGAGTGATTTGTTCGACGCCCAGGTGGCTCGCACCCCGGATGCGGTCGCGGTGGTGTGCGGGGACGTGCGATTGACCTATGCGGAACTCGATGCGCGGATCAACCGGCTCGCGCGGTTGTTGATCGCCCGAGGTGTAGGTCCGGAGACACACGTGGCGGTGGCGATGCGTCGGTCGATCGACCTACTGGTCGGGATGTATGCGATCGTCAAGGCCGGTGGCGCGTACGTGCCGCTCGACCCTGATCACCCCGCCGAACGCATCGGGCATGTCCTGAACACGGTGCATCCGTTGTGCGTGCTGACTACCTGCGGTGACCGGAACCTGCCGGTGACGACCACCAGCCCGGTGCTGCAGATCGACACACGCGCGATGTCGGGGCCGGATCCTTCCCCGATCACCGACACCGACCGGATATCACCGCTGCGACCACAGAACATTGCGTATGTGATCTTCACGTCAGGATCCACCGGGGTGCCCAAGGGAGTGGCCCTGACTCACCGTGCCACGGTGAGTCAGCTGTCGTGGGCCCAGTCGCGGTACCCGCTCGACGGCAGCGATGTGGTGTTGCACAAGACGCCGATCACATTCGACATATCGGTATGGGAGTTGTTCTGGCCCTTACAGGTTGGGGCACGAGTGGTGATCGCCGCACCCGACGGCCACCGCGATCCGGCGTATCTGGTGCGAACCATGGACAGCGAGGCGGTGACGACGGTGCATTTCGTGCCGTCGATGCTGGCGGCGTACATGGCCACGGTGCCCGCCCCGCTGGGTTCCAGTGTGCGCCGGGTCTTCGCCGCCGGGGAAGCGCTGTCCAGGGACACCGCCGACCGTTTCACCAGGTACTGCGATGCGGACCTGTACAACTGGTACGGCCCGGCGGAGGTCGAAGTAGTCACCGCGTGGGAATGCAGACCCGGTGACACCGCGGCGACGGTGCCCATCGGGGCACCGGTCTGGAACACCTCAACATACGTGCTGGATTCGTATCTGCGACCGGTTCCTGTGGGCGTTTCAGGGGAGTTGTATCTGGCGGGCGTGCAGTTGGCGCGCGGCTATGTTGGGCGTACAGGGTTGACGGCGCGACGGTTCGTCGCCGACCCATTCGGTCAGCCTGGCCACCGCATGTACCGCACCGGGGACGTGGTGCGCTGGAATGCCGACGGGCAGTTGGAGTATGTGGGCCGCAGCGATTTCCAGGTCAAGCTACGGGGGTTCCGGATCGAGTTGGGGGAGATCGAGGCGGCGCTTGCCCGGCACGACGCGGTGGCGCGGGCGGTGGTGGTGGTCCGCGGCGAGGCTGGGGTAGACCGCCTGATCGGATACGTCGTCCCGGAGTCGGGGGTGGAGATCGACACGGCCGAGGTGTTGACGTTCGTGCGGTCGGTGGTGCCGTCGTACATGGTGCCCACGGCCGTGGTGGTACTCGACGAGTTCCCATTGAATACTTCGGGGAAGTTGGACCGGAAGGCATTGCCGGCGCCGATATTCGAGCCGGTGGTGTTCCGGGCGCCGGTCACTCCGGTGGAGCAGGTGGTGGCGGAGGTGTTCGCCGAGGTGTTGGGGGTCGAGCGGGTGGGGCTCGACGACGATTTCTTCGCGTTGGGTGGCAACTCATTGATGGCGACGAGGTTGGTGTCGCGACTGGGCGCGGCGATCGATGCGCGGGTGCCGGTGCGGGAGGTGTTCGAGGCGTCGACGGTGGGGACGTTGGCGGCGCGGGTGGGTGCGCATGTCGGCGAGGGCGGGCCTAGAGCCCTGCGGTCGCAGCCGCGTCCGGATCGTATTCCGCTGTCGCTGGCGCAGCAGCGGATGTGGTTCCTCAACCGGTTCGACCCCGACTCGGCTGCCTACAACATTCCGGTCGCACTCCGTTTGTCCGGGTCGCTCGATGTGGACGCCCTACGAGCGGCGGTCGACGACCTCATCGGCCGACACGAAACACTGCGCACGGTCTACCCTGAGGTCGACGGCACCGCCCACCAGGTGATCCTTCCTGTAGGCCAATGTATTCCGGATCTCACATCGCGGGTTGTCCCCGAATCCGATCTCCTCGAGGAAATCGCTGAGTTCGTGTCGGCCGGGTTCGATGTGACCGAGCAGATCCCGTTGCGTGGAATGTTGATTCGAGAAGCCGAAGCAGATAACCGGTTTGTGTTGGTCTTCGTGGTCCATCACATCGCCGCGGACGGGTGGTCGATGCGGCCGCTGGCGCGGGATCTGATGGTGGCCTATGCGGCACGGTCGCGGGGCGAGGTGCCGGCGTGGGCGCCGCTCGAAGTGCAATACGCGGACTACTCGCTGTGGCAGCGAGAGGTTCTGGGCAGCGAAAACGATCCGAAGTCACGGATTTCCCAGCAACTCGACTACTGGAAGTCCGTGTTGGCTGGAATTCCGGATCAATTGGATCTGCCGGCGGACCGTCCGCGGCCCGCGGTGCAGTCGTTCGAGGGTGCACGGATCGATTTCACCATCGACACGCGCCTGCATCGAATGCTGAACGTGCTTGCGCGGGAACACAATGCGACGCTGTTCATGGTGATGCACACAGCGTTCGCGACATTACTCGCCAGGATGTCGCGGACCGATGACATCGTGATCGGCACGCCGATCGCCGGTCGTGGTGACGCGGCGCTCGAGGATCTGGTCGGCATGTTCGTCAACACTTTGGTGTTGCGGACGGAGGTGGACCCCGCCCAGAGCTTCGCCGATCTGCTTGCGCGGGTGCGGGCGTCGGACCTCGGAGCGTTCGAACACGCAGAGATACCATTCGAGAGTTTGGTGGCGGCGCTCAATCCGGACCGATCGACGGCGCGACAGCCGCTGGCGCAGGTCGGTTTCTCTTTCCAGAACCTCGCGTCGAGCGCACTCGAACTCAAAGGTTTGTCCGTCGACGCGGTCGATTTCTACTCGAACATATCGCAGTACGACCTGCACCTGATCGCGGCGGACACCTACGACGAGCATGGGACCGCGGCCGGTATCGGCGCCACCATCACTTATACGACGGCGCTGTTCGATGCCTCGACGGTGCGTTCGTTCGCGGATCGGTTCGTGCGGGTTCTCGAGGCCGTGATTGCGGATCCGTCGGTGCCGGTGGGCGATATCGAGATCCTCGCCGCCGCCGAGCGGGAGTTGGTGCTCGAGTCGTGGAACGACACCGGTCGTGCGGTACAGGCGGGGGCGACGTTGGTGTCGTTGTTCGACGCGCAAGTTACGGCCGATCCGGCTGCGACGGCGCTGGTGTTCGAGGGCGGGAAACTGTCGTACGGTGAGTTCGATGCTCGGGTCAATCGACTTGCGCGCAAGCTCATCAGTGACGGCGTGGGGCCGGAGTCATTGGTGGCGTTGGCGATCCGCCGGTCGGTGGATCTGTTGGTGGGAATGTACGCGGTCGCCAAGGCAGGTGGCGGGTATGTGCCGATCGATCCGGATCAGCCGGCGGAGCGGACACGGTTGATCTTGGAGACGGGCGCGCCGGTATGCGTGCTCACGACCGCGCGCGACCGTTTCGAGGTCCCGGGTGGTATCGCGGTCTTGCAGGTCGACACTGTAAATCTCACAGAGTTCGATGCGTCCGCGGTGTCGGATGCGGATCGGCTCGCGCCGTTACGGCCGCGGAACACAGCGTATGTGATCTTCACGTCCGGCTCGACCGGCATTCCGAAGGGTGTATCCGTCAGCCACCGTGCCGTGGTGAATCAGTTGGAGTGGATCAAGCACGAATTCGGGTTCGACGCGTCTGATGTGGCGTTGCTCGAGACGGCGGCGACGTTCGATTTGTCAGTGTGGGAATTCTGGTCGGCGTTGGTCTCAGGCGGCCGGTTGGTGATCGCAAGGGCCGACGCTCACCAGGAGCCGGATTATCTGCTCGAGTTGATTCGGGCACAGGGAGTGACGACGTTGCACGTGGTGCCGTCGACGTTGTCGATGCTGATGACGACAACTGGCGGCGGTGGTGGTGGCGTGTCGGAGTCGTTGCGGCGGGTCCTCGCGATCGGTGAGGCGTTGCCGGCCGCCACGGCACAGGCGTTCCGCTTGGCGAACACGAGTACGGCGCTATTGAACTTGTATGGTCCGACGGAGGCTGCGATATCGGTGACGTCACACGAGGTGGCGGATGCGGATGCCGTGGGTGTGCCGATCGGATCACCGGAGTGGAACACTCGCGTGTATGTCCTCGACGGCCGGCTCCGGGCAGTGCCC
>NZ_JBYISM010000061.1:0-4434 GCF_057708605.1 Nocardia sp. bgisy118 | reverse complement strand
CTTATCTGCACTACTGATCGTTGCGGCGTCGGCGACGCTCCGGTCAGGTGATGCCCGACCGGAGCGAAGGGGCGGAACGATCAGAACGGAGGTTCGTCGTCCTTGGTGTCTGCGCGGGAGTTGGCGAGGGCTGGTTCGCGAGTTTCCGTGGGGCCCCGCCGGTCTGCGCCGCCGAAGCTGCCGCTCGCGGTGTCCGCCCAGGGATCTGAGACGGCGGTGTTGCTCGCAGCGTTGTTGGTGTTCTTGTAGACCCGGGTGACTTTGGCGGTGGCGAACATCAGCGACGGGCCGACGTTGTCGACTTCGAGCTCAACGACTGTGCGCTTTTCGCCCTCGCGGGTTTCGTAGTTGCGCTGTTTGAGACGTCCGGTGACGATCACGTTGGAGCCGCGGTCCAGACTCTCGGCGACGTTCTCGGCGAGGTTGCGCCAGGCGTTGCAGCGCATGAACATTGCGTCGCCGTCTTTGAACTCGTTGGTTTTGCGGTCGAAGACCCGTGGTGTCGAGGCGACGGTGAAATTCGTGACGGCGGTGCCAGCGGGAGTGAATCGGAGTTCTGGGGCGGCGGTGAGATTTCCCGAGATCGTGATTATCGGATCTGTAGCCATGACGATCGTCTCCTAATCGAGTAGTTGGACGTGAACGGATCGGCAACGGCGGCAGCCGCGGATGGAGCCCAGCGACCCAGTAGCCGTGACCCTGAGCATCGATGGCACGGCGATGGCGCAGATGTGTTGGATGCGTGATGATTTCAGGGTTCGGTTGTTGGAACGAGCAGACCGGGGCCGGGTTGGGAGATCAGTGCGAGCAGGTTGTCTCGTTTGGCCTCGATGTGGGTGAGGGTGGTTTGGAGTTGGTCGATGTCGCCGAGCCATTGTTGGGTGCGGGCGGTGTCGATGCGTTTGGTGATGTCGGCTTGGATTTCGTCCAGGCGCGGCAGCTGTGTGGGTTCGATCTGCTGGAATGGGCAGCGCAGGCAGGCGTGTTCGTGGACGCAGGGTGTGCCATAGGGGCGCACGCAACTGCCGAGCTCGATCCGGCGGCGCCCGAAGTGCGCTGCGAAATCGGCGAGTTCGGGGGCGGTGGGGGCGCGGTATTCCTCGGTGGGTCGCTCGGCCCTGCGTCGTTGGATGAATTGCTGGTAGCGAGTGAACACCTCGTGCGGATAGATCGCGGTGTAGCTCATGGTGGTGTTGAGGTCTTGGTGTCCGAGTAGTTGTGCTGCGATGTGGACGGGCAGGCCGTTGTTGACGGCGTCGGTGGTGAACAGGCGCCGGAAGTCGTGCGGAGTGATCTGGGCGGCCAGGCCGGCGCGTTCGACTGCGCGGCCGAGGTAATCACGCAGGGTGCCGGAGTTGAAGGTGCGCGGGCGTCCGGCCAACCGGTATTGGAACAGATACGGCATAGGCTCGCTCCAAGCCCGTTCGTGCTCGTCGTGACGACTGACCACCGCGATCGCGCCATCATCGCCGGCGACGCGGGCGATGATTTTCGCCAGCACGGAGGTGAGTTCGGGACCGGCCGGGATGACACGCTCGGTGTCGGTCTTGGACGGTGCGATCTGTAGCAGCGGGACGATGGTGCCGTTGGGTTGACGGTAGGGCTGGATCGAATGGTGAGTCAGCTCGAGCAGCTCTTCGATGCGGATGCCGGTGTGGCGCAGCACCTCGATCATCGCCCAGGACCAGAACGCGTCGTGCTCAACCGATTCCGGGTGCATTATCGAGCCGTCGTCGGTTTGCAGCCGCGGGCGACTGCTGGAACCGTAACTGGTCCTCGGGCGAATGTAGATGCGTCCGTTGATCGCGAACTGCTTGCCGGGTGCGGTGGTGCGGGCCAGTTGCAGGCATTGAACTGCGGTGTCGTAGTGCTGGCGGACGCTGCGCACGAGTGTCGGTAACAGGGGCGAGAGTTCGCGGATGCGGGCGTGGATCCTCGCGGTCTCCGAACGGCGTTCTCGCGGTAGGACGCGGGCGTCTTGGCGAGTCACCGGCGAAGGCGCGGCCCACTGCGCCCAGCGCTGCGGCTCGTCGTTGGCCCAATGGTTGATGTCGAGGTAGAAACAGCGCACTGCCAGCAGCACTTCACCGGGTCTCTTCCGAGGCGATCCATCCGCCAACGTCATCAGCCGTTGTTTCCAGGCTTCGATCTGGGTTCGGCTCAGTCGGTGGGTGTCGATGCCAGGATGGTGGGCTTCGATGTCACCCCAGAACAATCGGCAAAGCCGGTGCGCGAGTTGGTAGAACGACGTGTAGTCCATGCTCGGGCGCCGGTCGGTGAGGTATTCGGTCAGCAGCCAGCGCATCGAATCGCTGGCGATCTCGTATTGGGCGACGATCTCGGCCGGGCTGCGCTGTTTCATGGTGAGCAGCGCCTCGAACTCGGCGGGCCCGTCACCGAACAGACCGATCGCCCGACCGCAGTGGTAGGCCGTCGCGTAGGAGATCGAGTTGTTGGTGCCCTTGATGTCGATGACCGCGATCCGATAGTCGAGTAGATCATCAACTGTCAACTCCGCCAGGGGTTTTCCGGTGCGGATCGACATGCGACAGAAGTCGATCAGCGTGGCGCCGGTCTTGGATGGGTCGCGGCCCAAGCCGTCGGCGACCTGGGCGATTCGGGTGAACATGGCGGTGTCGTGTTCCTGGCGCCAGGTCGACCACAACCGTTTGCTCCGCACGGTCAGCAGAAACGCATAGCTGGGTCGGATCGCGCCGCAACACACGATCGCCTCGTGTGCGCGGCTGAATCGGTTGCGCTGATGGTGATTTGCGGTAATCGAGTCCAGCCAGCCGCGGCCGTCGGTGTCGGCGCCGCTGGCCACCCACCGCGCCTGGTAGGTGTCACCGGGGAACTGATCGAGCCAGTCGAACCAGGCTTCCAGCACGCTCGTGTAGCGGGTGACCGGATTCAAGCGGGCCAGGCTCTCCGGCAGCCGAACGGTGAGTATGCCAAGAGCATGGTCGAACAGGACCCTGTGGTGAGCGGGTGTGATCGGATGCTCGTAGAACGGGTGCGAGCTAGCGACAGCACCGAGTCCGCTGCTCAATTGTGTGTTTTCCGCAGCTTTTCGGGGGGCGTGGGCGTGGGTCGTGGTGGAGTCGGTCACGCGAGCCCCGGGAACAGCACGGCCATCGCGGCCGGATCGTAGGAAGGATCCGGACCCGGCTCGGCCGGTGCCGGGCGAGTGTAATGTTCGCGCATCTTGCGCACCAGATCATCGATGCGTGCCCGGGCGTAGATCTGGGTGCTGGCCAGCGATCGGTGCCGCATCAACCGCTGAACGTCGGTGATCAACAGGTTCGGGTCGTCGAACAGCCGCATCGCGTAGGTGTGACGCAAGTCGTGAAACGTCACGTTCGCGCCGAGACGCTCATTGGCGCGGTTGAGGACCTGACGCAACGCCCAATACGTCAAAGGACGCGTCGGGCGCCGCAGCGTCCACCACACCCCAGTCTCACCCGCGGGGCGCAGATGCTCGGTCTCGGCCAGATAGGCGGCCAACCACAAGAACGCGTCCGGCGGCGCGGGAACCCACTCCAGCTCACGGTGGCCTTTGCCTTCGAGTGCGACCAGTTGGCGGCCGATGTCGAGATCCTCCAACCGCATCCGCAACAACTCGTCGGCCCGCGGGCCCGAGCCGACCGCGATCGACACGATCGCGCGATCACGATTGCTCGGCAGGGCAGCGAAGAAATCATCGAACACCGCATCGGGCAACGCCCGCGGCGATTTGGTGCGGATGCGCTGCCGATACGGAGCCCGCCCATTCAGCGGCGCCGGCTCGACAGGGCTGCGATGCGACCCCGCCCGATCCAGACCGCGACTACGTTGCAGGGGCACAGGATTGACCACCGGACCGAACCCGGTCAGCAGGTGATAGTCATAGAACATCTTCACCGCCGACAGCGAGTGATTGATCGTCGAGGCCGCATAGCCTTCCGACAGCGTGCGCTTACCGGTCACCGGATTCACTGACCCGGCCAGACTCCCGTCGCGGCGACGAGGCCGCCGCTGCGGATTCTTGGCGACTCGCAACCACAGCACGAAGTCCCGAACATCATGTCGCGCAGCCTGATTCCACGGCACCTGTACCGCGGCGAGGAACCGGAACCAACGCAACAAACTCAACAAATACGACCGACAGGTGGTGGCGGGGTAGTCGCATGCCACGAGGTGGCGGACGAACTGGCGCACGTGCTCATCCGCACAGCCATCGACATCAACCAGGCGAGCGGGCTCCAGCGGATCAGCGGTGACCACCACCGAGCCAACCTGGGCCACCACCAGCGAGCGCACATCCCGGCTCTCGGCCAGGGTCCAACGATCAGCAGACACGAGCGGACAACCTGCCACACCGGTCCTGCAGCCGAATTACTCGGCCCCCCAACATGATTCATCGGAATCGAGTCAGTTAGTGCAGTCAACAAAACC
>NZ_JBYISM010000060.1:0-4711 GCF_057708605.1 Nocardia sp. bgisy118 | reverse complement strand
CGCCGCAAGCTTTCTCGCCCCCGCGCCGCCGCCCACCTCCACATCAGCATGGACCTGCTCAAGAAGATCGAGCGCGGCGACGCCGGATGCACGGCGACCGTTCTGAACAACCTCGTCGCCACCTACGACCTCGATAGCGCGCAGGAACGCTACACCCGCGACCTCGCCCGCCCGCCGGTCCCGCTGCCACCGCTCGAGGAGCTGCGCGCCCGCACCCTCACCCCCGATCGTCGGGCGAAACTGGCTCGCCTGGACGAGCGCGACGTCGCCGCCGCCTACATCGATCCCCTGTGGAACCTCGTTCTCGCCAACCAGCGCTTCCGCGCGGCCCTGCCCGGCGTCGAGCAGTTCGGCGACAACATCTGCTCGTGGTTCTTCCACCCCGGGGCCACCGCCCCGACCGCCGAACACCTCGTCATCGGTCACCACAGCGCCGCCGCCTACATGGTCGCGACCATGCGCGGTGCGCTCGGGCGCCACCGCGAGGCCGCGCACGCCCGCACCCTCTACCAGGATTTGCGCGGTTCAGCCCTGTTCAGCCAGATATGGGACACCAGCATCGCCCTCGCCTACGGCCGCCGCCCTGATGACCCCGTACACCTGCGCGACCCCACCACCGGCGAGTTGTATTCGGTGCGCATCCACCTCGGCGACGCCCCAGGCTCACCCGACGCCCGATTCTGCCTGTGCTACCGACAGCCCTACACCGGGCCCGTGCCCTGACCGACTCGCTACGCCACCCCGCCGGGGCCACCTCCGAATTCCCAACCCGCACCATTGACAAGGAGTCCTCGATGACTAGCAGTCCCTCCAGCCGCGCCCGCCACCGCGATGTCGAACCTGCGGCTCGTCGTTCGCGTCCACGCGCTACCTCCGCACAGACGGGACGGTTGAGATGCAGGAAGCTCCCATTCTGGACGCGATGCCCGACTTCCACGACACGCTGGAATTCCTGCGCCTGCGTGATCGCCGCTCACGGGCGGACGTCGCCAGATCCGCCGACATCAGCACTTCCCACCTGGACAAGATCGTCGCGAATCGAATCATTCCCGGCCCCAACAGCTTCGCCAAACTGACCCACGCCTTCGACCTCGACTTCGACCAGCGCCAACATCTGCACGAACTGTGGCAACCCTCCCGAGGACTGCCACACGCCCAGGAGCTACGCCAGCGCCTCACCAGCGCGGGCGTCCAAGCCGACCTCGACGGCCTCGACACCCGCGATGTCCTTGCCGTCTACTTCGATCCCCTCCGGACCGTGCTGCACGGCAACCGGATCTTCCACCGCACGGTGCCCGGCCTCGCCGAGGCCGACAACAACTACAGCTTGTGGATGTTCTCCCCAACCGCCCGCGACAACATCGACAACTGGGAGAGCGAAATCCGCCACACCGTCGCCATCCTGCGCGGCACGTTCGGGCGATACCGCGACCTCCCCCGAGCACGATCGCTGTTCATGAAACTGCGAGCCACCCCCGACTTCTCCCGCTTGTGGGACTCCACCCCGATGCAGGTCGCCTACGAGTGTCGCCGCCTGGCCCCGATCAATCTGCGCGCACCCTGGACCAACCAACCTCGCTCGGTGAGCCTCGGGATCGGCGAATACGGTGAATCCCCCGACGTTCTCATCGGGTACGGCGTCTCCGACACACCCGCCATCGCCTGCTGAGAACACCACCTTGAACACAACCAAGACCGGGCAGGCACGGTGAGACCTGCGGGTTCCGTATCCGAACGGTCTCACCGCGCTACAGCCTCGGCGGGCAGGCAAGGCTCGACAGCCCACCGGGTCCCGGATCCCAATCCCCGACGAGACGCGAAGACCACCGTAGTGGCCTGTCCAGAGCTGTCACGGGCGATGGTGTGCCAACTCGCCAAGGAACGCACGCTCGCGGTCAAGGTGGACGACATCCAGGCGACCCCCGCGACGTGCAGATCACCGATTATTCCCCGCGCGTGGCGACGCTGCTCAAGCAGATGCCGGTCACGCGAGAGTTTCTGTTCTCGTTGGGATAACGGGTTCCAGACTGGTCGAGGGGACCGGACAAGGACACGCTGCTGGCGGCGTGTCGTGGTTTTCCGATCAGCGCTGGCCCTCACGTGAGGGCCAGCGCTTCACCGATCACGCCGCCGTGAGCCGGTCCTACTCGAGATCGGCCATGATGGTCAGGGCGGTGGACGTTCGCACCAGCCGCCACACATGACACCGCTGCCACCCGAGCCCGCCGGCCGGTTTGGGCACACCGGCCTCGGTGAGGGCGCGAGCGATCGCCGCGCAGGACCTCCCGTCGCGATACATCGCCACGACGTGCGCGAGCACGGTCACCGGGCACCGCATCGGCGCTCCAGGCCCGCGCTGGGCGCTCACTGCCGACCGCCGCGGCCGAGGACCTCGAGGAGATTACACAGCACCAGGCGGGCGCGTTCGCCCCGCTCCGTGCCGCCGAAGATCGCCACCGTCGCGGCCAACATGACTAGCACAGTGAGGACCCCGACGGGAATCAGCGCAGCGAGCACGAGGGCGAACAGATTGGGCTGGACAGTGCCCAGCAGGGAGATGACATTGTGAGGCATGAGCAGTCTCGTCCTTATGGTTCGCGAGACTGCCTGTGCGCCTAGTTGTTACGCGCGCACGGCAGACCCCGCATGTTGACATGGTTGGGTCAACATGTGGGTGTTCGGGCCGCGCGGGACTTGGCGACGCGAGGTGACGAGCCGCCCCGGCGGATCCGAGGCACGCCGATGACGAGAGCGCAGCATCGCGCGCAGCTGCGCGAGGACTTGGGCGAAGTCGTTGGCCGAGCGGCGGCGCCGCTCGGGAAGTGCTTCCTCGAGACCACGGACCTCGGCAGGTCTCGCGGGATCGATGTGGTCAGGAACCCACCAGTGCACCTCACGGAGACGGCGGTCGTAGATGGTGTCGAGGACGCTCCGCATCTGCCTGAGCAGTTGCGGTGTCCCCACTGCACGGATCGAGCTCTGGAGCGTATGCATTCCGTAAGCGCCGGAGCCCAGTACAGGGATGATGCGACGCTGCAACCTGACGGTGACCAGCTGATCGAACCGCGCGAAGTGTCCGGCCAGAGACTGCTGATACGCGAAACTCCGCTGGAGAGAGGTGTAGGCGAAGCCGAAGCCAGGTGACTCACGAAAGGCGCGACGTACCTGCGAGCGAGCTGCCAGACCCGCGCGGTTCACCGCGGGATCTCGGGAGAGCTGCTCGACCATAACCCGAGGATACGACTGCATGCGGAGCGTTCGTTAATCCGTGGCTAGCTGTCTCCGCAAACCTAACCACCGCCCCAATGCGGCCTACGCCGTCGCCGGACGAAGGACCAGACAAACGACCTGGGAGGGAACGTAGCTCATGACATACCTCCAGAAGTGGTGTAGCTGGGACGGTCGGTAGGAACGACAGAACCCCCGGACGCCTAGGGGGAGAGCCAGGCGAGTCCGGGGGTTCTGCGTTGGACGCCAGCAGCACAGGGGATTTGGGGTCACCACTGGGCGCGAAACCGAAGCTTGCTGTCCACAACCGGGATCCGCAAGCGCCGACAGCGGTGGGTTGGATCTGAACTGGAGCAGTTGGCCCCGCTCCTGGACGAGGCCCCTCATTCGTCCCGTGTCGATCTCCGATACACAGGGAACCCAGACGATATTGTGTTGCGCTGCTGGCTGGCGCTGATCAGGCTCAGGTGATGAGGGTGTGCAAAGTGGCTGCTGACGATTGGCAGCTCGTGCGTGCTGTACGTTTGCAAGCCTTACGGGAAGCCCGGTTCGGCGTTTTCGGTTCTGCGTTCGAGGTCGCATCGACGTGGAGCGAAGAGCAGTGGCATGGCTGGATGGACCGGCACACGTTCTTCATCGCCCAGCACGACGATGCGCTGGTCGGTTCAGCTGGCGGGCTTGTCGACGACGGGCAGCCCTCGCTGGTGTCGGCATGGATCCATCCAAACGCCCGCGGCACCGGCATCTCGGATGTGCTCGTCGGCGCAGTAGTCGACTGGGCACGCGCAGCCGGACACCACCGGCTAAAGCTGTGGGTTGTCGAGGACAACGACCCTGCTCGTAAGTTGTACACGCGGCTTGGATTCGGCGAGACCGGTCGGTGCAAACCGGCATTGGACGATCCTGATGTCACCGAGATCGAGATGTCGCTGCCGCTGACCTCGGGTACCAGCAACCGGGCTGTTGTCCGGCTGCGGTTGCTCGGGCCGGGCGACGAACAGCAGTTCCTGTCGGTCCGTCGTCGTCTGCACGCCGATGGGTTCACCTTCGCCAAGGACTACGGCGGACCGTGGGCTGCCTATCTCGATCGGCTCGACAGGACTCGCTGTGGCATCGACCTTGAGCCCGAGGCGGTGCCGAGCACGTTCCTGATGGCCCAGGACACCTCGGGACAGATCATCGGCAGCAGCGACATCCGCCATATGCTCACCGACAAGTTGATGCACTGGGGCGGCCATATCGGCTATGTCGTCGTCCCAGACCGACGTAGGCAAGGTGTCGCGACCGAGATTCTGCGCCAAACGCTGCCGCTGGCAAAGGATCTCGGCATCATCCGCGCCAGGATGACCTGCCGAACCGACAACCTGGCCTCCCGCCGGGTTATCACCGCCTGTGGCGGCGAGCTCGACACCATCACCAGCGACGGCATCTGCCAGTATTGGCTTACAACCTGAAGCTGGGCGGGCGGCGGATCACCGGGATC
>NZ_JBYISM010000059.1:0-6253 GCF_057708605.1 Nocardia sp. bgisy118 | reverse complement strand
GGCCGGTTCGTAGGCGTCGAGCGCGTGGTTGAGCAGGTCGAAGTTGGACTGGTACTTCTCGAAGAGCGAGCGGGCCAGCACATCTCGCAGCAGGAGCACGATGCCCAGGACCTCGTCGGTCTCGACTCCTCTCGGGATGATGCGTTCGGACAGGTCGCGCGCGTAGGCCTGCAGCGCCTCGACGCTACCGGTTTCCAGCACCTCGACGTAGTTGTCGTAGATGGAGGTGGCCTCGGAGAAGATCTCCTCCGGGGTCATGGCGGTGAGCAGCTGGGCATCGGTGATACGGCGCGCCCACTCCTCGCGCAGCGCGGTGCGGTTCTGGCGCAGGTGCTCGACCAGCTGCGGAAGCAAGTTGTCTACCGGTCCCGCGGCCAGCGAGTCCGCCGAAAGGCTCATGGACACCTCGGACATGGAAATTCCAGCCCCTTTCGACGGGTAGGTCGGTGGTTCGTCGTGCGCTCGGCCGTGGCCGAGTCCGAGCCTAGTCATACCCCATCCCGATTGCCGCTGAAACCTATGGGTAGCTCGCGCACAATTCATGTGGTCGTCACGAATCCGCGCTCCAGGGCGAGCAGGGCCTCGTCCAGGTAGACGGTGAGATCGGCGTCCGCCCGGCGCAACCAGGCGTCGAAGGCGGCGCGGGCCGCCGCGAGCGTGGTGCGGCCGACGGCCATCGGGATGAGCCCGTCCTCGGGTTCGCCGAGCCGTCGCCCGGCGAAGGCGCTCACCGCGCGCTCCCAGGCGTCGTAGTGCGCGCCCGCCGTGGCGGCGAGCGCGGGCACGGTGGCCACCAAGTGCATGCGCCTGCGCAGCTCGGGCACGTCCTCGGCGCGATAGCGGTTGGCGTTCACCACGACTCGGCGCACGGCCGTCATCATCGGCACGTCGTCGGGCACCGTCGCGAAGGCCGCGCGCAGGGCGGCCACTTCGTCGTCGAACTGGTGCCAGAGCACCTCGGCCTTGGTGGGGAAGTAGCGGAAGAAGGTGCGCCCGCTGATGCCCGCGGCGGCGGCGATCTGGTCGACGGTGGTGTCGTCGAAGCCCTGCTCGGTGAACAGGCGCATGGCGATGACTTCGAGCTCGCGCTTGGTGGTGCCGCGGGGTCGGCCCCGGGTGGTCCGCGTGGTCACGGAGTCATTATGGCCGCTGCCCGTCTAATTTTGTCAGTCCCTGAAAGTATTGATTATGTCAGTCGGTGACGTTAATCTCGCTGGCATGGGCAGCATGGCGGATCTCACATGGCCGGAGGCGGGCGCGCGCGCCACCGGGGCGATCCTCGCCGTGCCGGTGGGCGCCACCGAGCAGCACGGACCGCACCTGCCGCTGTCCACCGACACCGACATCGCCACGGCGCTCTGCGCGGGGCTGGCCGCGGTGCGCGCGGATGTGCTTGTGGCACCGGCGATTCCGTATGGATCCAGCGGCGAGCACGCGGGATTCGCGGGCACCCTGTCCATCGGGCAGGCCGCGCTCGAGCTGGTGATCGTGGAGTTGTGCCGCTCGGCCACCGACACCTTCGACCGCGTCCTCGTGGTGAGCGGGCACGGCGGGAACCTGGACCCGCTGCGCCGCGCCGAGGAGCTGCTGCGCAGCGAATCCCGTGACGTGCGGGTGTACCTGCCGCATTATTCGGGCGGCTTGCACGCGGGTCGCGCCGAGACCGCGCTGCAACTCGCGCTGCGCCCCGATCTCGTACGCGCCGACCGCGCGGAGAAGGGCGACACCCGTCCGCTGGACGAGCTGCTGCCGCTGCTGCGCGCCGGGGGAGTGCGCGCGGTGAGCCCGAACGGTGTGCTCGGCGATCCCGAGGGCGCGCACGCCGAGGAGGGCCGGGCCCTGCTCGCCCGATTGACCGACGACCTGACTCAGAAGACCCGGCACTGGTGGCCGGCGCACGCCCCGAAAGGACTCCCATCATGAATCCCTGGTTCGAAACCGTCGCCGAGGCGCAGCGCCGCGCGAAGAAGCGGCTGCCCACATCGGTGTACGGCGCGCTGATCGCGGGCTCCGAGCGTGGTCAGACCATCGAGGAGAACCAGAAGGCTTTCACCGAACTCGGCTTCGCGCCGCACGTCGCGGGCCCGATCGGCGAGCGCGACCAGTCGACCACGGTGCTCGGCCAGCCGCTGTCGATGCCGGTGCTGATCTCGCCGACCGGCGTGCAGGCGGTGCACCCCGACGGTGAGGTAGCCGTCGCGCGGGCGGCCGCCGCGCGCGGTATCGCCATGGGGCTCAGCTCTTTCGCCAGCAAGCCGATCGAGGAAGTGATCGCGGCGAACCCGGCCACCTTCTTCCAGCTCTACTGGTGCGGCGGCAAGGACGAGATCCTGCAGCGCATGGCGCGGGCGAAGGCGGCAGGCGCGGTCGGGCTCATCTTGACGCTCGACTGGTCCTTCTCGCATGGCCGCGACTGGGGCAGCCCGGTGATCCCGGAGAAGCTGGACCTGCGCACCATGCTCAAATTCGCGCCGCAGACCCTCGCCCGCCCGCGCTGGCTGGCGACCTACGCCCGCTCCGGCCACATTCCTGATCTCACCGCGCCCAACATGGCGGTGGGCGGCGGCCCGGCCCCCGGCTTCTTCGGCGCCTACGGCGAGTGGATGGGGACCCCCGCGCCGGACTGGGACGACGTGCGCTGGATCTGCGAGCAGTGGGACGGCCCGGTGATGCTCAAGGGCGTGATGCGGGTCGACGACGCGCAGCGCGCCGTCGACGCGGGCGTCGCCGCGATCTCGGTCTCCAACCATGGCGGCAACAACCTGGACGGCACCCCGGCCGCCATCCGGGCGCTGCCGGTGATCGCCGACGCCGTCGGCGGCCAGATCGAGGTGGTGCTCGACGGCGGTATCCGCCGCGGCAGCGACGTGGTCAAGGCGGTGGCGCTCGGCGCCCGCGCGGTGATGATCGGCCGCGCCTACCTGTGGGGCCTCGCCGCGAACGGGCAGGCGGGCGTGGAGAACGTGCTCGACATCCTGCGTGGCGGCATCGACTCGGCCCTGCTCGGTCTGCGCAAGACGGCGATCACCGAGCTGAACCGCGGCGACCTCGTGGTGCCCGACGGCTTCGAACGGGCGCTCGGCGTGCCCGGGGCTGCCGCGGCGAAGGCGGCGTCCGCGTCGGCCTGACCCCGGGTCAGCCCGGAGGTTGTCTGCGGTGGTGCGACAGCAGCGTGTCGTAGATGTCGGCCAGCGCGCTGAGCTGTTCGCGGTCCAGCGCGTTGATCATGTGCTTGCGCACGCTGCGCACATGCGCGGGCGCCGCGGTGCCGAGCACGGCGGCGCCGCGCGGGGTGAGCCGCGCGGCGGTGCGGCGCGCGTCGTCGGGGATCGGCTCGCGCACCACCAATCCGCGCTTCTCCATTCGGGTGATCTGGTGGGAGAGCCTGCTCTGCGACCACTCCAGCGCCTCGGCCAGGTCGGCGAAGGTCAGCCGGTGGTCCTCGGAACCCGCCAGGCGTGCGAGCACCGAGTACTCGACGTAGGTGAGGTTCGACTCACGCGACGAGTCGCGTCCCACGGCGGCGGCGATGAGATCGCGCGTGCGCACGAATCCCAGCCAGGCCCGCATCTCGACGTCGTCGAGCCACTGCGGATCGGTCACGGCAGCCTCCAAGCCTCTGACGTGTCAGCCAATTGCCCCGCTGTGGTCGTGTCGAGCGCGACAAACTGTAGGGACTGACAGGTAGCACCACTGGGGTTGAACGTGCAACCTTTTGTGCGGCGTACCAATGCGCGGGCCCCGAGTCGCACAGTCGCACTATGGGTTCGGTGCGGCTGTGAGGTGTCCGCCTGCACAATTAGGTTTGCCTAACCCGTGGCCGGTCCTGGACCGCTGGATAGGCTCGCTGTGCTTGTGACCAGCCTGGCCCAGCCCGTCTGCGGCCGACGGTCCGCTCGAGCCCCAGTCCCACCCGAAGGAGTGCGATCCGTGACCGCCCCGGAATTCCGCTATTCAGATCTGCTGCCGACCGGCGCCGACGACACGCCGTACCGGTTGCTGACCACCGAGGGCGTCAGCACCTTCGAGCACAACGGACGCACGTTCCTGCAGGTCGATCCCGAGGCGCTACGGCTGCTCACGACCGAGGCGATGCACGACATCAGCCACTACCTGCGTCCCGCGCACCTCGGTCAGCTGCGCAAGATCATCGACGACCCGGAGTCCTCGGGCAACGACCGCTTCGTCGCGCTCGACCTGCTCAAGAACGTCAACATCTCCGCGGGCGGCATCCTGCCGATGTGCCAGGACACCGGCACCGCCATCGTGATGGGCAAGAAGTCCGAGGGCGTGCTCACCGGCGTCGACGACGCCGAATGGATCAGCCGCGGCGTCTACGACGCCTACACCAAGCTGAACCTGCGCTACTCGCAGCTCGCTCCGATCACCATGTGGGACGAGAAGAACACCGGCTCGAACCTGCCCGCGCAGATCGAGTTGTATTCCACCCAGGGCGATCCCGCGCACCCGTCCTACAAGTTCCTGTTCATGGCCAAGGGCGGCGGTTCGGCCAACAAGTCCTTCCTCTACCAGGAGACCAAGGCCATCCTGAACCCCACGCGGATGCTGGAGTTCCTGGACGAGAAAATCCGCTCGCTGGGCACCGCGGCGTGCCCGCCCTACCACCTCGCGGTCGTGATCGGCGGCACCAGCGCCGAATTCGCGCTCAAGACGGCGAAATACGCCTCGGCGCACTACCTGGACAACCTGCCCACCGAGGGCTCGCTCGCCGCGCACGCCTTCCGCGACCTCGAGCTCGAGGAAGAGGTCTTCAAGCTCACCCAGTCGTTCGGGATCGGCGCGCAGTTCGGCGGCAAGTACTTCTGCCACGACGTGCGTGTGGTGCGGCTGCCCCGGCACGGCGCCAGCTGCCCGGTGGCGATCGCGGTGTCCTGCTCGGCCGACCGGCAGGCGCTGGCCAAGATCACCCCGGAGGGCGTGTTCCTCGAGCAGCTCGAGCGCGAGCCCGCGCAGTACCTGCCGGAGCAGACCGACGAGATCCTCGGCGGCGACGTCGTGCAGGTCGACCTGAACCGGCCGATGTCGGAGATCCGCGCCGAACTGTCGAAATACCCTGTCAAGACCCGGCTTTCGCTGACCGGCCCGCTGGTCGTCGCCCGTGACATCGCGCACGCCAAGATCAAGGAGCGGCTGGACGCGGGCGAGCCGATGCCCGACTACCTGCGCGACATGGCCGTCTACTACGCCGGTCCCGCCAAGACCCCCGACGGTTACGCCTCCGGCTCCTTCGGCCCCACCACCGCGGGCCGGATGGACTCCTACGTCGATCAGTTCCAGGCGGCGGGCGGCTCGTTCGTCATGCTGGCCAAGGGCAATCGTTCGGCGCAGGTGACCAAGGCGTGCAAGGAGCACGGCGGCTTCTACCTCGGTTCCATCGGCGGCCCCGCGGCCCGGCTCGCGCTGGACTGCATCAAGTCGGTCGAGGTGCTGGAATACCCCGAGCTGGGCATGGAGGCGGTCTGGAAGATCGAGGTCGAGGACTTCCCCGCGTTCATCGTCGTCGACGACAAGGGCAACGACTTCTTCGCCGAGACGCAGAAGCCGATCGCGCTGCGGGTGCGCACCCGGTCCAAGGAACGGGTCTAGGCGTACCTCCGCCTTCGTTCCGGCCGTTCGCGGGGCTGTGGAACAGACTGCGGTCCGGCGGCGCTTCTCGAATGCGGCTGTGGCGCTAGGCGGTCAGCGGTGCGGACACGGCGATGTCACCATGATCACCGGTGTGACATCGCCGCCCTCCCGGGCACCCTTAGCGAGTAGGTCGCTGAGTTTCGAGCCGAGGAGGGCAATGGGTACGTCGTTTCGCGTCTCGGAATCGGCCGGGCGACGGCTTGTCGCGCGAGCCGCACTGGAGGGAACCAGTTCGACCACACTGCTCGACAGGTTGATTCGGGAGGGGGTCGACCAGTTGGAGCACCCGGGGATCGTGTTCCGCGGGCCGATCCACAACCGGCGGGCCGCGCTGGCCGCCGGACCCGATGTCTGGGAGGTGGTGGCCAGGCTGCTCGAGCTGGACGGTCCGGTGGAACGCCGGATCGCCGTGCTGAGCGGGCAATCCGATCTGCACTCCCGCAAGATCAGGACCGCGCTCGCGTACGCGTGGGACAACCGGATGGAGATCGGCACCCGGATCGGTCGCAATCGTCAAGCTACCGAAGCGATTCAACGGGGCGAGCCGATCTAGACCCAGAAAGCCGACCGGTTGGTCGCTGGGGGGAGGGGGGGGGGTGTGGTT
>NZ_JBYISM010000058.1:0-9072 GCF_057708605.1 Nocardia sp. bgisy118 | reverse complement strand
ACCAGCGCTGCGGCTTGACACGATCATTGAAACTCCCTCCGGTGACGCCCACCCGGCTCCGGCGCCACACGAAGACGGGACACCGTCGCCTGCCGTGCCTCGGCCGCCACACGACGGCCCTGGGCCGCGCCAGCACTGAACAACACGATCGTCCGAGCACGAGCCAACGCCTGCCGCTCCGTCACCTCAAAACCCCCTGACAGGAGACGGCGCGCCCACCGAACCCACCCAGCTGATCCGAGCGAGGTCGCCGCAGGCGGGACTCCGCCGACGCTGTCCTCGTCAGGAAACGCGTCGGCTGGCCCTGTATGAGTTGGGGAACGGTCATCGGCACGGCTCGGGTCCTTCGGATGTCGGTGAACGGGTTCACGTTCCAGGACACCGCCTGCGACTACTGGGAAGTACCCGCCACGGCACCGCCGACGTGCAGCCAGCCCGCCACGGGTCTGGCGCGGTCACCGTTGGCAATGTCGGTGATCGGTGCCGATCCGAACGCATTCCGAGGATGTGGGCTTATGAGCACGAAAGGCAAGCGCCGTTATCCACCCAACAAGCGGCTGACCTGGCAGCGGCTGCAGAAGGGCTGGAGTAGGGAAGAGTTGGTCAACCAGATTGCGCTGAGCATGAAGGCGCACGGCGAGACCGACACTGGACTGACTGCGGATACTGCTCGGCGGTGGGAGTCCGGGGAACGATGGCCAGAGCCGCGATTCCGCAAGCATCTCGTCTCGGTGCTTGGACTTCCTGCTGCCGACCTCGGGCTGCTCAGCCCTGAGGAGCTGGCCATGCGCCCGGATGAACTTGGCCACCCAGGACCTGAGATGCTCGATGAATTGAGGAGGTTGTTGATGGCCGACGAAGTAACTGGCTTCGGTCGAAAGCAGTTTCTGACCGCTCTGCTGGCGGCAGGCTTGTCACCGCTGGCTGCGTCGACAGTGGTCGGCGAAGCCGAAGCGGCGTGGCATCAGCCAGGCAAACGGCGTGACCCGCGTGCGGTCGCCGCGTATCGCACGATCACCGCCACTCAGCGCGAGATGTACTGGGTTAGCGAACCGACGGTGTTGCTCGATGCTGCACTGAGCCACCTGCGGCTCGGTACTCAGCTGCTCGCGGCGTCACCTGAGACCCTGCATGACGGAGCCGAACTCGCGGGGGCTGTTGCCGAGACCGCGCTATTATCGGCGCGATTGGCATTCTTCGATCTCGGGCATGCACCGCTGGCCGAGCGGTGCTTCGGGTATGCCGAATCGGCTGTCGCGCAGTGTGGCGACCATGCGCTCGCCACCATGATCGCAGCTCACCGTGCCTTCCTTCCCGGGTTCGTCGGGAACTCCGTAGCCGCTGGCCAGCTCCTCGACGTCGCACATGCGCATGCGCGTTACGACAGCGGGCCGCTTCTGCGTTCGTGGCTGCATTGCGTTACCGCAGAAATCCATGCACGAACTGGTCACGCGGCCTCGGCAAGAGAGAGAATCCGGCAAGCCGAGGACTCTCTGGGCACCGGTGGCACGGACTCCGATCGTTTGGACTTCTTCGACGCGACGCGGCTGGCCGGATTCGCTGGGAACGTCGCACTGCTCGCCGGACATCACGACTCGGCGGCTCGTTGGCTCCAGACGGCTCTGAATCAGCTCGATCCAAAGGCTCAGAAACAGCGCAGCGTCCTGCTGTTCGATTTGGCTGAAGCGCACGCGGCGGCCGATGCCGACCACGCCGCAACGATCGCGCAACAGGCATGCGCGGAACTGGAATCGACCTTTTACCGAACCGCATACGAACGCATCCCGGCTGTCCAGCGAGCCCTCAGCGGAACCCGAGGCGGTGCCGAGCTTGCACAGCGGGCTAACGAGCTACGCCCGCTGGCTGCGGGTTCGTGATCAGTTCTCTTGCTCGTTGTACTTCCGCACAAGATCAGGCAACTCGGAGAGATTGTCGAGGCGAAAGAGGCTGCGCCCCTCGATGTCAGTGCCCAAGATCTTGTGCGCAGTATCGTCACGCAGGATGTGCCCCCACGGCCCGCGGCGGATTACGGCGGCGTTGATACCGAGTTCGATGGCCGGGCGAAGATCATTGTCGACCCGGTCGCCAACGTAAAGGATTCTCTCGGCAGCAACTCCCGCTTCAGCGATCAAGCGCTCGAAAAACGCCAACGAGGGCTTGCTGGCGCCCCAGCTATCAGAGGTGCCGAGGATGTCGGTCGGTAGCTGCAAGTTTCGAAGGATGTCTTCGGCGCGAGTGGTCTGGTTTCCTGCAATGCCGACCGTCAGGCCCTGTGCACGGAGCGCCGACAGGCACGGGCGTACGTCCGGGTACAAGTCGTCCTCGCCGAACCACTCCGGCTGACCCGCCTCAGCTCGACGCTCCCGCTCAGCAGTGAGATCGAAGCCCGGCCGGAAGATCTGGAAGGTCTCGCGGTAGTCCCTACCTTGAGCGATCACGGCACCGAAAGCGGCTGAAAAGGTGTGCCGGGGGACCCCGAGCCAGTCCGCCCAGGTGCCGTACTCCCGGGTTTCGTCAACCAGAACCTCACCTACATCGAAGAACACCGCGTCGATCGCCATGGAAGCCACAATATGCGGCCGTCCACCATCGGCGCCGATGGACATCCCCTGGCTGCCCAATGGCCGCTGTATCCCGGACCTCCCATTGGGTGGGATTGAGCGACAGGCATCGTCGGTGGACCGGGTCTCCGCCGACAGGCGACGGGAGGGGTTCCGGTGAGCATCCATCAGCTGGTCGTGATCGGGTACGACGAGATTGTCCGCAACAAGTACATGCCGTGTATCCGGGCTGCGATCGAGGACGGGCATCTGGATTCGTGGTCGGTCATCGATCTGGAATCCGAACGGGAAGTGATTGAACAGCGTCTCGTCGGCGTCGATCCTCAACCGCGGATGAAGGTTTTCGTACCCTCCGACCGCGGCAACCAAGCGCGGGCGCGGGACACCGCTCGCTCGGCGTTGGGCATGCTGCGGTTGCCGGGCCTGCCGATGAAGGCCTACATCGCCACCGAGGTCGGATCGCACGAACAGTACCTGCGTCAATGTGTCGAGGACGGGGTCGATTCCTTGGTCGAGAAGCCAGTCCTGGCACCGATGATCGGCGACCGATTCGATCCCTCGTTGATCTCAACCAGCATGAGCGAGCTGATCGCGGCGGCCACGCGCCGCCAAGCCCGGCATTCGGTGATGACGTTGAGCCGATACCACTCCATCTACAACGATCGAGTCATCGCCTCACTGCGGGAACGGTTGCAGCAGTGGCAATCTCCGCTCACTTCCTTCCATCTGCGTGCGGCCGGTGGGGTGTGGAACCTCGAACACGAATTCGTCACTCGCGACGATCACCCCTACCGTTACGGGTACGGGATGCTGATGCATGGCAGCTATCATTACATCGACCTCGCCGTGCAGGTGTTGTCGTTGAACAAGCTGCTGTTCGGCAACCGCCGCCTGCGGTTGCAGGTGTGCTCGTTCGGTGCCTATCCCGCCGACCAGTGGCAGAGACTGTCGCGTCCCGCCACGCAGATGCTCGGGGGAGACTCCCGTTGCGTAGTGCTCGCGCGTGAGCCGCGCCGCTATGGGGAAACGGATATCACCTCGACCTTCCGGTTGGTCGATGCCGAAACCGACACCACGATCACCTTGGGCACGTTGTCGTTCGAGCAGACCACACCTTCGATCCGGCATTGGACAGCCTTCCCGGACGGGGTCTATAACAAGAACGGCCGTACTTCCAGCGTGGACCTGGAAGCGCAGCTGTCGACTCTCTACTCGGTGCATGTCACCTGCTATGACGTTCCCCGCAGCCCGGATGCCGACAGGATCGGTGCGGTTGCCGAGGTCCTGACACGCGCCAACGCTTCACTGCTCACCGACCACGAGTACGTGTCGCGAGAGACGTTCGACGGGCTGTTCCATAGCGACAGCAACCGCGCGCTGATGCAGAACTGGTTGCGCGGCACCGAGACCCGTAGTCGACTGCATGAGCATTTCCTGCCGATGCGTGTCACCGAAGCGTTGGCGCTGTCGCTACGAATCCCCGGCCAGACCGTAGAGATCGACGGATTCTGAAGGGGCACGCCCGTGTGCATCATGCGATCGCAACGTGAAGTCACCGAGTTCTACCGACACGCCCTTGCGGATGGCGCCCAGTCCGCAGAGCGTCTGAGCGCGCCGGTCTCCGATCGGTTCGCTCACTTCCTGAATTCGATCGGCGACCGCGTTCCTGGCACTGCGCTGGACCTCGGGTATGGGATGGGCACCTACACAGTCGCGTTGGCGCGCACGGGGTTCGACGTTGTCGCCATCGACCAGGTGCCTGCAACGATCCTGCGGTCCCGTCTGGATGGATGCCCACCGTGGGCCCAGCGCATCACGCTGCTCGAGGGGCGAATCGAGAACTTCGTGGTGACACAACACTTCGATGTCGTCGTTGCCAAGGACGTCCTGCACTACTTACGCCAAGATCAGGTGCGTGACCTGCTGATGAGATGCATCCAGCGGGCGCCCTGGGGTGCAGCGCACTTCCTGGAGGTGTTCACCGATATTCACCGCACCGACCGCCGAGGCCGCCGGGTGCTCATCGAGGCTGAAGCCGCCTACACCGCTGCAACCTTCCGCGACACCGTCGAAACCCTCTATGCCGGATGGAATACGCAGATGTCGCTCGAACCGCACACGCTGCGCAACGCGCAATCGACACGAAACCACTTCGAAGCCAACAGAATTACCGTCTGCGCCCACCGCGCCCCCGCGACGAGACCATGCTGACCAACCAGGAAAGCCGATTCGGCATCAGTGTCATCATTCCCTGCTACAACAGCGGCGGCGAGCTGCTCGCCGAAGCAATCGACTCCGTCGTCCACCAACCGCTTTTCTGCCCACTCGAGATCGTCGTGGTCGATGACGGCAGTGATGACGCTGCCACGCTGGCTGCCATCGAAACCACGATCCACCGACCTGAGGTGCGGGTCGTGCGGCTGGCGCACAACCTCGGCGCCCAGGTCGCCCGCAACGCCGGGCTCGACGCGGCAAGATTCGACTACATCCTGCCGCTCGACAGCGACGACCGCCTCGCCACCGATCCGCAGCTGCTCGCCTGCGGCGGGTACCTCGAACCAGCGATCCGGCTCCTCGACTCCAGCTACGAGATCGCGTTCGTGCACACCTATTCACGGATGTTCGAGGGCTTCACCGGACTCACGATCTCTGCTTATCCGCTGCACGAGGAACTGCTGGTGCGCAAACACCACGCGCCGATGCCGATCGTGTATCGACGCGCCGATGCCCTCGCCGCGGGCGGCTACGACCCGCGCATCCGCAAGTGGCAGGACTGGGCATTCGCCATCGACCTGCTCGCTGCCCGGCAACGACGCGGGACGACTAACGCCATCGCCTGCATCGCAGGCCCGTACCACGAATACCGTGTGCACTCCCGCTTCCCTCGCGTGTCCACCAGCTCGGTCAGCGAATTGCAGATGACCCGGCACGTGGTCGAGAAGAACCTCGACTATTTCCGTGCCGTTCTCGACGACGAGCGCTGCGCCGCGGAGCTCGCCGCCGAGGTGTACGCCCGCAAACCGGACCGGTTGACCGATCTGCTGCACATGGCCGCCGCCGATCTGGACCAGGCCCTCACCGTCGCAGGCCAGCGCCACGCCACCATGATCAGCCTCGCCGATTCGTTAGGCATCCCGTGAACGCCCGATCCAGGTCCGGGCCATCGTCAGGTACCGGCCGAAGGAGCACTGCTCAGGCAATATGCTGGGCGACTGTGACCGAACCCCACTCCCGAAACAGCATCGACCCCGCGACCCTGCCGACGACCTTCGTACCGGTAGAGCTGGAGAGCGAGCTGTACGTACGGTGGGTAGACAACGGCTACTTCCGTGCTGAGGAGACCAGCGACAAACCCGCCTACACCGTGGTCATCCCGCCACCGAATGTCACCGGCCGCCTGCACATGGGCCACGCCTACGAGCACACCCAAATCGATGCACTGACCCGTCGCAAGCGCATGCAGGGCTTCGAGACGCTCTGGCAGCCCGGCATGGACCACGCCGGCATCGCCACCCAAAACGTCGTCGAGCGCGAGCTGGCCAAGGAAGGGCTGTCCCGCCACGACCTCGGCCGCGACGCCTTCGAGCAGCGCGTGTGGCAGTGGAAGAACGAGTCCGGTGGCGCCATCTCCGATCAGATGCGCCGCCTCGGCGACGGCGTCGACTGGGATCGCGAACGCTTCACCATGGACGAAGGCTTGTCCCGCGCGGTCCAGACCATCTTCAAACGCCTCTACGACGACGAACTGATCTACCGGGCCGAACGCATCATCAACTGGTGCCCACGCTGCACCACCGCGATCTCCGACATCGAAGTCGACCACAAAGAACGCGACGGCGAGTTGATCTCCATCCGCTACGGCGAGGGTGAGGACTCGATCGTCGTCGCGACCACCCGCGCCGAAACCATGCTCGGCGACACCGCCGTCGCCGTGCACCCCGACGACGACCGCTACGGCCACCTCATCGGCCGCCAGATCAAACTGCCCCTGACCGACCGTCGCATCCGCGTCGTCGCCGACACCCACGTCGACCCAGCGTTCGGCACCGGCGCGGTCAAAGTCACCCCCGCTCATGACCCTAACGATTTCGAGATCGGGCAACGCCACAACCTGCCCTCGATCACTGTGATGGACGAGCGCGCGATCATCACCGCGCATGGTCCATTCCAGGGCTTGGACCGGCTCGAGGCTCGCAGCGCGGTCGTGGAAGCATTGCGCGCCGAAGGACGCATCGTCGCCGAGAAGCGCCCCTACACCCACGCGGTCGGGCACTGCTCACGCTGCGGCACCGTCATCGAGCCACGCCTGTCGATGCAATGGTGGGTCAAGGTCGCACCACTGGCGAAGGCCGCGGGCGACGCCGTCCGCGACGGCAGCGTCACCATCCATCCCGCTGAGCTGTCGTCGCGCTACTTCGACTGGGTCGACAACCTGCGTGACTGGAACATCTCCCGGCAGCTGTGGTGGGGCCACCGGATCCCGATCTGGTACGGCCCCGACGGTGAAGTGCTCTGCGTCGGCCCGGACGAAACGGCACCGGAGGGATGGACTCAGGACCCTGATGTCCTCGACACCTGGTTCTCCTCGGCGCTGTGGCCGTTCTCCACGATGGGCTGGCCCGAACAAACCACCAGCCTGGCCAAGTTCTACCCGAACTCGGTCCTGTTCACCGGCGATGACCTGCTGTTCTTCTGGATCGCCCGGATGATGATGTTCGGTCTCTACGCCACCGGCCAATCGCCCTTCTCGGTGATCGCTTTGCACGGCATGGTCCGCGACAAGTACGGCAAGAAGATGTCGAAGTCCTTCGGCAACGTCGTCGACCCGATCACCTGGATGGACGCCTACGGCACCGACGCCCTGCGGTTCGCGCTCGCCCGCGCCGCCAACCCAGGCACCGACGCACCGATCAGCGAAGAATCCGTCGAAGGCGCCCGCAACTTCACCACCAAGATCTGGAACGCCACCCGCTTCGCCCTGCTCAACGGAGCCACCACCAACGGCCCGCTGCCCCAACCCGAGGCCCTCACCACCGCAGATCACTGGATCCTGTCACGGCTCGACACCATCATCGCCGACACCGATGCCCTCTTCGAGGACTACCAGTTCGCCAAGATCGCCGACCTGCTCTACCACTTCGCCTGGGACGAGGTATTCGACTGGTACCTCGAACTGTCCAAGGCCACCTACGCCGCAGGCGGCGCCGCGGCCGACTCGGCACGTCGCGTCCTCGGCCATGTCCTCGATACACTGCTCCGGCTGCTCCATCCCATCGTGCCCTTCGTGACCGAAAAACTGTGGACCACACTCACCGGCGGCGAGTCCCTCGTCATCGCAACCTGGCCCACCGCCGCCGGTTACCACGACCCGGCGGCCGAATCCGAAATCACCGCATTGCAAAACCTCGTCACCGAGGTTCGCCGTTTCCGCTCCGACCAAGGCCTGCCCCCGACCAAGCCGGTTCCGGCTGAACTCGAACTGACCGCCGCCCTCGGAAAACATGAGGCCGCAATCCGCCAGCTGCTGCGGCTCGAACCAGCTACTCAGAAGTTCACGGCCACAGCGACATTGCCTCTCGGTGAAAGCAGGGTGAGCCTCGATCTGACCCAGGCGATCGACGTCGACGCGGAACGACGACGGCTGGAAAAAGACCTCGCCGCGGCACGAAAAGAGCTCGACGGCACCACAAAGAAGCTCGGCAACGACCAATTCCTCGCCAAAGCACCCGCCAACGTCATCGACGGCATCCGCGCCCGGCAGCGAAGCGCCGAACGCGATATCGAGAGGCTCCAACACCAGCTCGACGCGCTGCCGGTGTCGTAGACGGCAAGGTATCGCGCGACGAGTCCCGAGCCGGATCGTTGGCGGTCCCGCCTGCAGCGATCCAGGTATCGGCGAACAGCCACGTAACATCTTGCATCGTCAACGGGTGCTGCTGGTAGTCGATCTGGGCGCCCCGCCATGCCAATCCCGAAGGGATATTTTGTGAGCCGTCCGCAAATCGTCAAATCTGGAACGATCAGTGGCTTCCCTGAGTGGTTGCCCGAGGTCCGGATGGTCGAACTGCATTGGCTCGACACCATCAGGGCCTGCTTCGAACGCTATGGCTTCGCATCGGTCGAGACCCCCTCGGTCGAGGCGTTGGAAACCTTGCAAGCCAAGGGCGAGACCTCCCAGGAGGTATACACCCTGCGGCGGCTGCAGGCCGACCCCAACGACGCCAGCGACGCGCGGCTGGGCCTGCACTTCGACCTCACCGTCCCCTTCGCCCGTTATGTCGCTGCCCACCTCAACGACCTGGTATTTCCGTTCAAGCGGTACCAGATTCAGCGAGCCTGGCGCGGCGAGCGCCCCCAGGAAGGCCGATTCCGCGAGTTCACCCAATGCGACATCGACGTCATCGGTGTCGACCGCGTGCCGCTGCACTTCGATGCCGAACTGCCGCGCATCATCATCGAAACGATGACGGCGCTGAACCTGCCTAAGTGGACCCTCTACGTCAACAACCGC
>NZ_JBYISM010000057.1:0-10089 GCF_057708605.1 Nocardia sp. bgisy118 | reverse complement strand
CGCGGTGGTGGTGCTCGACGGGTTGCCGGTGACTACGTCGGGGAAGGTGGATCGGCGGGCGTTGCCGGCGCCGATATTCGAGCCGGTGGTGTTCCGGGCGCCGGTGACTCCGGTGGAGCAGGTGGTGGCGGAGGTGTTCGCGGAGGTGTTGGGGGTCGAGCGGGTCGGGCTCGACGACGATTTCTTCGCATTGGGGGGGAACTCGTTGCTCGCGGTCACTGCGGTGACTGCGCTGCAGGAACGACTCGGTAGCCGGATTCCGTTACCACTGATGTTCCTGGATCCGACAGTCACAGGGGTTGCCGGTCGCATCGGGGATCCACTGGGCCTCATCAGAGTGTCGATCGACGATGCTTTCGGTGCGGTGATTCCGCTGCGTTCGACCGGAAGTCATCCGGCTCTGTTCTGCGTACATCCGGGACTCGGACTCTCGTGGGCGTATTCGGGGCTGGTTCGATACCTCTCACCTGACCGCCCGGTATACGGTCTGCAATCGCCGGTCATCAGCGGTGAACCGAACTTCGAATCAGTTGGTCAGCTGGCCCATCGGTATGTCGAGGAGATGCGCGCAGTCCAGCCGCACGGACCCTACCATCTGCTGGGGTGGTCCTTGGGTGGCGCAATTGCACACGCCATGGCCGTCGAGTTGTCCAAAGCCGGTGACGACGTTGCCACGCTCGCAATGATGGATTCTGTCCTTTACGAAGAAGATACGGCCGCGGTCTACGGGGAAGATCCGCTCGGAGGGAGGGTAAGCGCCGAGAAGTTGGTCCACGCCATAAGTTCGGACCTCGCCGACAGCCACATCGAAGGTCTCGAAACTGTCGGTAGGACGCTCGCCGATTCCCACATAGATGGCGAGTTTTCCTTCGAGGATGCCGCCGCGCTGTTGAACAGGTTGTTCGGTCCGGAGACCGGTCTCACCTCCACGCACCTGAAACGACTTGCCGCCTCGGTTGAGAACTCCAGACGGATATGGCGCGAATACCGGCCGGGTGTCTTCGACGGGGACTTGCTCTACTTCAGCGCGGCGGGCTCGGCGAGCGTGATGGACCATGCCGGCAAGCAACGCCCGGCGCAGGCATGGCGGTCCGCTGTTACCGGCGCCGTGCACGAGAACACGGTGGACTGCGAGCATACTCAGATGACGTCACCGGAGGCATTGGCGGTCATTGGTCCCATCCTCGAGAACCACATTGTCGATCCTGCGCGGCAGTCCGAGACTCCGCCATGGTAGTGGTGCGACATGGCACTGGGATGTCTGAAGGGGCGGTGTCCTGTCGGCTGCCGTAATCGCCTGTCAGATGGCTGATTCGACGCTGATCATGAACTGTCGCTGTCCTCGGCTATGGTGTCGAGGTCGCTCAGTTCGTCACGCTCGAGGCGCCGGTAACGGTGTGTCGGTGTGATCGGTCCACACGGAGGTCAGGTTCACGCTGATGCAAGTCGCCGGTGCCAGGTCTCAGTATGCGAACCAGCCTCCCGTTTTGTGGATGAAGATTGCTGATCCAGATGCGGTGCTCCCGCCGCATCCGCCGAACACCGATGTGCGAGTACTGATTCCGGTCGGCGATCGTTTCGCCGATCTCAGGAGCAGGCTGGCAGCCGAGCAGGTGCCGTTTCGTGAGATCGGCTATCTGTTGGAGCAAGAGTCGGTGCACACTTTGAACGATGACGGTCAGTTGACCGTCGTCACCGATCAGTCAGGGCTTACCCGGTCGGCTTCTCGGCGGAATCGAGCAGCCAGCGGACCCGCAGCGCAAACCGCGCGCGATGCGTTCGAGCTGATGTGGCAGAACCACTCCATGGTGGAGGGGCTGCTGACCGAGCCCCTCCCGATAGAACGAGTCGTGCCTGCGGCCTGGGTTCGGTACTTGCCGCATCCGGTGGTGAATCCCGCTCAAGCAGAAGCGATCCCGCACATCCTCAGCAGCGGCGAACACCTGATCGTGGTGGCACCGACAGGGGCGGGTAAGACAGTGATGGGTATGGTTGCCGCGCTGCGCACCGTGCTCGAGCAGGGAAAGAAGGCCGCGTGGCTGGTGCCGCAACGTTCGCTTACCGATGAGCTGAACGAGGAACTCGATAGCTGGCGTCAGCGTGGTCTGCGTGTGGAGCGGCTCTCGGGAGAGTATCGCCTTGATGCGCAACGGATTCGGGACGCGGATCTGTGGGTTACGACGACGGAGAAGTTCGAATCGATCTGCCGGACTGCTTCGCTGCGGGAGGCATTGGCCGAAGTTGGCTGTTTGATCGTCGACGAGATCCATTTGCTGGGTGACCGCACTCGGGGGCCGTTCCTCGAAGCGATTCTCGCGCGAGTTCGGGGTGCGGGGTCTCGAATGCGAATCATCGGATTGTCGGCCACTGTCGCCAACGCCGACGAACTCGCCGTGTGGCTGCATGCTCGGACGGTGCGGGTTGCGTGGCGGCCTACACAGCTGACGTGGCAGCTGCCGGTAGTGGCCAAGACCGCGGATTGGAGTCTGGTAGAGGGCGCCAAGTCGCGTTTGACGAGCGGGATCGTGAATATGGTCACCGCCAATCGGGGCAGTGTGCTGGTGTTCTGCAGCAGTAAACGGAATGTTCGCCGGACCGCGTTGATCATTGCCGCCAGCCGGGGTGCTGATGTGTTCGGTGTCGATCCTGATGATCCTGACGTCGTGCATCGGATCTGTGCAGCCGCTCGGGTGGGCTTGCACTATAAGGGCTGGGAGTACAAGCGCGAGGCCGAAAAAGGCTTCCGTGCACGCGAATTGGATGTGCTTGTAGCGACATCGACGGTGGCGGCGGGGGTCAACATGCCAGCCCGGGCTGTTGTTGTGCAAGACACGGAGGTCGGCCTGAAGTCGATCGATGTTGCGACCGTTCAGCAGATGTTCGGTCGTGCAGGACGTGTTGGCGCGGGGGAGAATGAGGGTTGGGCCTTTCTGATCGTCGACGATGTCGAACGGGCGGTGTGGCAACGCAAGCTGCTTGCGGGTTTTCGCGTCGATTCTCAGATCCAGGACAGCTTTCCTGAGCATGTTCTAGCGGAGGCGATTCAGGGGCGCATCAACTCTCTATCGCAGGCCGAACGGTGGTGGGCGCAAACGCTGGCCCATCATCAGGGGAGCCGTGATATGACCCCGCTCAGGCAAGCAGTGCGGTTCTTGATAGACGGTGACTTCCTCAGACAGGTAGCGCGATCCGACAAAATCGATGAGCTGATCCCCACCGAGCTCGGGTTGTTGACTGCTCGGTTGATGGTGTCTCCTCAGGTCTGCTATCAGCTACGAACGGCCCTGGCCGGACTGGACCTACCCAAGAGTCCCGCAGAGGCCGAAAACCTCTTGATTCAGACCATTGCCGCCCACGTTCCCGAACTGGCTCAAGCCGCGATCAGCGAAGCTCTCAAAGCGAATGCCGTCCAGCTGAAGCTTGCCGGCGGAGTGGTGTCCGACGACGGCCAGGTCCACATCGAGTGTCGCCAGAGCGCAGGTTCTTTCGCCTACAGCCAGGGAGACCTGGCTTGCGCGGTGCTGTTGACAGCAGCGAACTCACCATCGCAGTTTCATCGTGGCGCCCGGGTGATCGCCGGGATCCCTTACGCGACAATGTATCCGATCCTAGAGCGTGCGCCGCGGTACCTGTATTGGTTGAGCAGCCAGGGGTTTCTCGGCACGGTGCATCCGTGGGTCGCTGTGGTCGCTGCTGACCTGAGCAAGAGAATCCGGTGGCGGCGGTGCCAGCCCGGCCGGGGTGCGGGGCGGCTGCTGTGGATGTGTGAGCAGATGGTCACTGCCGAACACGCCGAGGACCTCGTTCCCACGCTGTGGCACGCGGCTACCTCGCGCGGCCTGACCAGTCCCGACTGGACGGAAACAGGCAGACCTCAGGGCACTCAGCTCGACCCGTCGGACTATGCGGCGCTGCTACGAGACCGTGTCACCGGAGCCGTGCTCGAAAGCACCTCCGGTGAAGTGCGCTTGAAGTGTTCGACCACCGCCATCCTGGCCACGTGGTCAGGGACGAACTACATCACGTCCCCAGCGCCACAAGGGAAAGCCACCACTGATGCTCCGGGCAGCGGTTCCGAGCACGGGGCAGCGGTATTCACCTGGCGCGGCGATTATCAAGCAACCGGATGGCTGAGTGGATATTCACAATGTCAACCCGTGGTCGATCAGCGGCTGGTCAGCATTCAGACCTGACGCGATCGGCGCGACTGCGCACTGAGAGTCCGGATCGACGCGCAGGAATCAGTCGCCTGCACGACGGACGAGCTGCGATGCTATGTCGTTGTCGGCGACGGAGCGGATAGGATCGTGAATCGACCGACGGGCAACTGATTCGATCTAATTATCGCCCATTCCTCTTGTTGCTCCAGCTATTCGGTAGCTTGGTCTCCTGACTCAGTACTTTGATCCAGTCTTGCGCTATGTGACGCGGAACGTCGTAGTGTTTGGCGACTTTGGTGATACTTCCAAGGCGCCAGAAGGTCACCGCCAGATCCGACGGTGCGCCATTGGATGGGCGGGCCGAGTCCGACGGGCGTCGGGTGTTGCCGGACGCAGCGGCGCCGGTATCGGACCGAAAAACGGCGCGATCCGCGTGGGGCGCGGTTTTGGCTGATGCACGATCGGGCGCGGGCTCGACGTCGATTGCCTCGGCATTGGTGGCCTCAGCGACCATCGGTAGGCGGCCTTGCGACATCAGTACGGCGTTCTCGACCAAGACGGCGAAGTCGATGTGTGCCAGTTCGTTCGGCAGTGGCGCACCATCGTCGCCGACCGCCACGCGGATCTCGGTTACCCGCACGCCCCCTGTGTCGAGCACGACGGTGATGGTTGCGGTTGTCTTGTCCGGCGCGTCAGGTGCGATCGTTACTTTGTACGTACTGCCCACGAATATCTCCTTCGCTGACGTCGCGCGCGGCTCACCTGGCATCTGCGGATCCAGCCGGGGATTCGGCGGCGAGCTTGCGGAGTCGGCTCATCCAGCCTTGGGCGGTGTGCCTGGGTACACCGTAGTGTCGGGCAAGGCCAGTGACTGTTCCGATCTTTTCATACGCCGCGCGGACTTCGCCGGCGTCGGGCATGCGGCGATAGGCCCGCTCCGGGACCTCGGGGACCGTCGTGTCCGGAGTCACGGATGGTGTTGGGTCAGTGGTGTTTCGGGTTGCGTCTGATTGCTGTGTCGGGGCTTGTTCGCTGGCCGTGGCAGGGGTGGTCTCTGCGACATGCGTTGCAGCTCGGCGAGTCTCAGGGTGCGCAACGGGTGCGCTCGGATTCACCCCGGCCACCAGGGCAGCAACAACCGATTCGAGGTCGATACTCGGCAGTGTGCGTGCGGACAGGCCACCCGCTGCAGTAGACCTGATGGTCATTTCTGTAATGCGTGGGGTCGGACCGGCAGTCTCGATCTTGATCGTGGCTTCCGCGTGTCTGGAAGTTGCCTCTGTCTCTTCCGTCTCGGGAGTAATAACGACCACGTACCTACTCATATGACTCCTGCCCAAGTGTCGGCTCCGTGGCCAAAGGGCTCACAGGCGCCGCTGCGACTGCTGTCGACTGTGCAGTAAATGTAGTCGGGATGTGTGACAGCAATCGCGGCTGACCCTCCCCTGGTACTTCGCGTGGTTTCGAATGTCCGGTAGTGGAATTCTTCGAGCTGAATGGGACCGGTGGGCCGGTGTGGTCGTGCACCGGTGTTCGGCCAGGACGTGATAGCCGCGCTCGGCGGCCTGCTGCCAGGGGGCCACATCAAGGGCGTGTGAGAGCCGGTCATCGGTCCGGAAGCTGGCGGACTGTGGCCGCCTGGATGATCGATGAGCGGTTCGGCCACCCGGTGGTGGAATTGCGGGCCCATCGGCTCACCTTTGGCTGCGTTAGCGAGGTGGGGGACTGCGGCATCCCCCGACTCACGAGGAACCGATCGCCGGTGACCGGGTCGGTCAGAATCTCGACGTGGTGGATGGGCAGCTGCACCAGCTGTGCCCGCTGTGGTCGTGCCCGCACACTGCACACCGGGTCGGTGTGGCCATGCTCGGCCAGCAGCGCCGCCAGCGCGCGGGCGCCGTTCGCCCGCGCGGTGGTGCGGAATCCACAGGCGCACACCGCGCGGACTTTCGGCCCGCTGGGCGCAAAGCCCCACGGTAGGCAGACCCGGCCCTCGACGGCTCCACGAAGCCGGCCGACCTCGGTGGCAATGTCGTCGGTGGCCAGGCGCGCATTGCATACCACCGAATTCAGCGCGGTATTCACCACGCGTTCAGCCGGGGCGAGTAATCCGAAGTCATGGTGACCCAGCCCGACCGGGCGATGTGGTCCAACGTGCTCGAGCGCGACTGGGCCATCGATATTGTGCGCGTCTGCTCGATCACCGTTGTGGTTGTCGTGCACTGGATATCGATCAGGGTCACCGTGACCCTTCCCCCGCTCGCGCACTCGTCCGCCGCTTCGTCGACGAACCTGAGCCGCGATCTCTCGGTACAACTGAGCGGGTGGATTTGCTCGAAGCGGATTACCAGCTCACCGCCGCGGGACGGTGAGCCCACGGCAGCTGATCGGATCTCGCCGAGTCACCATGCCGGGCAACCGATAATGGCCTCACACCGGCCGCGTGACCAGCCGGGCGAGTTGCTTCACCCGCGACGTTTTCAATCGCACTTCCACCCGTCCCGACTGCCCCGGATCGGTCACCGCCGGGTCGTAGGCGAAGCACACTCGGTTCGGTCGGTCGATGCTGAACTCGATTGTCGCCCACAGCGGATGCGTCATCGGCACATCGATGTGTTTGAACCGGCCCGCCCACACCAGCACCCGTCGGCCGACAGTGACTGCGATCGCACCTGAGACCGCCTGCCGCTCCCACTCGACAAGACGACCGGATGAGCGGACAAGGCGACGGGTGACCGAACCGGTCAAACCCTCCTCCAAGAACACAACATCGTCGGACGCGACCAGCGACGCACGCAGATCCTCTGGCAACCGCCCCGACCCGAGCAGCAGCCGCTGCAGGCCATGCACTCATCCAGCGTAACCCCGCATACCCACCTTGCGGCCCCCAGATCTCCCGGCTCACAACCGGTTCGCGGCGTATGAGCTTTCCCGAGGCAGTGGGGACTGGCTAACGCAGATGGTGGAACGCGGCGGAATTCTGCACCAAGCCGTGCGGGGCATCGGGGATGTGCAGTGCATCCAGGCAGTACCCCACCAGAATGAGACGCGCCATCACCAGCCCGGCCAGGCGGGCAAGTACCTGAAATGCGGTGCAGACGAGTGAGATTCGGCTGATCAGCCGGTTTGCGGCTCGCCATTGTTGTCGGGCTCTTGTTCATCCGGCTACGGGCACGTACCTGCGACAACCGAACCAGAACCGTCCCGCCACCACTAACGCCTACGCCACGAAGGCCGAACTCGTTGCCTCGGTTGACAAGTGGATGAGTTTCTACAAGTACTACGCGGCGGCACTCCGCGATCGGGAACCAAAGCCCCGACAGTTTCGAGTGCTAGCTCACAGCGGTAGCCGTATAACCTCCCTGTCCACCATTCGGGGGAGCCTCAGGTTGCGATTCCCGAGTGCTACCAGGTAACTCTGAAGTGTGGCGTCGTCAGCGGGTGCCCGCATCGGCGCGCGCGTAGAACGCGGCGAGGTCGTGGGGGTTCTTGATGTAGACGTCGATCTTGCGCACCGTGTCGTCTTCAACCTGGTGGATCTCGACCATGGTCAGCGGGTACCGCTCACCGGTGGTGTGGGCCGTGAGTGTTCCGGTGAGGGTTCCGATTACGCCGGCCGGGCCCTCGTACACCTCGGCATCGGTGATGGCAACGTCGGCGTAGCCCATCATCGCGCCCAGGATCGACTGGACGAACACCTCGCGGCCCTGGTGCACGCCGCCGTAGGGAAGCTGATTCGGCTCGTCCACGATCACCTCGGGGTCGAGCTTGGCCAGGACACCCGGCACGTCGCCCTTGCTCAACGCGTCATACAGCCCTCGTACGACATCGGCCGGGGTCTGCGTCACTGTCTCGATCTGGTCGCTCATCGTGTGTGCCCTTCAATCTTGTTCAGGTACTCGAGCCCGCATGCGGAACTCGGTACGGGAAAGTTCGGCCGGCCGGGGCGCGTATGTCCTCGCACCGATCGGGCTCCGGAGGACCGGGGCATGCACGATGCAACGGGAAGCGGCCGTGACGGGGGAGTTTCCGCTGTGAGGGGTCCTGGGAGGGTCCCCCACCCGCCGCGCGGGCTGCCTACTCTGTCCTCATGGACAACCGGGACGCAGTCAGCGCGTTTCTCCGCTCCCGACGCGAGAGGATCACGCCCGAGCAGGCGGGTCTGCCGACGTACGGTCAGCGGCGGGTGCCCGGACTGCGCCGGGGTGAGGTCGCCACGCTCGCCGGGGTGAGCGTCGAGTACTACACGCGCCTGGAGCGCGGCAACCTCAAAGGTGTCTCCGACAGCGTGTTGGACGCGCTGGCCCAGGCACTGCGGCTCGACGGCCCTGAGCGCATGTATCTGTACGACCTCGCCCGCGCGGCAGGACCGGCACCCCAGGCCCGGCGGCGGGTGGTCCGGCCGACGGTTCGGCCCAGCGTGGCGCGAATCGTCGAAGGCATGCCGGGTGGGCGCACTGCGCATCGAGGCGGGGAAGAACCCCTACGACCGGGAGCTGTCGAACCTGATCGGTGAACTGTCCACCCGCAGTGACGCCTTCCGCGTGATGTGGGGCTCCCAGGACGTATATGTCTTCAGCCAGAGCACCAAACGCCTCAACCACCCACTCGTCGGCGACCTGGAACTCGACCAGGAGACCATGACCCTGCCAGACGAAAGCGGCCTGAGCGTGGTCGTCTACAGCGCACCCTCCGGAACCGCCGCCGAAGAGGGCCTGAAGCTGCTCGCCAGCTGGTCCGCCACGACCGGACAGGAGCAGCACCCGGAATCCACCAGCAAGCTTCGTCCGTAGTTCCGCAGCACCTCGATGTCGTGATCGTCGGGGCCGGACTATCGGGCAATCGCGGCCAGGCCAACTACGCGGCGGCCAAGGCCGGTCTGCAGGGGTTCGCGGTGACGGCAGATGTTAAGCGCATTGGCTTGCACCAGACGGGCAGGAGTACGTTCAGCGTCGCCTATCTGGCTTGCCCGCAACAGCATGGCAGCGCTCGTCACCGCATGGCAGAAGCTCGAGTGACGCCACATCGGCCTCAGTGATGGCCTTCTGCGCTGTCACCTCGGCTCTGCGTGTCTCATAGCGAGCCTATTCGGCACTGAGATGTCCTCGACAGCAACCGTTGTCGACAGATAGCACAGTCGATCACCCCACCTACTCGGCGATGCGTACCCCCAACTGATATTTCAGCCGTTGCAGGCTCCTCGACTTCGAACTCAGCCGAATCCAAATATTTCTTCGAATAGCGCGGCCACCGTGGCTTTCCCGTGTGTACGGGAAGGCTGACCGTCTATTCGACAAGGGGTTTTCGGGTGAGTTCCTCCAACCGATTCGTCGTGGTCCGGGGCACGGCTGGGCGGAATTCGCCGTCCACACTTCGCTCATCCACCCGGATACGCACCGCCGGGCGGTGAGCATCACCCGGAGACGTTGTGGCACTTCAACGGTAAGGCGATGCTGGCTCGATGGGCTCGGACGCAGCCGGATGTCGTCGAGGTCCGCATCGAGGCATGGCTGCCCGACCATGCGCGCCGCTGTGATGTCCGTGTCGTCTTCGGCGACGGCCGTGAGGTTGCTCGAGGTCCAGGGCGGCCCGCTGACCGATGAGGTTTCGGTGCGGCGCGCCGACCGACAGCGTGACCGAACACTGAGCAGGGTCGAACGACCACAGCTGCAGGGGACCGTCATCTGCTGCTCCAGCGCGGACGAAAGGTATTGTCCCACAGCCGTTTCACTGAACCCTTGACCGACGACGACTACCACTACCTGCACGACACCCACGGCCTGCCCCGCGATCTCGTGGTGTACCTGAACACTGAAGCCGGTGTCAGTTGACACGTCAGGGCTATGTCAGGCCGTGGCCGATCCGATCGGCGCCGTAAGCGGCAGATCCGGACGCTCGCGGATCGCACGCCCAGCGGTTCATCCTGCGC
>NZ_JBYISM010000056.1:0-10556 GCF_057708605.1 Nocardia sp. bgisy118 | reverse complement strand
GAAAACGGCCGGGGGGACAGAACACTCCCCTCGACACCACCGGCCGTTTCGCTGTGCGCTGTGCGGGGGCGGTGCGGCGGCTACTTCGTGCGGTCGATGGCCTGTTCAATCCAGTCGGTCAGCACGGGCGCGGCGGTGTCGTAGCCGGTGGCCGGGAACACGGCCGTGTCGCCGTTCTGCGGGGCCGCAACGCCTGTGCCGGTGGCGGTGCCCGCCGTGCCCACCCCGGCGGTGGTGGCGGTGGTGTAGGTCTGGGTGAGGATGGGGAACTGGGTGCCGGTGAACTCGCTGGCGGTGGCCGAGAGGAGATCGGCGGCGATCGGTGCCAGTCCAGTCAGCGCCACGACAGCCGCGACGGGGTCGCCGTAGGCGAGGGTTTCCACGGCCGTCCAGGCGATCTCCTGGGCTCGGCCGACGTCGGTGGCGATGCGGGTGATGTCGAGACCGGCCAGGACACCGACGATCTCGGCGGCGATGAGGGCGACCCCGGAGCTGTCCAGCGGGGCCGCGATCGTCAGCGCGCGAGCCACCAGGCGCAGGTCGAGTCCGGCCGCCAACTGCACCAGCGGGGCGAACTGGTTGTTCAGGTCGCCCGAGACGCGGTGCAGGCCACGCAGGTCCCCGGCGGTGAGCAGGCCCGGCAGCTGGGCGAGGTCGGCCACGATCGCGGGCACGTTCGCGGTGAAGCTCGCCAGCCCGTTGAGCACGGTAACCACCTGCGCGAGAACCTGCGAAGCACTGAGCTGCCCGGTCGAGGTGGTTGTGGCGGTGGGGAGCTTCACCGAGGTCGTGGGTACGGCCGGAGTGGACGTGGTCGGGGCGGAGGTAGTGGTGGTGGCGATGGCGCGGCTCACCGCGGCAAGCACAGGCGAGTTCTGCGCCGTTGTCGAGCAGTAGCTGTCGCCCTCGGCGCACAGCGTACGGACCCGGTCGGTGAGTTCCCCGAAATTCTGTGAGCGCGGTCCCGTGACGCCCTGCCCGGAGATCGGGGTGCCGAGCTGGGTGGTGGCCGGGTCACGACGAGGGTCGGAGACCAGCGCGACCGCCACGACTCGCGAAGCCGGGATCGGGCCCTGCTTGTTGCCGATGGTGGTAGCGAGGTCACCGGCGACCTCGGCGCCCTGGGCGTAGCCGGCCAAAACGACTCGCGTGTCCGAGCACAACACCGAGAGCGCCGCGGTGAGCTCCTGTCCGCTCGCGGTCCCGGAACCGGTGGTCGGAGCGGTGAGGGTGCGGACCTCGATGTCGCTGCCGTGGCGAGCGGTCAGCGATTCCCCGACTCGGGTGAGGATCCCGACCGGGGCCTGCCCGGTGGTCGGGGTTGTCTCGTAGGTGCCTGGCACCAGCAGCGCGGTCCAGCGCGGGCACTGCGCGCCGGTCCGGCCGGGTGTCGGTTCTGCGGCGGCGACACCGGCCGTCACGGTGGTCGTAGCGATCGCGGCGCACAGCGCCGCGTGAGCGACACGGCGGGCGCGGGCAGACCGATTGTGGTTGTGGCGCATGAGTTCTCCTTGTCGGGTGGAGGCAGAGGGCGGGTGGGTGGCGGTCAGGGTGCGTGGGAGTCATCGTGTGTAGGTTCTCGTTCTTGTTTGCGGCTCGGCCCTTGGTGAACTGCGCAGAGCACGGCGCTTCTCAACGTTTTTGCGTCGCTGAATTCGCACGGAATTTGCGTCCTCCTTCCTGGTGGTCGAGGGTCCGGGCGCTCGACAAGATGGCGCTGGGTCGTTGGTTGTCGAGGCAGCGCTGGGTTTGGTCCACGGTGGAAGGATGGGAGCGGTGGGCGTAGCCATGCGGGGATATGTGGGCGGGTCGGATCTGCGGGCGATGCAGGAGCTGACACAGCGGACGTGGACACCTGCCAGTGCTCAGCACATCGGAGATCTGGCCTGGGGCCGATTCATGTGCACCGCTGACCGTGCAGACTGGCCGATCGCGCTGTGGGAGGACGGCACCCGAGTTGTGGCGTGGGGCTGGGCCGACTTCCCCGACGATCTGAGGCTGCAAGCCGATCCGGCGTACCCCGAACTGGTCGACGAGGTCCTCACGTGGTTCGACGCGGTAGCCGACGGATCCCCACGTGAGCTCAACGTCCTGGACAACCAGGTGGACCTGCGTGAGGCGCTGATGAGCCACGGGTACCGGCTTCGGAATGACCCAGCCTTTTTCACCTACCACGCCCGGTCTCTGCTGAACCTTCCCCCGCCGGAACTGTCGAAGGGTTTCGTTGCACGCACTGTCCGGGGACTTGAGGATCTCGGCAATCGCGTTGCCGTACATCGGAATGCGTGGGACTCCACCCGCGTGACCGAGGAGTCCTATCGCAATCTGATGAACGCGTGGCCGTACCGGTCTGAACTGGACTGGGTCATCGAGGCACCGGACGGTGAGTTCGTCGCCAACTGCCACATCTGGTACGACGATGGCAACCGGGTAGGTCTGATCGAACCTGTTGGTACGGCACCGACGTTCCGCCGCCAGGGTCTTTCTCGCGCAGTATGCCTGGCCGCACTGGAGGGTCTGCGTGAGGCCGGTGCCGTCATGGCTGTGGTCTCGCCGAGAGGTGATGAGGCGTATCCGATTCCGCAGAAACTCTACCGCAGCATGGGATTTCAACCGTATGCTCGCACCCGCACTTATGCGAAGACCGAACCACTGCGGAGGGTAGATTCTCGTCGATCTTGCGTAAACGCAAGATCGACGCAAAATGACTGAGAAGACGCAATCAGTCATGAGAACCTACATCGTGTGCGGGTGAGGGGCGGGTGGCGATGTAGTAGTCGTCGCCTGGCCAGCGGTAGGCCGAGACCTGGACGGGCTCGCTGAAGGTGGGTGCGTGCACCATCTGTCCGCCGCCGAGGTAGATGCCGACGTGGTGGACGTCGCCGTCGGTGCTGTAGAACAACAGGTCGCCGGGGGCGAGTCTGTCCTCGGAAATGGTTGTGCCGGTGTGGACTTGGTCGTAGGTGGTGCGGGGGATGGAGATTCCGGCGGCTCGGTAGGCGGCTTGGGTGAGTCCGGAGCAGTCCCAGCCGCCGTTGACCTCGGGTCCGTTGCCGCCCCATACGTAGGGCAGGCCGAGCTGGGCGCAGGCGAAGGAGATCACCTGCGCGGCAGTTGGGTGCGGTGCGGCCTCGGTGTGGCAGTCACCGCCGGAGGTGGTGTCGGTGGCGCGGTAGCGGGCGGCTTGGTCGAGGACCTGGTCGACGTACCAGTCGGCGTGGTTGTAGGCGAAGATTGCGCTGTACATGTCCTCGGGTGCGCCGGAGTCGCACAGGTAGAACGCGGCGGCGTGGATCGCGTCGGAGGGGTTGTAGCGCGAGGGCGGGCTCGCCCCACCGGCGGGCAGGGGATGGCGCGCGGTCACCGAGTCGAAGGTCGAGGCCAGGAACTGCATCGGACCGCCAGCACCGGAGCTGTTCTCGCCGGAGGACACTCCGGGCAGCGTGGAGCGGCCGTGGTCGGTTTCGATCTTGCCGATCGCGGCGAGGACCGACCAGTCCAGCCCGGGGCAGTCCCCGGCGGCAGCCTGGTAGAGCACCAGCATCTCCGCCGGGATGTCCTGTTGCGCTTCGGTACTCGGGGTCGAGCCGGTGCCGGTCGAGGTCCCCGGGGCGGGAGCGGTGAGCGCTTGGTCGAACACGACGACGGCGCTGACCACGGCCGCGATCACGACCACGCAGAACACGAACGCCGCGCCGCCCGCTCCGAGTGCCTTGACCAGCATCGCGACCTCACTGGTATTCCGAGGTCGGTGGCTGGGGCGGGGGCGGGGCGAGGGCGACGATCCCGCTCAGCGGTGCCCAGGTCGGCTCCGGGTCGACCTCGCTGGACGGTGGGGTGCACGTCGGCCAGACGGTGGTGAGTTCGTGCAGGCGCCTGCGGCCGGAGTCGGTGTCCAGTGGCAGCCACACCTGATCGGCTGGACTCGCCGCGGTGACCGAGGCGAGGAACTCGGCGGCGGCGGTGGCGACGGGCACCGCCTCGGGATCGGGCAGCCGGTCCCACGTCCGGCGCAAAGCCGCGCGAGCGTTGGCCTCCCGCGCGGTTGTCGGCACCCACAGCAGGACCGGCGTGATGACCCCGGTGGTGCGGGCCAATTCGGCGAATCCGTGCAGCTTGGCCGCGACTCGGGACAGGGCTGTGGTACCGAGGTCGTATTCGAGGAAGAAGTCGAGCAGGTCCTCGCCGTGGGTGTAGCGGCCGTGGGCGTCGGGGCGAGCGAGGTCGCCCCAGAGCCGTTGGCATCGGGTCTGGGACCACCACCGCGACACCTGCCCGCCGTGGGGGTGGGTGACCAGGGCGGTGAACCATTCGGCGACGCCGAGGGTGTGGGTCAGGTGCAGGCTGTGGGCGACCGAGAGCGCAGCTTGGTGGTTGTAGCCGAGCTCGCGCACGCTCGTGCCCGCTTCGGCGGCAAGGATCGAGGCTCCGGCGGGGGCGAGGGTCCAGTGGTAGGGGGCGCTGCCCCGAATGCGTAAGGGCCGGAATCGGTCCAGGAGCCGGTAGGTGTGCAGGATCGCCAGGCGGCGGCGCGCGATCTTGGCGGTCGAGAACGCCAGCGCGGCGAGCTGGTCGGTGGTCAGGACCCGGTGCTCGTGCACCATCCGCAGAATCCAGCGATCACGCCCGGTCAACCCCCGCACTACCGGGCTCGGGTCTCGCGGTCGGGCAGGGCGGGGTGTGCGGGTGTCGGCTTGCCGGTCAGGATTGGAGATCATCGGTGCGAGAACCTTTCTCGGGAAATCTCGGGCTGGGGCAGCTGGGGATCCGGCCGGACCGGGTCCGGCCCGTCGTCGTCGGACGGGCCACCACGAGACGGGGAGCTGCCCGGTGCGTTTGTGAGGCGGGCGCGGGCGGCGGCGGCGATCTCGCGGGCGCGACCCGGGATCGGCGGGTCCAGAGGACGGGTGGTGAGGGTGAACGGGCGTGCGTTGCGGCCGTCGACTAGCAGGCGGGCGGCGGCGTGGAAGGCGTCGAGGTGGGTCAGGTCGTGCTCGGACAGCCACGGGTCGGTGTGGCGGGCCAGGTCTCGGGCGTCGTCGGGAGACACGGCGAAGACGATCTTGTTGCGGGCGTTGGCCGAGATGCCGTCGCGCAGCTCTCGGGAGAGTTGGCCGAGGTTCTGGTGCGCCAGCAGCAGCGACAAGCGCAGTCCGCGGGCTTCGGCGAGCATGTCCTCGATCGGGGTCGAGAGGTTGAGGAAGTTCTGGGCCTCGTCGAGCACGAGGGCGGCGTCGGGCCGGTCGGCGGCGGGTACCCGGGCCCGCGCGGTCACTGCCTGCCACGTCCGCGCCACCAGCAGCGACCCGACCAGACGCGAGGTTTCCTCTCCGAGTGAGCCTTTCGGCAGGCGGGCCAGGCAGATGCCGCCGTTGTCGAGGATGTCGGCGAACTCGACCGTCGAGGGGCCGCCCGCGATTGCCGAGCGCACGAACGGCCTCAAGAGGAAGGCCCGCAGTTTGTTCAGCAGCGGCCCTGTGAGCTGAGCTCGGCCGGTGTCGGACAGCGTCTCGTAGCTGTCCCAGAACCCGCGCAGGACCGGGTCTTTCGCAGTGCGGGTGACCCGGGCCCGGAACGCGGGCTCGGTGAGCAGCCGGGGCAGATCGGCCAGGGTTGCGGTCCCGGGCTGGGCGCACAGGGTGAGCAGGCTGGCGCGCATGATGTCGTCGGTGCGCGGCCCCCACCACTGGTGAAAGATCCGGTGGAAGACCGTCACGAGGTTGTCGACCGCGAGATCCATTCCCGCGCGACCGATCCGGCCGATGTCGAGGGGGTTCACGCACGGCGGCGGGGCGGCAGAGTCGGCGTCGAACAGCACCACCCGCTCACCCATGCGCGAGGGCAACCGCGACAGCACATCGGTGACGAGATCGCCCTTCGGGTCGATCACGATCACCCCGCGCCCGGCCTCGGCATCATCGAGGATCGTCCGAGCCAGCAATGTCGACTTGCCGACACCGGTCGGGCCGAGAATGTGCAGGTGATGGCGGGCATCGGAGATCTTGACCGCGACCGGGCGGCGAGTCCCGGTGTCGGCCATCCCCAACGGTTTCGTGAACTCCCCGCCGACAGGGATCTCCGGGGCGGGGGACAAGGCGCGAGCCCCGGCGCGTTGCAGGCCGGGTAGCCCGTCGTCGGTGGGCAGATGCGCGATCGTCGCCAGCTCCGGCACCGACAGCACATCCCCGCGCCCGAGACGCCGCTGCCGGATCAACCGCTCGAGGCGCAGGCGACGCCGACGCCGGTAGTAGTTGTGATCGGTGCACGCCCCGAACACGGTGGCGAGCGCGTCAGCGCGCCCGCGTGCCACGACTCGCGCCTGTGCTTTCGGGTCGGTGTCGTCAAGGTCGGTGGAGACCGGGATCGAGGCGGCGTAGCGCACGACCGTTTCCCAGTGCGCGCCACGCGCTTTGGCCGCTGCCGCGCGGGCGGCGGCGCTGTATTCCAGCGAGGTTTGGCGGTCGGTGGCCCGCCCGCCTCCCAAACCAGCGGCGGTGTGGGAGGCGCGGGCGGTGCTCGTGCCGGGAGTGAGCAGATTCAGGGCCTCCCGCAGCAACCCCGCCACGACGCCTGCCCGGGTGCTGGTGCTCGCCGCGGCGCGGGTGGCTCGGGCGACGCGGCGGCCGGTGACCGGGCGAGCGAGGATCTGCACGCACGCGGCCTGCCCGGGAGCGAGGTCGTCGGCGGCGGTGATCAGGTTCCGAACGAGATCACCGGAGTGATCGGTGCTCAACGGCAACCCCTCCCGGCGGCCGAGTCGCAGCTCGCCTCCGGCCACGACCCGCCGCACGCCCTTCACTGGGGCCGGTAGCGGAGGTCGGGCGGGTTCGAGGGTGTCGGTGTGCGCGCCGGGCCATGCCGAGGCGATGGCCCGTTCGATGAGACCGGGTGGGATCGCGCCGGGGACCCAGAGCCGGATCGCGGCACCTTCCTCAGGGGTGACGGTGTATTCGAACCCGAGATGCGGCTGTCCCAGCAGTGTTCGGGCCCAGGCCGGGCGCAGCTGCCCGATCAGGTGCGCCCAGAAGGCCAGTGCGCCTTTGGCGTCGACCTCGGGTGGGGTGAGCACGGTGATCTGGCGAGCACGCGCACTCAGCCGGCGCCGACGCCACTCGATCAGAATCCGCACCGCGGCGAGCACCCCGAGCACCGCCGCGATCACGCCCAGCCCGGAGACCGACCCGAGTGCGTGTTCGACCGTTTCGGTGAGATCGCGCAACGCCGTGCCGGGCGCAAGTAGCGCCCGGCCCAGCCACCCCTGCTCGGGGTTGTGGGTGGTGTTCACGCGGCCACCGATCCGGTCCCGGTGGCATCGCTGGTCGGCAGCGTCGCGACGGTGCCGAAAGGAAATCGCCCGCTCGCGCGACGCCGCTCAGCCGCACCGGTGGTGTCGGGCTTGCGCAGGATCACGACGTCCTCGTGAGCGATGAGGTGCATCGGCAGCCCAGCGGCGCGCTGTTTGACGATGAAGTCGCGCTGGAAGAACGAGCTGCGCGCGACGAGTTCGCCCTCGCTGAGGCGACCGAGCAGCGCCACGCAGCGCTCGACCGGGACCAGCCCGGCCAGCTCGGCGCAGGTGAACAAGTGGGCGGGCAAAGGCACCAGCTCGGCGTGCTGACGCCACGGCCGCGCGGTGACCACGACATACCCGCCCGGGGCGAGGTATTCGGCGGCACCGGCGAGGATCTTGGTGAATCCCGAGAGCAGGCGGCCGAGTCCGGCGTTGGCCAAATTGCCTCGGTCCAGGACCGCGCCGTAGCGGTGATTGGACTTGAGGACCGGTTGCGTGCGGTTTGCGCGGACGTGGCCGTGCAGGGAGTCGCCGTAGGGCGGGGAGGTGATCACCAGACTCGCCCGGCCCCGCAACTCGGCCGGGATCAAGTCGGGCAGCTTGCGCGCGTCTCCGTGGTAGACGTTCGCGTCGAGATCGATCCCGGCGTCACGGGCCAGGGCGATGTTGGCGCGGGCCAACTCGGCCCAGCGTGACTCGTATTCGACGCCGACCGCGCGGCGGCCTAGATGCAGGGCCTCGACCAGAGTGGTGCCGATCCCGCACATCGGATCCAGGACGAGGTCGCCGGGACGGGTGTAGGTGGCGACGGCGTGGGCCACGATCGCCGGGAACATCTTGGCCGGGTGCTTGACGCTGTCGGGGACATAGCGGCCCCGCCGCTGCGCGGCCGGGGCGTTCTGGGCCGTCGCCCATACCGACACCGGCCGCGCGGCCGGACCAGTCTGTGGGGCAATCGCGGAGTCGAGGTTCGTGGTGTTGGTCGCGGCGGGATCGAGAGTCATGCGGGCGTCCTTCGCGTGAGAGTTCGGGCGGGGCGAGGGTTGTGTCGGCTCAGCCATGGGCGGGCTGGAGGAAGACGAAGACGTCGGTGTGCGCGACGACATGGGGCGCGGTGCCGGAGGAAGCCGGGTCGGCAGGCGGCGCGGTGACGGCGGTCCCGGAGACCGGCGCGGCGATGATGTGCTGGAGGTAAAGCAGGTCGGCGGCCTGGGCGGCGGCCACGACCGAACCGGCCGGGTCGGTCAGGACTCCGGAGTCGCTGTGGCGGCAGCGGGAGAGAACGACGAGCAACCCGCCCATCGCCATCACCTCGGTCGCGAGTGCGGCGACGTGCTCGGCGGCGGCGATCGGGTCGAAGTGCTCGGCGAGCAGGCTCGCGATGACCAGATCCACCGGCTCCCCGGACCGGTTTCGGTCGGTGGGGGCGTCGAGGCCGTGGCGGTCCAAATCACCGATCGCGGCCACAGCAGCGGCGGTGTCGGGCTCGAGCACCCGGAGGTTGCCTCGGGCGGTGGGGGCAGGCCAACCGACCAGCATCACCCGCGAACCGGGCTCGGAGAACTCGGCGATCGTGTGAGCCAGGACCGGTTCGGGCCAGCGGTCGTCGGGATCGAGCGGCTCGGGACCGAGCGCCCACAGGGTCGAAGGGACGCGCACCGGCGCGGAGGTGGAGCGGGGTCGGCGGGAACTGGGGGTCATTACGGCCTCCTGACGAGAGAGCGGTGTGTACTCGCTTACTTCCGCCAAAAAGCCGTTTTCGGGACACCTCGAAAGCAATTAATTTCTGAGAACTTCCTGAGCGGCGAACGGTCGCCGGATCAGGGTTGGGCGAAACTTTTTTCGAGAATTTTCACGACCGTTTGCCAAGGTGGACGGAGATGTATCCGAGCCGCACCCGCGCCGCACCCAAACCGCACCAGGAACGCACCCAAACCGCACCCGCGCATACACATTCGCAGGTAGATGCGCCTCCGGTTGGCGGCGGCGACTCAGGTGGTGATTGGGTTGCGACAGGTAGCCAAATATTCGCCATCTCGGCACGGGTGTGTTTTGGGTGTTGTGCTGATGTGTTTCGGGTGTGGTTTGGGGGTGATTTGGGTGCGTTTTGGATATGGGTCTGCGGTGTCCTTGTGAGGTCGGAAGTATTCGATCGAACAGGGAGATTTGTGGTGACGAATTCGAACGTCGCGAAATGCCGGGGATCGGGTGGTGCGCCGGGCTCACCGCTGGCAGTAGTCCGGGCGGGCTTCGACCGGATCGCCGCGCAGGCGCTGCCCATCGATCCGCGCCCGGTACCGACAGCGCAGGCCACCGCCGCCGGTCCGGTGCGCACGTGGGCGCAGCTGCGCGAGCGGCTGTGGGATCCGGTGACACCGATGGATGAGGTCGACGCGATCTGGGTGTGGCTGCTTGAACGAGTCCGCGCCGAGGACGAGGACGCGATGCTGGTGTGCGCCGCACTGGCCGCACCGATGCTGTCGCGAACCGCACGCGAATACGCGACGCCGAGTAACACCGCGCGCCACGACATCGAGTCCGAAGTGCTGACAGCCTTCCTGGGGCACCTCCCGCGCGTCGGCTTGGAAGAGCCGGGCGTGTGGCATCGGCTGCGGTGGTGTGCCTACCGCGCCATGCTCAAGGCGGGATACCAGCAGCAAACCGGCGTGACGGTGGTCGGTGACCTCGATCGCGACCTCGCCCCGCTCGGTGAACGGGTGCAGGCGATCGTGGCCGGGCCCCGCCACCCCGAGACAGTCCTGGCACAGGCCGTGGCCGCTGGAGTGATCTCCGAAGAGGCGGCCGAACTTATTGCGGCCTCGCGATGGGAAGGGCGGTCACTGACCGCGCTGGCGGCCGAGAGCGGGGTGTCGCTGTGGAAGCTACGCAAGGCGCGCCCCCGCGCCGAGCGCGCGCTGCTGGCGTGGCTGAGCGAGCGCGCCCGAGACCTCGACCCCGAGCGAACCAGCACGGTCGAAGCCGAGGCGGTCACCGCGCTCGCGCCGCCCGCCCGGTCACCGCGGCGAGGTCGCTGGCCGAACCCGCACTCTGCGGCGGCGCAGTCGAGCACCGAGCACGGGCAGGAGGCTGCGGCATGAACGCGCACCACAGGAATCTCAGCGAGGCGACACAGGCCCCGGCCCGGCGGCCGGTGTTGCGGCGACGGTGGCCGACGATTCTCGCGGCGCTGGGCATCACCGTGGCGCTGCTGGTGCTCGTGGCCGGATCGGCGTCGGCCGCACCGCCGCACGCGGAAGTGCTGGCG
>NZ_JBYISM010000055.1:0-15394 GCF_057708605.1 Nocardia sp. bgisy118 | reverse complement strand
CCCCCCCCCCCCCCCCCCCCACCCCCCCCCCCCCCCCCGCGTTCGGGTCAGTTGGGTCGCAGCGAGGTCAGCGCCTCCTCGAGCGTCGAGTGCAGCGCGAAGACCTGATCCAGGCTGGTCATCTTGAGCTGACGACTCGTCGCCGGTCCATCGGCGACCACCGCGATGGTCGTCGCCGACCCGGCCCGCTGATGCGCCGCGACCAGGGCCGCCATCCCCGCCGAGGCGAGGAAGCTGACCGCGGTCAGGTCGATGATCAGTGCCGTCGGCTTGCTCGCCAGGATGCCCTCGATCGCGGTCTCCAGTGCGGGCGCGGTCGCGAGATCGACCTCGCCGGCCACCGTGAGCACGGTCGCACCGTCACGCACTGCGACGGAGGTGGTCATCGTGTCCGCCATGGGATACGCGTCTCCGGAAGTGTTGGTCACACCACTACAACACACAGGTTGCGGCGAATTCGCAAGCTCGGCGTGTTCATACGCTCCAAACATTACCGGAGTCAGGGGCCGCCCGCGGTGCGTTGACGTGGGCATCCGTCGGCGCGAGGGGACGGCGCGGCCGTGCGCGAACGGGTGCGCCTCGCAGGTCAGATCCGAGACCGCCTCGTCGGCTCTACGGCCGACGGCCGCGCGTAGCTGAAGGTCAGTAGCCAGGGTGCGAAGTTTCTCGTGCCTTCGAATGGCTTGCTACCCCGCAAGAGTGTCTTGACATAAAGGGGAGCCATGAGTGCGCGTTCGTGCTGGCTGTCGATCTTGCTCGTGCAACAGGGTGAAGGCTGGCTGGGAGTACGGCTCACGATGTAACCAGCAGTCCCTGTGCCAAGGCTGCCGTGACGGCAGCGGTGCGGTCGGAGACGTCGAGTTTCGTGAACGCGCGCTGCAGGTGTGTTTTCACGGTTGTCTCGCTGATGTGCAGGAGTCGCCCGATCTCGGCGTTGGTCAGTCCGTGCGCGACATGCCCGAGGACCTCCACCTCACGGGCTGACAACGCCGCGCGCGGGCGATGCTGTCGGTGATGCAGCCGTGCGCTGACCGAGGGCGCCAGCACGGTCTCGCCCCGGGCGGCCGCGCGCACGGCTGCGGCGAGTTCGGCGCGCGAGCTGCCCTTCTTCGCCCCACTGCATTACGACAACGAGAACGCCGGTGGCGATGGTGCCGCCGACCACGTAGGCGCACCAGATCCGGTACCAGAAATCCCACCCTACGGGCGCTGGGCCGCGCGCTGTCATGCTTCGACGATAACCCGGACCGGGCATGCAGGTTGTCCTTCGAACGGCGGACGTCTACCTCGATTTCGCGGCCTACGCTGCGACAAAAGCCTTTGTAGACAGGGGGATTCGTCATGATGACACGATCGGTCGAGCCTGACCGGACGCTCTACCCGCCCCGATGGCAGCCGGCTCCGCTGCGCTGGCATCGCACACGCGTGTCGTGGTGGCAGTCGTGGAAGCTTGCCGCCCAGGTGGTGCCGCGTTGGCGCGACCGCACTCTCGCCGACTTCTACGGCACCCAACTTCCCGGTGGAGACGACATTTTAGTGGCCCGAATGCCGTTTCAGCGCTTTGTGGTGGTGCGCAGCCCAGAGCTGGCGCGGCATGTCCTGGTGACCAACCAGGACAACTACACCAAGAGCGCGGAATATGACATGCTCGCCGTAGCATTCGGACGCGGCCTGGTCACAGAGCGGAATGAGCAACGCTGGCAACGAAATCGCCGTCTGGTAGCGCCCGTGTTCGGCAAACGCAACATCGCCACACTCGCAGGCCCGATCACCGACGCCGCTCGAGATTGCGCCGAGCGTATCCTCCAGCTCGGTGCCGACGGAGCATCCGTCGACGTGAACGTCGAAATGAACAGGCTCACACTCGATATCGTCGCCCGCACCATGTTCGGCGTCGACCTCACGGGGCCGATGTCGGAGATCACCCTCTCCCGGATGCTGCGCCTGTTCGGAGTCGGGTTCGTCGCGGGCGTCTCTCGTCCGCTGCACGCGCTCGCCGAGCTCACGAACCGCTATAACCTGCCCATGCGTGTCATGCGCGCCGCCAGCTGGATTATCGCGCCGTGCATGATCGCTGATCTCCGGCACGTCGACCGGGTGATCGATCAGCTCATCGCCGATCATCGCAGTGGTGCGATCACCCGCCGCGACAACCTGCTCGCACTGCTCATGGAGGCGCGCGATCCGGAGACCGGGCACCGTTATACCGATGCCGAAATCCACGACGAGCTGATGACATTCATCGGTGCCGGGATGGAAACCACTGCGACAGTGCTCGCTTGGACCTGGAAACTGCTCGCCGAACACCCCGATGTCCGCGCTCGCCTGCACGCCGAACTCGACGACATCCTCGCCGGCCGTACCCCCACCGCCGACGACGTGGATTTCCTGCCATGGACGAAAGCCGTTGTCGCCGAGACCATGCGACTGTATCCGCCCATCGTCGGACTTGCCCGCGTTGCGAGAAGTGATGATCTGCTCGGCGATTTCCCGGTACGGGCCAACACCACCATTACGATCAGCCTGCATGCTCTGCATCATCACGGCGGAGTCTGGTCGAATCCCGAGATCTACGACCCGACCCGCTACCTGCCCGGAAACCTGACACCCACACAACGCCACGCCACGCTGCCCTTCGGAGCCGGAAAACGCATGTGCGTAGCCCATGTCTTCGCCAACACCGAAGCCGTTCTCGCACTGGCGACCATGGCTCAACGCCTCGAGATGGACCTGGCGACCGCGAAGCCGACTCGCCCGCAGTTCTCCTTCACCGGCGGCCCCGACGGACCAGTTCCCATGCATGCGAGCGGCCGGACGGTCGACCGCGACAGGAATCAGTCCCTCCGCCACTGAGGTTGCGACTCGCACAAGCGCAGGCCCCGGCGAAGGTTCGCCGTTGTAGGCGATGACGGCATGGTGGCGTCCCGAACTCGGGATCGGTGTCGACGATCTCGCCGACACCTACGCCACCTTCGCGTGCCAACTGCTCGGCTGAGTGCGCGTTAGTCAGCGGTCTCCCGGTATCCGCTCTTCTGTTTGGCGGCAATTGTTTTCGCGGCCTGGGCGGCGGCCTTGACCGGGTCGCCGTAGCGTTTGGTGTTGACGGTGCCCACGGCGCCTTCTCTACCGTGCCGGGTGGCGACGGTATCGAGGCCGGGATCGGTGACGATCTCCCAGAATTTGGTGCCGTGCGGCCCGGCGGCCTCGAAGTACCGGCGAGTGAGTTCGGGGCCGCGCCGCTGGCCGCCGAAGAGCATCATGGTTTCGGGCGCTGCCTGTTCGAGGTGGTGGGCGAATCGGCTCAGGAACGAGGACGCGAGGATCCACGACAGCGACTTCTCCCACCACGCCTCGGCCGGATGCTGATCCAGGTACATGAAGACCCGGTCGTCGGAGCTCGGTGACACATCGGAGAATACGGTGTCGACCGTGCCGTCGAGGCCGACCACCAGCGCGCTCATGGCCGACAGCACGGGTTCCCATTCGAGTTGCTGCTCACCGCGCAGCGCGGCCGTGTACTTCGCCCCGAGTTTGCGCATGCGGGCCCGTTCCTGCCGTACCTCGGCGGGGCACAGGAGTCGCAGACCGGTCTCTCCGATTCGCCACTCGGCGTAGCCGATACGCTCCCACAGCGTGCGCAGGATGGCGGGTAGCGGTGCCGCGAGCTCGGCTTCGAGGGCGTCGATGTCCTCGGGCGAGGCGGGTGGACCGACTTCCACCTCGAACCCGTGCAGACCGGGCGAATGCGCGGTGAAACCCTGTGCCGTCAGGTATTCGGCGATCTCGCCGAGGGCGGCGACATGCCAGGCGGGGTCTTGATTGTCGACGCGGATGCGAGCGCGGACCCATTCGGCGACGGTCAGTTCCTCGCGTACCCGATAGCCGTTCCAGGTCACCCACTCCAGTTTGGACAGCGCCGCACCATCGCGATACAGCTCCAGCTCCCGGCGTTCATGAGCCGCCGCGAGCGCCGCGTCCACCGCGAACCGGGGCCGGTCGAAGGCCATCAGGCGCTCGCTGTCAGCGTCGGGCCGGTAAAAGGTGCGCAGGATCGCCGCCCGGCCGGGCAGATACCACGGATCGGATTCGGTGTATTTCGCCGCCGCGCAGGTGGTTTTCATTCGGGTGAAGGCGTTTTCGGCGGTGGCCGGGTCGGGAAAGGTGAGGCCGACCGTGTCGAAGCGGCCGTTGTTGACGCCCCACCGGTACACGATCTGGTCGAGATAGCGCACCAATTCGACGAATTCGTTGCCCGAGACCGTCCACAACAACGCGCGCTCGGATTGCTCGCGCCCCTCGCCCAGGAATTCTCGCATACCGCTATGGCCGATCCGGCTCGACTGGAAGGGGGTGCCGTCCGACATGCCGAATCCGTCGAAGGCGTGGATATCGCCGTCCGAGTCGAGGAACCACACCTCTCCCGTGATTCGGTCGGTGAGCAGACGTCGCCGCACGGTGGTGCCCGCCAAGGTCTCGAGGTCGTCGTCACCGATCCGAGCGAGCGGCCGCCCCGCCGCACGTGCTCGCTCGCCCTTGTCGAGTAGGTCACGCCGCGCCGAATCGGCCTCTCCTGACAGCACGTTGGCGAGTTGGGCGCGCATGTCGTCCGAGATGAGCGGATCGGCCCACTCTCGTCCACGAGACAGGTTGTCGGGCTCGATGGCGTCGACAGCGATGGATTCCCAAGTGGCGTAGGCGGTTCGGACCAGGCCGTACTCATCGGCTTCCAACGCGGCAATGATGCCGACAGCCAGCGCGTACTTGAACACCCGCTGTTCGGTCTCGTCCTGCGGTGTCGCCCAGTCGCTGATCTCACGCAGCAGTTCGACCATGGGCCATCGCTGTTTCACGTGATCGGTGACGGCATTGGCGTAGTGCGCGGCAGCACGATGGTCGTGTCGATCGTGCAACCGCCGCATGACATCCCGGTGCACCTCCGCCGAGAAGATCTCGCCGAGTGCGTTGCCCATCCGCCAGATGCTGCGTCGTTCGGTGAACAGCCGCTCGATCAACGCCGTGCGCGCGGTGTCGGAGTTCAGGTTCCGTACCGCGGAATACAGATTGGCGACCACATCCTCGAGCTGATCGTCCACCGTCTGCCCGTGGCTGAGCGCCACGCTGTGCACCGGGTCGGAGTCGGCATAGCGGCGGCCGTAGTCGTCGAGCGCCTCGATGAGAAAGTCGTGCGCACCGGAGTGCTGGAAGCGATACAGCTGGTGGCCCGCGACATTGCGAGCGCCTATTCCGGGATGGGCCACAATTGTGTCGATCATGGCGGCGGCGGCCCGCACGGCCTGCTCGGGCGACGCCCGTCGCAGCACACAATGCTTCTTGCTCGAATCGAACAACTGCTGCCACAGCGCTTCGACCGTGCTGGCCGGTGCGGGCAGGCCCGCCAGCCGCATCAGTTCATCGAATACCGGCGGATGATGCGCCACCGGGGCCAGTGCGAGGCAGACAGCCTTCTTCAGTTCGTCGTTGTTCATCTCGGCGAGGATGTCGGACGCATCCGGCTCCGGTGTGTGCTCGAGCAGCCGGATAAGCACTGGAACGAAGGCACTGTCCGGGGAGTCCACGCGCAGCCCCTGGACCACGCGGGTGCGCACCTCGGCGGGCAGGTGCTCGATACCGGTGGCGGCCAGCGCGGCCCGCTCGGCGTGCGCGCTGCCGAGCATGGCGCTCAGCGCCCATTCGATCACCTCGGCCGGCGAGTCCTCGACGTCCGCGCGCCGCAGAACACGTTGTGCGACAAGCTCGCTCAGCTCGGCACCGTCGATCTCGGCCAGAATGGCGGCGTGGTCGCCCGCGGCATCGCCCAGCCGCTGCAGGTAGGAGGATGATATCTGGGCGTCGGCCCAGCGGAGGTCGAGCTCCGCGCGGGTCAGCACCGGTTCGGTCTCGCACAGTTCGTGGGCCCGCCGCAGGGCGATCAGGCACGCACCGCTGTGTGGGTCTTTGCCGAGCAGCTCTCCGGCCGCCGCGGCGAGCGCCGCGCCGTCGCGCACCAGCGGCGTCACCACGGACAGCGCCCACACGCGCGTCGACCAGGCGCAGGTGGACGTGGGCAGCAAACGCACGAGGGTGTCCGCGGCCGGGCTGTGATCGTGTCCCGCCAGCCGATCCGCCTCGGCGCGCACCAGTGCCGTACCCGTCGTGACGGGCATGCGATCCAGGGCGGCGCGCACCTGTTCGGCGGTGAGCGTTCCGTTGTTCAGGCCGTGAACGATCCAGCTCGCCCGGCCCAGCGGCACGTGCTCCGGGGCCATCTCCATGGCGGTGAGCGCGGCCCGCGTTCGCGCCTCGTCGTCGGAAGCGACGAACTGCTGGAGCAGCGAACGGCGGACGCGGAACTCCGGCACGGACGCCACCTCGCCGTCGATCGCCAGCGTGCCGACGACCCCGGCGAAGGCGTCGACGAGGTCGGAACGCTCCTCGGCACGGCCGATCTCGGCGAGTACGCGGGCACGGTCCTCGTCCTGCGTGAGCAGGCCGGTGTGCAGCAACCAGTAGATGGCCAGATGGGGATCTCGGTGCAGCAGGGGCAATTCCACCTCGAACACCTTCTGAGCGTCGGTCTCGCTCCACAGGTGCAGGAAGTGCCCGGCGGCGCTGGAGGCCAGGTCCTCAGCGGACTGCATGGGCTGTCCGTCGCGCAGCAACGGCTGCGCCAGCAGCCACATCAGCCACTGATAGCGCTTCGCCAGTTCGGCGCTGGTCGGGTCGGGTTCGGAGTCCGCGGCCGATGACGGCGAACGGAAGGAGTCGCGAATATCGAATCTCGACCGCTCGTCCTCGTCGTTCGCTTCGGCGCGCTCGAGCTCGTCCCGGTAGGCCAGCCAGTCGTCGAAAGAGTCGAACCACAGTTCCAGTTCCCGGGTTTCGTGACTCTGCCACCACACCCGGCCGCTGCCGCGCAGATCCAGCAGCGTGTAGTCGTCCCCCTCGTCGTCGATGACGACGAAGCCGCTCAGCGATTTGTCGATCGCTCCGAAGTACGGGTAGTTGATCGCCAAGTGGGCGTCCACGAGCGGGCCGCGCTCGCCCACCCAATACTCGAGCAGCCGGTCGTCGAGGGCGTCGGCTACGCGAGCGGGTACGGGCACGCCGAAGTAGCGGCTGGCGGATCGGTGCAGGTCCATGGCTTCTTTCTGGTATCGAAATGCGCTGTGCCGGTACGAAAGACGGTTCTGGTCCGAGATGGCCCGCCAGCTTGTAGCAGATGGCTGGGCCCACACCGTCCAGACGAACGATCGTATGGTCCGGGACGCTACCGTTCGGCTGTGACAGGAACGGCAGACACCGATTCCACTCCTGCGGTACAGGGATGACGGTGGCCGAGTCGGACGCCCGCCGGTCGAGGATTCGCGCGTATCCCGCAGTCGCGCGGCGCCTTTCGCGTGGTACGCCACTTGCGATGGCTGCCAGGCCGAACGTGGGGTCCGTGCCGTTGCAGCATGGCGCCTTTCGCGCGGTACGCCAATTGCGATGGCGACCAGGCCAAGCGCGGGGCCCGTGCCGTTGCCGCGCGGCGAAAGCGGTCTCGATGTGCATCCCCCGATCGGCGGGTTCAACGCCGGGGGTGTTACCCGTGGTCGCCTGCGCTATTCAGCAGGGCCGCTCGAGGGCGGACGCGTGTGGTCACCGACAGCACGCCGACTACGCGGTCTTCAGCGTGCCGTCGTGCGGACGCCCTCGCGGGCCAGTGTCTCGGCGATGGCGAGGCCGATGCCCCGTCCGGCGCCGGTGACGACGGCGGTCTTTCCGGTGAGATGTAGATCCATGAGAACGACCTTTCTCGGGGCTTCCGGCGTTAGAGGAGTGTGTCTCCAGGCGCCACGTCGATCGCGGTCCGGTAGACCATGGGGCGCGGGGTGACGTCGAGCTCGGGGTCGTCGGTCAACCGTTTGATCGATTGCTGCCACTCCGGGTTGGTTCGAGCCGCGTCCAAGGCGGTGCCGGTGGCCCATTCCGCCACATTGATGAAGGTCAGCTCGGCCTTGTCGTTGACCGCTTGGAGCATGCGCGCGCGGAGGAATCCGGGCGCGGACGCCATGCACCGCGCGTTGTCCTTCCAGCGGTCGAGGAATCGATCCTTCTGCGACATGGGCACCGAGAAGGCGTTGACGAGTGTCACCGGCTGCTCGGTGCCGGCCATCGTGTGTCCGGTCGGGATAGTCATATTGTCATCTTAGATGACAGTATCGTGCGCTTGCTACTGTCGATGTGTGCCGAATCAGCCGCTGGACGACCGGGGCGTCTTCTTGTTGTCCCAGATCGGCCACCACGTCTCGTACCTGTTCACCGCGCGGCTCGCGCCGCTGGGGCTCGAACCCGCGCACTTCGGAATCCTCACCCACCTGGTGGCCGTCGACGGGCGCAGTCAGCAGGAGCTCGCCGATCTGCTGAACGTGCACCGCAACGCCATGGTCGGGCTCGTCGACGAACTGGAAGAACGCGGACTGGTGCGCCGCGGAAGACATCCCACCGATCGGCGCGCCCATGCGGTGCATTTGACCGAACGCGCTCGCCGGGCCCTCGCCGAAGCCGAAGCCGAGGCCGAGGCCATCGAGAACGAGATCCTCGCACCGCTCGACGAGGCCGAGCGGGCGAACCTCATCCAGCAACTGCGCCGACTTTCCTCGCATGCGGGGTTGCCGCCGGGTATTCATCCCGGCCTCCAGCGACGGCGGCGGGCCACCCCTTCGGTGTAGGCGACTGGGTGCCTCGCCACGAACGAAGTCGAGCTTTAGGTCGAAGGCTGAAGGTGATCTCAGTGATCTCGTGAGAGGTAGGAGAGGGCCGAGCGGACCAAACTCGGGATGTTGAAGATCACCCTCACTCAGGACGGTACGGACGCCTGTGCCGCTGCCCTCCGCATCGCTACCGGCCTCGAACCCGCTATCGGCGCAACCGATAGCAGACAGTCGCGACGCGAGGGGCTGCATGAGTAAGGCCAGGACTCCTGACGCGCCAGGACGGCGGTCGGCCGCACCGGAGCCGGGTCGCTGAAACGCATGCGGGCTCGCCGCCGAGGGATCGCGGCGAGCCCGCGCGGGCCGAGCCGGTGTCGCACCGCCGCCGAGCCGCGACTTATCGCGTACCCGTCTGCGCCGCATTGGTTTCGGCCGTACCGGCGTCCGCGTCGTCGAAGAGCGGACGCAGATTCCGGGCGGCCATGATCAGGTCGTTGCCCGCGCCCGCTTCGATCATCGGCCACACCTGGGCGTCCGATCCGACGACGAAGTCGATGACGACCGGTCGGTCGTGCACGGCGCGGGCCGCTTCGATCACGCTCGCGACGTCCGCTTCTCGCCCGCAGCGCAGCCCGACGCAACCGAGAGCTTCGGCGAGTTCGACGAAATCGGGGATGCGCCGGGAGTGGGTGGCCAGCTCGCTCTGCGAATAGCGTTCCTCGTAGAAGAGGTGCTGCCACTGACGGATCATGCCGAGATGGCCGTTGTTGATCACCGCCACCTTGATCGGCACGCCTTCGACGGCCGCGATGGCCAGCTCCTGGTTGGTCATCTGGAAGCAGCCGTCGCCGTCGATGGCCCAGACTTCCGCCTGCGGCACACCGAGTTTGGCGCCGAGGGCGGCGGGAACGGCGTAGCCCATGGTGCCCATACCGCCGGAGTTGAGCCACGTCCGGGGCTTCTCGTACTCGATGAACTGCGCGGCCCACATCTGATGCTGGCCGACACCGGCGCAGAAGATGGCGTCGGGCCCGGCGGCACGCCCGAGGGCGCGGATGACGAACTGCGGTGCGAGCGCGCCGTCCGCGGGCCGGTCGTAGCCGAGCGGATACGACGCGCGGAGCTCGCGCAGCGTCGCCCACCAGGCCGACAGGTCCGGCAACGGTTCCCGATGCGCGTCGAGCGCGGCGATCAGGCTTTCCAGTACCGCTCGACAGTCACCGACGATCGGCACGTCGGCGTGCCGGATCTTGCCGATTTCGGCGGGATCGATGTCGGCGTGGATCACCGCGGCGTGCGGGGCGAAGGAGCGGGGGTCGCCGGTGACTCGGTCGTCGAACCGGGCGCCGAGGGCGATCAGCAGATCGCTCTTCTGCATTGCCGCCACCGCGGCGACCGTTCCGTGCATGCCGGGCATGCCGAGGTGCTGGGGATGGCTGTCGGGAAACGCACCGCGCGCCATGAGGGTGGTCACCACCGGAATGCCGGTGCGTTCGGCGAAAGTGCGCAACGCGGAGGTGGCTTCGGCCTTGAGGACGCCTCCGCCCACGTAGAGCACCGGCGCGTGCGCCCGCGCGATGAGGTGCAGCGCCGCTCGGAGCTGGCGTGGATTCGGCTCGGTGACCGGCCGATAGCCGGACAGCCGCGGTTGCGGCGGCCAGCGGAAGACCGTCTGGGCGCGCAGCACGTCCTTCGGGATGTCCACCAGGACCGCGCCCGGCCTGCCCGAACTGGCCAGGTGGAATGCCTCGGCGAGGATTCGCGGGATGTCGGCGCCGCGGGTGACGAGGACGTTGTGCTTGGTGATCGGCATCGTGATGCCGGTGATGTCGGCTTCCTGGAATGCGTCGGTACCCATCATGGGCCTCGGCACCTGGCCGGTGATCGCCACGAGGGGAACGGAATCGGCTTGCGCGTCGGCGAGCGGGGTCACCAGATTCGTCGCGCCAGGGCCCGAGGTCGCCATGCACACCCCGACCCGGCCGGTCGCCTGGGCATAGCCCGTGGCGGCGTGACCGGCGCCCTGCTCGTGCCGCACCAGCACGTGGCGGATGCGCCGGGAGTCGAGCAGCGGATCGTAGACCGGCAGGATCGCCCCGCCCGGAATGCCGAAGACCACCTCGACGCCGAGTTCCTCCAGCGATCGCACCACGGATCGCGCGCCGGTGACACGTTCGACGATCGGCTCGTTGGTGTCGGAAATATCTGTGGGACAGCGATTTTCGCTGTGCTGCGGCGCTTCGGGCCGTGACAGGGCGGATCTCACGGGAAACTCCTTCTGATGCGCCGCGCGCGGCGGCGACCGTGGGCGAGCGCACCGGCCCGATCCGGCACTGCCGGAACGGCTCGATTCCGGAGATGCCGGTACGCGTCGAGGGAAAGCCGTTCCTGACCGAGCACACCGACTTGTTCCGGCGGGTCTCTCCGCCGTGGGTGTGCCGCAAGATGATCGGCTCGCCGGTCCGGGTTCCCGTGGTGAGGACGGACCGTCCTGGCGCGGACGCCTGATGCGGCGTGCACGCACTGCCGATGATCTTAACCGACCCTCGGCCGCATCCCCGATGCCACCCGCTACCTGTCGCCAGGCGCGGGATAGAAGGGATCGCCGCGCCAGACCGTCCTCAGCCGTTGCCGCCGGTCGTCCGCGGGCGGAGTTTGTCGGAGTTGCGGACCGCCGTATCACCGGCGGACCGGAACACGCTGCCGCGCAGCAACTCCGACGCACCATGGACCCGCGCGCCACACCGCGGCGGCGATCGGCATGAGCGACAACGAACGCGCCCACGCGTTAACCATCACCGACCAGCAGCTGCACCAGCGACTCGAGCTTTGCCCACGCTACCCGCTCGATGAGCCGACATCCGGCGAGTCAGCACCGACGCCCACGGGCATCGCCTGTGATAGCCCGAATAGCACTGCATTCCAGCCGAGTTCGGCGATCATGCGGCCGATCACCACCCGGGAAGTCACCGACCGGCGCTCCGGGCGAAATCACTCCGGACTCGATCGAATGGGCAAGGCGTTCTACGGTTTTCGTCGACCGGATTCGTTGGCTGGTCAGCTCGGTGGATGTTCGGATAGAACGAGAATGTGGATTGGGAGACGACCGCTGACCGGTATCGACGTTTCGCCGAGTTCGAGGCTCGGGGCAGTTCGTCGTGTTATGAGTTGTGGGCGTGGGGGATTGCGTCGGATAACCGGCTGTTGTCGTTGATCGATCGGCTTCCGGAGGAGAAGAGGCAGCCGAATCTCGTGTTGACGGCGGCGCGCTATCTCGGGGTCGGTGAGTCGTCGTATCCCGCGTTCAGGGATTGGGTGTTCCAGCATTGGGATGATGTCGCGCGGGTTGTGACGGCGCGCAGGACGCAGACCAACGAGGTCGGCAGGGCCGCGGTGCTGCTTCCGGCGTTGGCGCGACTTGCCGGTCCATTGGCGTTGATCGAGGTCGGTGCGTCGGCGGGGCTGTGCCTGTATCCGGATCTGTTCAGCTATCGCTATGACGGTCGAATCGATCTGCATCCAGCCGGTGGCGCCTCCGGCGTGATGTTGCGGTGTGTGACTTCGGGGGAGCCGCCCATCCCGGATCGCTTGCCCGAGGTCGTGTGGCGGGCGGGCGTCGATCTGAACCCGCTGGATGTGAGCGATGCCGACGAGATGCGTTGGCTGGAATGCCTCGTGTGGCCGGGACAGCCCGAGCGGCTGCGACGGCTGCGCGAAGCGGTGGCGATCGCCCGGGCCAGGCCGGTGGATGTCGTGACCGGGGATCTGAACGAGACGGTGACCGAGTTGGTCGACGCCGCGCCGGATGGGACGACGGTGGTGGTCTTCCACAGCGCCGTCTTGGCTTATCTGAGCGTCGACGAACGAGTCCGCTTCGAACGGACGATCCGAAGCTTGCCCTGTCACTGGTTGTCCAACGAAGGCTGCGGTGTCGTGGGATCGGTGGCCGAGCAGCTTCCGGTTCCCGCTCAGGACACGCCAGGGCGGTTCGTCGTCGCATTGGACGGGATTCCGCTGGGATATGCCGGTGCACATGGTCAGACGCTCGATTGGTTCCGTCACTGACCCGGTTCCGAATACATCCCCGGTCCACGGAACCGAACGCCCTGACACACGCGGTCTCATCGCCGTCGAGATTCGTGGACGACACGCACCTGCCCCTCGATCCCCGGGGCAGTGAGGCCGTGCACTCGCGGTCCGTAAAGTGGCTCGGCGCGGCCACGCGAACCCGCGAGACAGGAAACGAAACTATGGACACCAACCCCGACGCGGCGGCGTCACCCGCCTACACGAGCGGTTTGAACACCCGCCGCGAAGTCATGGGCGACGAATTCGTCGACCGCGCACTGGCTCGCACCGCGGGCACCGAATCCGAGCAGATCCAACGCTTCGTCACCGAACACGTCTGGGACGCGGTCTGGAATCGGCCGGGCCTCGACCGGCGGGAACGCAGCCTGCTGAACCTCGGCATCCTGACTGCGCTGCGGGCGCACGAAGAACTCGCGGGTCACGTGCGCGGCGCCCTCAACAACGGACTCACCCGCGAGGAAATCGTCGAGGCGATCATCCACACCAGCGGATACTGCGGCGCACCCGCCGCACTCTCCGCCATGCGCGTCGTCCAGCAGCAATTCGATCAGGCCTGATCCCGCGGCCCGTGCGACGGCGGGATCGAGATCGTGTTCGGCTCTTTCGTCGAGATCGCGAGCTGGATCGCTCTTCAATAGGCCTGGCGGAGAGCTAGTGCCGCGTCCAGAATGGCTGATGCCGTAACTGCCCGGCGCTGTTCCCGTGGGCCCCAGTCGAAGTCGATCCATAACCGCCGAACCAAGGACATTCGAGAACGTCCTTCCTCAACGACCTGACGCGCCAACCTCTGGCAGGATGAACGGCTATGCGCTTCACCGTGCCCACCATCGCGTTGATGATGGGGGCAGTCCTGCTGACTGGATGTTCGCTCTTCGCGCAAGGGCCCGATCAGGCCGAGCGTGACAGCTGGTCCCGGGTGATCGAGACGGCCATCGAGGCCCTTCCGGGGGTGGCCGACGCGTCACATACGTTCCAGTACCACCCGTACGGCCCCAACTCGTACTACATCTCCAAGCTCGACGTGCAGCTCGACGATGACGCCACACCAGCCGAGGCCGCGTCTGTGGTGCGTGTCATGGGCGCTCAGCAGCTGCCGCCGCACTATCAAGGCGACTCGACCTTGGTCAGAATCCACCGGATGACAGACTCCTATTTCGGGGACTGGCGGTTCGGGCGGGACGTGGACGTGGAAGCGAACGCGGCATACACCTGGACACGAGTGTCATCGGCCAATACCGGTGCGGAGATTCACTGGGCCACCCACGGCGTCAAGCCCACCGGAGACGCGAACGGAGCCGAATCCATCAGTGTCCGAGCGGGCTCCGAGGCCGAACCCCAGCGTGCCACCGCGGCGATGCGCCGAATCATCCAGGACTTCCCGGAGCTGGCATCCAACGACTGGACAGTGTCCCCCCTTCATGAGGACGGCCTTTTTGAGCACCACTCGAGACTGGAACCCAGCTTGACGTACTTGGACCGCCGCCCCCGCTTCCCCTCCAACGGCGAACTCGAATTGTGGGAGTGGTTCCTGACCGATCAACCCACCTCGTCGATTGTCGAGGTGTCGGTATTCGACCCGCCCGACACAGCAGGCCGCACACTGGGCGTCACGGTATTCCCGCCCGTCGGAGAGAAATTCAGCGCTGCGCAGGCGACACAACTTGCCGATCGGCATCTTCGCTACTTGTCCCAGCGCGGTGTCGTGGTCGATTACACGATCATTACGCGCAACGGCCCCCGTTTCGCCGTCCTTGTCGGCGGCTGCCCAGAATCCGGGCGCGAGGTTTCACCGGAGTCGGAGCCCTTCGCGCGTCAGTATGAACGCTGCTAGTGCCGTGTCAGGCAATGTTCGCTAGGTAATCCGGTCGGCGGATTTTGGAGCCGACCGCGAAGTCCCGGACGCTGCAGGTTCAACGGCCCGAACTCGTCCACACAGATCACCCGGCCGTCGGCGGGCGGATGATCGTAGAGGTCGAGCACTCGCGCCATCTTGGCCTGAAAGTCAGAGTCGTTGCTGGCTTTCCACGTTTTCGTGGCCCGCCACGACACCCCGCCAGCTTCGAGGATCTGCCGGACGGTTTCGCGGCTGAGCTCGGCAATGCCGTTGGTCCGCAGCACTTCCGCCAATTTCGACAGGCTCCACGTCGAGAAGGGCCAGCCCAGGTCGCGGGGGCAGCACCGGGCGATCTGACAGATCCGATCACGCGTCGGTTGATCGATCTTCGCCGGTCTGCCCCCGCTCCATTTTGGACACCGTTGGCAAATTCGGATTCGCCAACGGTGTCCATTTTGTGTCCAGTGCGTCGAACCCTTTCTCGTTGAAGTCGTGGATCACCTGCCGCACATACGATTCCGACACCCCCATCAGCTTCGCGAGGAATCCGACCGGCTGATGCCGAGCCGAGGCCATCACCACCACGGCCCGCCGCATCCGGATCGGCTGTTTGCTACGCCGCGCGATCTGGGCCAGCTTGCGGCCCTCTTCGGGCGTCACCGCCCTGACGAACACATCTGGCTTGCGAGCCACCGGCAGCATCACCGCTCACCCGTCGATGATCAACCCGCCACCCCGAGCCGCGGGGTTACAGCATCGACCTTCCCGGTCGAGGCAC
>NZ_JBYISM010000054.1:0-16443 GCF_057708605.1 Nocardia sp. bgisy118 | reverse complement strand
ACTGGCGGGCCAGCCACTCCGACAGCCGCGTCGGCGCGACCTGCACGCCCTCGCCGGGCAGCAGGCTCTTGCGCTCCAGCACCGCCCCGAAGTACTGCGCCTGCGGATCGGTGACCACCTCGCGCGGATCGGAACGCGCCGTCAGCACTGTGCGAATCCACTGGTCGAGGCCGAATACCTCGGGGCCTGCGACCTCGAAGGCGCCGTTCACCGGACGGCCCGCCGCGGTGCGGCCGACGGCGGCCGCCACATCGTCGGCGGCCATCGGTTGGGCACCGGCGCCCGACAGCCGCACCGTGCCGCCGGTGGTCGCCGAGTCGGCGATGGCACCCGCGAACTCGAAGAACTGCGTCGCGTGCACGAGCGAGTACGGCAGACCCGAGCCCTTGATCAGTTCCTCCTGCGCCACCTTCGCCCGGAAGTACCCGGACTCCGGCAACCGCTCCGTGCCCACCACCGACAGTGCGACGTAGTGGCCGACGCCCGCCTCCCCGGCGGCGGCGAGCAGATTCGTGGTGGAGGTCTGGAAGAAGTTCATGACGTCGTCGTCGGCGAACGACGGCGAATTGGAGACATCGACCACTACCTCCGCGCCCTGCAGCACCTCCTTCACGCCTTGACCAGTGAGTGTGTTCACCCCCGTGCTGGGCGCGGCCGGAACCGCTTGGTGGCCGTGCTCCTCCAGCCGAGCGACGAGTTTCGAGCCGATAAGTCCGGTGCCGCCGATGACGACGATCTTCATGCGCATTCCTTCCGTTCGAATGTTGCTTCGGGGGCCGGCGAGGTCCCCCTGTATCGAGGACAGGACGGTCGGCCATTTCGTGACATGCCCCGGGTACCCACGGCTGCCTGGCGATCACCGCCGGTGGCGGCGGCCACCGGCGGTCAGCCCCACTAGGCCCGCTGTTCCGGCGGCACGTACTCGAAGGTCGGGCCCGCGGTCGTTCGCCCGTCACCGCTCGGCATCTTCATCAGAGCCTGGGCCTGGGACTTCAAGGCGTACATCGCCCCTACGGCGTCTCTCATCTGCGAAGGACTGCGTTGAAAGTGTCTTCCAGCAGATAGAGCAACAGGCAGTAGGCGTTGTTGAACTCCTCTTGCGCGAGGCGGACGGGGCTGCCTTCGGGACAGTCGGCCGTGCGCGGATTGGGCCGCATGGGCAGGACGCCCTCGGGGTCGACACCGATCGGTTCGCCGGTCGGACCGGACCGCGGCGTGTCACCGAGACGGAATCGCCTGCCTTTCCGCCAGCGCCAGATGCAGCATCTCCTCGACGAACACGCTGCCGATCACCTGCGCCGCTTCGGCATTGCGGCCCGGATCCAACGAGTACAGCGCACACAGGCGGGGCGGGCTGGTCGCGTGCTCGAGTGTGACGAGATCCGTCAGGCCACGATGTCGAACAGCGTCAGCTCCCGCGCCGCGGCCGCGCGCTGTTCGGCGCGCTCACGGATCGCACACGTCGGCCCGATACCCTGCGCGACCGATTCCGCCGACACCAGCCAGCCGTGACAACGGCGGCAATGCGCCACCAGCCTGATCTCGGGACGGTCATCGATCTCGGCCATCTCGCACTCCTTCGGCCGCAGTGGTCTCCCCACCCAGAGAGTGACAGAGGGGACTGACACCTTCCGACGATCTCTCCTATCGAGACCGACTGCGCTGCAAGACATCTTGCGATGCGGAGTTCAGGACACACCCGACCCCTAATCGCGTGATGCCGGGGCGAGCAAACCGTCGATCACGTGTCGCGCCATCGCTACCCGGTCGTCGTCGCCCAGGCGCACGGCCAGATTGACGGCATTGAGCAGGGCGATCACGTGGAAGGCTGCCGATTCGGGATCGATCGCGGCTATCTCACTGCCTGCGACGGCCTTCCGGAACTGTGTCGCGAGCGTCGTGTGCCAGGCATGTTGTTGCTGTTGCAATAGGTCGAGGACAGGCCCGGGGTGGCTGTCGAATTCCGGCAGGTTCGCGCCCCAGAAGCAGCCACCGGGAAACAGTGGCTTTACGGCGTAGTCGATCCACCGATCGATCAGGGCGCGAATGCGTGCAACGCCCGCGGGGGACCGCAGGGCGGGTCGGACGACCGCATCGACGAAGGCCTCACGGGCCGCTTCCGCGGTGGCGAGTTGCAGTCCCTCCTTGGTCCGGAACAGGGTCTGGATTCCCGCCTTGCTGATGCCGAGATCCTCGGCCAGACGCCCGAAGCTGAGCCCGTCGAGCCCGTCCAGCGAGGCGATGTCGACCGCTCGCCGGGTCACGATCCGCCGCGACTGCGCGCCGCGCAGTAAACGCCGGTCGGTGGTTTCCTCGGCAGCCCGTCGCTCAGATGTCGCCATACGGTCGATCGTATGCCGTCGGCTCGGTCCGTGGTATTGCCACCGTGCCGGCATTGCCGTGTCGAGCCGTGCCGAGATGCTCCGCGCTCCCGATCGGAGCGGTTGAAATTAACATACGGTCGGACGTATGTTCTTTGAGACTTCGTCGTTCCGAGGTCGGACCGTGTGGACAAGAGGGGATTCCTGATGCATGAGATAGCCGAGACGGCGACGCCACGGCCGACTCGGGATCATTCGACCGCGATCGTGTGGGTGCTGTGCTCGGCCGCGTTCATGGCGATGCTCGACGTGTTCGTGGTGAACGTCGCCTTCACCGAGATCGGTGAGTCGTACCGGGGTTCGTCGCTGGCGGACCTCAGCTGGGTCCTCAAGGGGTACGCGATCGTCTATGCGGCGCTGTTGATTCCGGCCGGGCGTTTCTCGGATCGATTCGGGCGCAAGGCGGGATTCCTGGTCGGGCTCGGCATTTTCACACTGGCCAGCCTGGCCTGCGCGCTGGCGCCGTCACTTGAACCCGGATGGCGCCGAGTTGCTCGGGAACATCACGGTTTTCGAGGATCCAGTCGGATCCCTTGCCGCCGACGAGTGCGCGCATGGTCACGGTCTTCTCCTACGGTGCGTTCGGGTCGTCGACGGCGGTCAGTCGCCGAGTTCGGGTGGTGTGGTGGCCAGCAGGCGCGGGTCCGGTTCGGCCCCGGCCATCGCGAGGGCTCCGGCGACGGCGCGGCCGAGCTTGAGCAGGTCACGCGGATCGCGCTTGTCGAGCCCGCCCACCAGCTGTTTGAGGATGGTGAGCTGGTCGAAGTAGATCCGCTCGGTCACCAGGTTCTCGTGCTCGTCGAAGACGAAGTAGGCCGTCATCCTCGTGCGGTGCCTGGAACCGGTCGGGGGAATCTTGCCGAGCGGGCCGAGATGTGTTCCGAGCAGCCAGAATTCGACGATCACCGCGTCGTGGCTGTGCCGGAGCGCGATGAGCTCGTGATCCTGATCGGGGAAGGCGACGCGGGTGTCGTGGTAGTAGTCGCGCACTTCGCCGTCCCCGTCGTGCACGAGCATCTGCGCGATCAGCTCGTAGTGCGGGTGCGGGAAGGTCGACAGGGTGGCGTCCCAGTCCTGGCGGACCTCGTCATGAAAATGGTCGAGCACCAATTTCTCGCGTGCGCGCAGGACGTCTTCGGACGGCAGGTTGAATCGTGATGACACGGAAGTACTCCTCAAAGACTCGGTCCGTGGGTGATGTGACCGTGGCTGAATGTGGGCCGGGTGCCCGGGTTGGTCCATGCGCCGGTGAGCTCACTGGAGGGGAAGAACTGCAGGAATCGCGGGTCGGTCTCGCTGCGGTCGGCCAGCGTCTTCTCGAGAATGATCGAGTTGTACTGTTCGGCGGTCGTTTCGATCGTATTGGCGTTGAGCACGACCTCCTGCTGCCAGCGCGCCGCCCACGCCGCCAGGCCGGGTAACCGGGAGTGCTCGGGAGTCAGTGCCTCGGTGGCGATCACGTTCTCACTGCTGACCCAGATACCGGTCGAGGTGTTGAGCACCAGACTCTGGTTGCCGAATACGTGCCCCGGCGTCTTGACGACAGCGACGCCCGGCCCGAGCACCACCGAGCCCTCGATGGGCAGGAACGCCTCGGCGGGCACGTCTCGGTACGCCGCTGGCTGATACCACGGGCGCTGCAGTGGATGCAGTTCGGCCATCGCGGCCAGCTCGTCACGCTGCACGATCACCTTCGCGTTCGGGAAGATCGCCCGCGGCGTGCACTCGAGATCGTCCTGATGGACCGTGGCGCCGACCCACCGGCGCAAGTCCTGGGTGTGCAGGTGGTCGAACATCAGGTAGTCGACTTCCTCGGGCCCGATCCCCAACCGCGCGAGATGGCCCAGCACGGTGCCGTGCTCGCGAACGACCCGCCGCTCGAGCACTCGCGGGGTGCGCTGCGACAGGTTGGCGAAATACGGCGTGTACCTACCTAGTTCGACATCCGAGGGCTCGAACAGCAGTGTCCGGCGGCGATGGGCGGAGTCGTGCCAGCGGACCACGAGCATCCGGTTGGTGATCGACAGGAACGGCGCGATCGCCCGCGAAGCACGGAACAGACCGAACCGTGTCGGATACGGCAGTGTCACCAGGTCGCATGTCGTGACGCTGTCCGGTGTGCCGGTGCTCGGGAACTCGCGGCGGAACGAGCGTGCCCGTTCCCGAACCACCCGCAACCGGGCACCGGGACTGTCGTCGCCTTTCGTCGCGTCGCCGAAGGCGTCGATACGGTCCCCCACGGCCGGAAGGTCGTCGACGGTGGTCGGACCCCAGGGAAAGCGCATTCGGATCTCCAATATCCACAGTGTGGGTTTTCGTGGAGACGAACTTATACCCACGATGTGGATTCAATCAAGGGGTTACGGAAAGATGGCGATATGACCACTCCTGCCTCCACCACCCGCCGCGGACGACCGCCGAAAGGCGCGGCCCAGCTCACCCGCGCCGGGATCGTCGAGGCAACCCTCGAAGTCATCGGCACCGAGGGAGTCGGCGGCGTCGGCGTGCGAGCCGTCGCACGCGTGCTCGGCGTCGACCCGAAAAGCCTGTACAACCACGTCGACGGCAAAGACGGCCTGCTCGACGCGGTCACCGAGCACTTCCTGGGCTCGATCGCACTGCCACCCCTCGCGGGCGACCTACGAGGCGATCTGCGCGCCATCGCCGACGCATTCCGAGACCGCGCCTTGCTACACCCCGAAGCCGCCGCGCTCGTGCTCACCCGGCAACTGGCCTCGTTCGAGGGCTTGGCGCCGATTCAGCGGGTCCTCGAGGTTTTGCGCGCCGCCGACTGCGACCCGCGGGAAGCCGTCCACCTGATGCGCACCTTGCTCGCCGCACTCATCGGAACCCTGCTTCGCGAAGTCAACGCGGGCCCCACCTACGGCACCGACGACACCGAAGGCATCGCCGAACGCCAAGCCACGCTCGAACACTCGGGACTTCCCGCCGTAGCCGAGGCGGCTCCCTACCTGGCGCGATTCGACAGCCGGGCCGAGTACGAGTACGCGATGAACCTCGCCCTCGACGCGGCGGTCGCCCGTATCGAGAACTCGTCGCGAATTTCGCGGTAGCGACCGGGGCGGGCACGACGGGCAGCATCGGAGCCGACAGCAGCGAGGGATCGTTACTGTCGCCCAGCGCCACGGGCGGTCAAGTGCTCCCGCCACTGCTCCATGGCCTGCCGCAGGGCCTCGCCCACGATCTGTCGACCCGCGCAGCCGCAGCGTGTCACGGGGTCCGCTGTGGGCCTCGTGACACGGCGGCGTGGCAGGTCAGGGACGTCTGATCGAGCAGGGTGAGGTAGGTATCGAGCTGGGCCGCGCCGGCGAGAAGGTTGCGGCTGCGGGTGGTCAGCCGGTCCTGCCAGGAGTCGAGGAAGGCGCTCAGCGCGTCCGCCCCGCCCGCCCTGCGCAGCGAGGCGATGAACTGCGCGACCTGGGGCAGCAGGTAGCCGCCCCGGCGCAGCTGCCGTGCGATCTCGGCGTCGCGCACGCAGTCCGGTCCGTATTCGCGGTAACCCGTTGCCCGATCGCGTTCGGGGCGCAGGATGCCCTGGGTCTCCCAGGCACGCAGCGTGGCCGGATGCACGCCGAGCCGACGCGCGAGCTCACCGACGGTCAGCGGTCGACCGGTCACCGGGGTCGGCATTGTGGTGGAGAGGCTGCCCAGGGCTGATGCGACCTCGGTGCGGGTGTCGCGTTCGGCGAGCAGCGCGACGTGTGCGGCGTCGATGAGCCGGTAGGCGGACTCGGCATCTCCTTGGTTGGTCGCGCGCATGATTTCCGTTGCGCGCTGGTGCCCATGGCCACCGCGCAACGCGAGGAAGGCGCGTAGGGCCTGCGCGTGCAAGGGCGTGTAGCGCCGGTAACCGGACGCGCTCCGCTCGGTCGGCGGGAGGATGCCCGCGTCGTCGTAGTTGCGGATCGCCTGTGCGGACAACCCGTGTTCCCGGGCAAGGTCGATGGGACGCAGCTTGCACCTCCGATTGAGGCTTTGATCTCTGAATCCCCGGTAAAAGTCGCCGAAGATTCACTGGAATATTCAACGATACTGTCGAGGGCAGTGCCTTCCGAAAAGGGGTGTTCATGTCCACCGCCGCAACACTGCGTGAAATCGGCCGCCAGCTCGACGACCCGGCCGGCCTGGGCCGTGCCGTCGACGAACTGCTCGCCGCGCGGACCGAGCCGCCGGCTCTACTCGCCCTCGGCGAGCCGACACACGGGATCGAGGCGTTCCCGTTGCTGCGCAACGAACTTCTCGGACACCTCGTCGAACGGGGGTACCGGTCGATCGTGTTGGAGATCGACTTCTTCGCCGCGTCTGTCGTCGACGACTACGTGGCAGGGGCACCGGCGGAGATCGACACGGTGCTCGCGACCGGGTTCAGCCACGGGTTCGGCGCCGTGCCCGGCAACCGTGAACTCGTCGAATGGCTTCGCGCGCACAATGCCGACCGCGCGCCGCAGGATCGAGTTCGCTTCCACGGCTTCGACGCGCCGGTGGAGTACTCCGGTGCGCCGAGCCCGCGACGTGCACTGTCCTCGGTCATCGACTACCTGCCCGCAGCGCTGTAGCCCGAATCAGTCCGCGACCTCGGCGCGCTGCTCGGCGAGGACGCGGACTGGACGAACCAGGCCGCCATGTTCGACCCGGCGGCGTCCATCGGCGACTCCGATCGCGCTCGCGCCCTGCGCATCGTCGCGGACGATCTCGCCAGCGCACTGCGCCGCGCGGCACCCCGACTGCGTCCCGCCGACCCCACCGGTTACGACCACGCCGTCGCGCACGCGCGCACCGCCCAGGGTCTGCTGCGCTATCACGCGGCGATGGCCAGTCCCGCACCCGATCGCATCGCGACCCTGCTCAGCCTGCGCGCCGAGATGATGGCCGAGAACCTGCTCGCGATCGTCGCGCAGGAGCAGCGACGCGGGCCGAGCCTGGTGTTCGCGCACAACAGCCACCTCCGGCGGGCGCACCCCGACATGTCGATCGGCGAGGACGACGGGAACTGGTGCAACGCAGGCGCACTCGTCGGGCTCGCACTCGGCGAGCGTTACGCGTTCCTGGCAACCGACGCCAGCCCCGACAGCGATCCGGGCACCCTCCAGCGTGTGTTGGCCGAGGCGACCACCCGCCGCGCCCTGTTCCCCGCGGCGGCCCTGCGCGCCTCGCTTCCTCCATCGATCGGCACGAGCAAACCGATTGTGCCCGGTCACATCCCGCTCGATCCGGCAGATTTGCATGGCACCGACGCGGTTATCTTCGTCGCCGACACCGACGGAAAACGGCATCAGTACTGGTAGTAGCCCCCAAGGGGACGCAATGGGCCGCATGTGAGTCTGCAGCAAGCCCTCGCTTGGAGAAACACGCTCATCTGCCGCTGACCACGCTGTTCGATACGACCGCAACACAATTGGCCCGAAAGGGGACCGAGCCCAATCCGTATCCTCAGGGTTTTCGCGGCGCGGCTGGACACACCGAAGGTATGCCCAGCCACGATCACCGCCGTTGGCGCCGACCGGCTTTGGTCCGAGCGTCCAGTACGTCGCGTCGAGCGCCGCGCGAGAGTCGCATCAAGCGTTCCGCCTCGCTGATCGAGGCAGCGTGGTTGAGTATCCAGCGAAGGCTACGTTCGGGCTTGTTCAGCGCTCTGAGCCAGAACAGCTCTGAGATGGCCTCCGTAAGAACGGGAACCAGCGCTGTGAGGACAAGCACGATGGCGCCGATGACTAATCCAGGGGTGTGGTGGCCTACAGCGGCCACGACGGCGAACGGCAGACTGCCGATGGTTCTCGAGCTAGCCGACATGCTCGTCACCGCCCCGCCGAGCGGTGAGCATTGTCGATCATGGTTTGCCTCCTCGGGCTTGTGGTTCTGGAGGCTTGGGATCGGAGAGGATCGAATCTCCCCCAAAGTTGGCGGACTTCTCAGGAAATTCTCAGGAATCTCGTCAGGAGCCCGGTGGTGACCACCGAGCCGCGCTGGTCCCAGGTGCCGGACGCAGGGTTGGTCGAGCGCGTGCGGCACCCGATCGATCGGGACGAGCAGGAGGCGGCGCTCTGCGAGATCTTCCGGCGTTACCAAAAGGCCATGTCCACCGTCTGTGTGTACAACCTGGACGACCTGGATCGCGTGGCAGACGTCGTCCAGATCACCGTCGAGGCCGCCACGAAAGAACTGATCCGCGGGGACAACCCGCGAGAACCCGACAAATTGCGGGCGTGGCTGTGCGGGATCGCTCGCAACCGCTGCCACGAGGACCGTCGAGGCCGGAAAAGCGAAGCGCCCCTGCCCTTGAAAACATTGACGTCGGACGACGACGAGAAGGACAGCTCGAGAAGACTGGACGAGGTCAACCGCATGCTCGACCTCGTCGCCGAGACATTCACCCCGCGGCAGCGAAAGATCTACCGATTACATATACGTCAAGAATTACATGGGAAAGCTTTGGCTACCGCCCTTTCGGTCAGCGCGAAGAATGCCTACAAATTCGCCTATGAGAACAAGATCCGGCTGGACGAGGGGTTCGGCGCACTGATACTGGCCAAGCACGGTCGGCCGTTCTGCGTTCAACTCGCCGGCATTCTCGATCGGGCCGGCTGGGACGGCCGGCGTGACGAGCAGTTCACCCGTGTCCTGCGGCAGCGCGTCGTCCGCCATCTCGGCACCTGCCGGCAGTGCGACAACTGTGGCACCTGCGACCAGCAGCAGTCCCGGCTCAAGATGGTCTATGCGCCAGTCTTGATCCCCATTCTCATCGCGCCGGAACTGACCGAGAAGATACCCGAGATCATTCGTCGAATTCTCGACGAGGAAGAGCGCGATCGCACGAACAAGCGCGACGGCATGAACAGTGCTGCCGCCGGCGTGGTTCTGGCCACCGCTGCGGCCGACCAGAAAGTCGAGAAGAACAATTGGGTGCTGGATGGATTCTTGTCCTTTCTCAAGGCAATATTTGTGCTTTTCCTCGTCGCCACGATCGGTCCCAAGTTGTTCCCCAATGTCTTCGACAAGCTGCCGAACTGGCCGAACACGCAGAACGCGGCCACGGTGCGGTTGGAGATCTGGGTTCCCGGAGGCTACGAGGTGTACGTCACCCCGGCCGGCGTGACGTGCACTCCGACGTTGCGGAAGAACTGCGACATCCGGATGCGACCCGGTACCCGTGTGACGCTCACCTCGCGACGAGGGGAGTTCGCGTCCGGCGGGCCGCTGACGTGGATGGGTTGCCCCGCAGGCTCGAACTCCTCCGGCAACTCCTGCACGTTCGTGCCGACCGGCAGAGCCACGGTCTGCCTCATCGAGTCCGGATACCAAGGAGTGCCCTGGGACTGGTGCCGCGGCAAACGATGAACACCCGGCCGGGGGGGTTGCTCGGTGACTCGCTCACGGCCCCTGGTGCCCCGGCGAACCCCTGGGGCAGCGATATAGCCGGTTATGGTTGATTTACCACGCGGGCTACGGCGCGCGGGCCTGGGTCCGGTGCTCAGAGCGGCAGAGCAGGAAACGAGTGTGGCGTTGAGGGAGAATACCGACGTGATCGACGCAATCAGGAAGAAGTTCAGAGATCAGCTCGGGGTACCGGCGATCGTGGCGCAGACGGGTGCCACGGCACTCGTCGCCTGCTAGCTCGATGTCGGACCGGGAAGTGCCGGGACGGGGATCCCAGCCGGAGCCCCGCGGAACCAGGTTCGATGCGATGGAACGGCTGCGCAGAAAGCTGGAAGGTACGAAGGCTGCCGAGACCGGTTCCCCCGAGGCGGGCGACGGCACGTCGAAAATCACCCGGCTGCCGCGTCGACCGCGGCGAATTTCAGAAGCCGGTGACCGTCCCCACAAACCTTGGCGTCCGGAAGGCGGCTCCGTCTACGATCCTGCACCGACCAGGCCCGTGCTGCGATCGGAACTGCAACTCGAGACAGGGGCGTGGCCGCTCGACCCCGGTGCCGCGCGGCACCCCGCTCCGGAGGATGCTCCGGGCAGCGCCGAGCATCATGGGAGTGTCATCGATCTCGGCGCAGCGCGGCGGAAACGAGCTGGTGACGATGCCCCGGCCGCCGGCATTCGGCGCATGGCCAGACCGCGCAGAATTGCCCCAAGGGCAGGCGAGGGATCCGGCACCGATGGTGATCAAGACAGTGGCCGCAATGGTGACACCGATCCTCCACAGTCGGACGGACCCGCCCGGCGGCACTGACTCTGCCCGATGCCGTCGCCGCAGTCGCGCCGGGCGAATCAGAAGCAGACAGAACGCCAGATCGTGCCGCAGAATCAGCGGTTCAGATCGGCCGAACCACTGGAAATCTCGCTGTTGCCGATCTACCGGGGCCTGAGCCTGCGTGGGAGCTACGGACATCAGCACCACACCGGACAGCAGGGCACCCGCGACGATGTGGCGATCGACTCGAATCATCTCGATCGAAACCCCTGCGGCACAACCACTTTCATATATCACGATGCACAGCGGTTTGCGGTGTGGAGTTCCGAAGCCACATAGCCTCTGCCCGATCAGCACCGATCCCACCGCGACGCCGAATATCCTGCAATGCCGATTTCCGTGCGCGCCCGACGAGTGCGGGGAACCTCATCGCTTACCGTGAAGCCGTTGATCCTGATGAGCCTGGCTGCGTTCGAACCGTCACATCCGGCAGTGCTGCCTCGTCTCCCTGTCGGCAACACACGACAACGAAGGACCAAGCGTGCAAGCCATCATCGTTGAAGATCGTGACGCCGGCGTCGCTGGGATGACACTGACTCACGACCTGCCGTACCCCCACGCCGTCGAGAACGACGTGATCGTGAAAGTACACGCCGCCGGGTTCACCCGCGGCGAGCTGGACTGGCCCGGCACCTGGACCGACCGCGCAGGCCGGGACCGGACCCCGAGCGTGCCCGGGCACGAACTGTCGGGGGTGATCGTCGAGCTGGGTTACGGCACAACAGGTTTGACCGTCGGCCAGCGGGTCTTCGGCCTGGCCGACTGGACCCGCAACGGCACACTGGCCGAATACACCGCGGTGGAAGCCCGCAACCTCGCTCCCCTGCCCGCCGATATCGACCACACCGTGGCCGCCGCGCTGCCGATCTCGGGGCTGACCGCCTGGCAGGGCCTATTCGACCACGCCCGCCTCACCACCGGTCAGACCGTCCTGATCCACGGCGCTGCCGGCGGTGTCGGCTCGATCGCGGTGCAACTCGCCCGCGAGGCGGGGGCCCGAGTCATCGGCACCGGCCGGGCCCGCGACCGCGACCGCGCGCTCACGTTCGGCGTGCACACCTTCCTGGCCCTGGACACCGAGCCGCTGGAGCAGGTCGGCGAGGTCGACGTGGTGTTCGACGTGATCGGCGGAGACGTCCTGGATCGCTCGACCACCCTGGTACGCGCAGGCGGAACCCTGGTCACCATCGCCGTGCCACCCACGATCCAGCCCGACAACGGACGTGCCGTCTTCTTCGTCGTCGAACCCGACCGGACCCAACTCACCGAACTCGCCACGCGCCTGCGCGACGGCCGCATCAAGCCGGCCGTCGGCGCCGTCCGCCCCCTCGCCGAAGCACCCGACGCCTTCGGTCCCGGCACGCACAGCCCCGGCAAGACGATCATCCGTGTCAGCGACGAATGAACACACCGGAACTGGCCTCCCGAAGCCGAAAACCTCTGGTGCGCCGCACGTCCTGTAATGCGGAGGACGTAGACCACCGCCCACTCCACGAACGCCGGTGCCAGGCATGGCTCAGCCCGGGCGGAGGTTCGTGACCGACAGGCCGTGCTCGGCGCGCAGGCGGGCGGCCACGAGCGATCGGTGGCATGCCTCCGGATCGCGCTCGACGCAGAAGAGGGCGGTTGCCGAGTCGCTCGGAAACCCGGCTACGAGGGCGCCGAGGTCGAACGGGTCGAGGATCTCACGGGTGTAGCGCTCGGCGTACTCGGGCGCCAGTGCGATGCGGTTGCGCTTGCCCACGCCCTGGCGGTCGTCCTCGCGGTACTGGAGCAGGCGCAGCTCGGTCGTCGGCGCCAGCTCCGGCACATGCCGGTAGCCGATGCCCGCCGCGGCGAGCGCGCGCTGGAGCTGCGCCGAATTCGCCCAGGAGTAGTCGTGGCCCCGAACGCCGCGGCGTTGGCGGAGGTCGAGCAGCAACCCCACGCCCTCGCCGGTGAGCTTCTCGAGGAAGGCTTCGGCCGTGAAGCCGTAGACGCCGATCGTCACCATTCTCGGCACCGGAAATCACCTACCTGCTCCTTGTGCCGGTTCAACCGGACGCCCTGCCGGAGGCGGCGAGGTCGCGTCACGCGACGGCGGTCCCCTCGAGCTCGACCATCAGGACGGGGATCGCCAGCCGCGTCACTCCGAGCATCGTGGTGGTCGGTGCCACCCCGGCGGCGCCCAATCGCGACGCCAGCACGCCGTAGTGCTGGAAAAGCAGATCGACGTCGGTGGTGTAGACGTTGAGCCGGACGAGATTCGCGAGGGACATGCCTGCCTCGCCGAGAACGACCTCCAGGTTGTCGAGACTCAACGCCAACTGCGCCGCCATGTCGCCGGGATGTCGGGGCTCGCCGTCGCCGCTCATCGCGGTCTGCCCGGCGCAGTACAGGGTCCGGGTGTGCCCGGAGACGATCTCACCCTGGTTGTACCCCATCTCCACCGACCACGCCCACGGGTTGACCGCCGTTCGCTCCATTGCCACATCAGCACCATTCGATTCATCGAGAGTGCGTACGTCCATCGGCTCGATAGCCACGATCTTGTTTGTCATATCGATAGCCTCCCAACAAATCACGACATCCTGTGTCGTGTATTCCGGTAGAGTTTTCGTATGCGCGCCGACCGGTTGGTCTCGCTGGTGCTGCTGCTGCGCCAGCACGGTCGGCTGTCCGCGACCGCGCTGGCCCGCGAGCTGGAGGTGTCCACCCGCACCGTGCTGCGCGACATCGAGGCGCTGTCCGTGGCCGGCGTCCCGGTCTACGCCGAACGCGGCAGGCACGGCGGTTTCGCATTGTTGCCCGGTTTCCAGACCGAGCTCACCGGGCTGAACCACGACGAGGCGCTTGCCCTGCTGGTCGCCGGATCGCGGCGCGGCGCACAGGCATTCGGCCTCGGCTCGGCGCTCGCTTCGGGCATGCGCAAGGTGGTCGACGCGCTACCCGAGAGCTATCGGGCCACCGCGGCAGGCGCGGCCCAGCGATTGCTCATCGACCCGGAGACCGACCTCCTCTCGCGCAGGCTGGTCGCCGAGGAGGTGCCCGACGCCGTAGTGACCGAGGTCCGGCGCGCGGTGTTCGCCGGACACAAGCTGCGCATTCGCTACGCGGCCGTGGACCAGACCCCGAAGTGGCGCACGGTGGACCCGATCGGCCTGGTCACCGTGCGCGGTCAGGGCTACTTGCTGGCCGCGAGGTCCGGCGCGGACCGCACCTACAGGCTGTCGCGGATCTTGGCCGCCGAGGAGCTCGCCGAACCCGCAGAGCGACCAGACCGGGTCGATCTGGACCGGGCCTGGCAGGAACGCAGCACGCAGTTCCGGACCGGCGGCGACCAAGTCACCGTGCTGGTACGGGTGAACCCGGCACAGCGGGAGGAACTGCTGGGCACCGCGCTGGCCGTCCTCGCCGAGGAAACCGACGCAGACGGCTGGCTGCGGCTGGAGGTGACGTTCCAAGATCCAAGGCACGCCGAATGGGCGCTGTGGCAGCTCGCTACGAACGCGGAAGCCTTGGACCCGCAGTGGTTGCGCACCTCCCTGCGCAACCGCGCCGCCGCGATCACCACCTGTTACGGAGTGTCATCCTGAGAGTCCGGGCCGACACCGAACTCGCTGCGCGCCGCCATGGCCAGCGGTCGGGCGAACAGTCTTTCAGCCCGAGAGGAACACGACAAGTACTGAGATATCTATCCCGTTGTGCGAAACGGCATTTCATGGCTTGTGCCAATGGCACCAGCCCGCTGCCAACACAATGACCTGGGGTGGGCCACCTCTGATGATGGATCGAGTGCGTGACATTGCCGGTGAAGGTGGCCCGTTCGACCTTCCCGTTGTGCGAAGCGGCATTTCATGTCCTCTGCGGCAGGCCAATAACGTCGGATTCATGGAGTGGAATTTTCGTTCGGCCGAAGAGCTTTCAGCTGCCTTGCGTGCCGGTGAGGTGACCTCGGTGGAACTGACCGACGAGGCGATCGCCCGCATCGAGCGGGACGACAAGGTGATCAACGCGATCTGTGTGCCGAACTTCGACCGTGCGCGGGCTGCCGCACATCGTGCCGACCAGGCGCGCGCCCGCGGAGAGGACCGGCCGCTGCTCGGTATCCCGGTGACGGTCAAGGAGTCCTACAACATCGCTGGGCTGCCCACGACCTGGGGCATGCCGATGCACCGGGACTATGTGCCGGCCGAGGACGCGGTGCAGGTGTCGAGGCTCGAGGCCGCTGGCGCGGTGGTGCTCGGTAAGACCAATGTGCCGTTGGGGCTGCAAGATATACAGAGCTTCAACGAGATCTACGGCACCACCAACAACCCGTGGGATCACGATCGCACGTCCGGTGGATCCTCCGGCGGATCGGCGGCGGCGCTGGCGTGCGGATTCGGCGCGCTGTCCATCGGCTCCGACCTCGCTGGTTCGCTGCGCACCCCCGCACATTTCTGCGGCATCTACGCACACAAGCCGACAGTCGGGCTGGCGGCGACCCGCGGCATGGTCGCGCCGCCCGGACCGGCATTGCCGGACGACCTCGACCTCGCCGTCGTCGGTCCGATGGCGCGCACCGCCCGCGACCTCACACTGTTGCTGGACGTGATGGCCGGACCGGACCCACTGACGCGCGGTGTGGCATACCACTTGACGTTGCCGCCCGCGCGCCACCAGCGGCTCGCCGACTTCCGAGTCTTGGTCCTCGACGAGCATCCGCTCATCCCCACCGGGTCCGCCGTGCGAGCGGGCGTGAACCGAGTGGCCGACGCGCTCGCCGACGCCGGCGCCCGCGTCGAACGGCACAGTCCGCAGTTGCCCGATCTGACCGAAGCCGCAGGGCTTTACATGCAGTTGCTGGTTTCGGGCTCCGTTGCACGCTTTCCCGTCGAAGCCTACGAGCAGCTGCAGATCCGCGCCGCCGCACTGAACGCAAACGACCGGAGTCTCGACGCGACACGGCTGCGCGCCATGGTGTTCAGCCACCGCGACTGGATCGAGGCAACCAACCGTCGCGAGCTCCACCGCCACGACTGGCGGCAGTTCTTCGCCGAGTTCGATGCCGTGGTGTGCCCGATCACGCCCACTCCTGCGTTTCCGCACGACCACAGCCCCAATCCGTTGGAACGCCAGATCGACATCGACGGCATCGCGTACCCGTACTTCGATCAGCTCGTCTGGGCCGGTCTGGCAACCATGCCCGGCCTGCCTGCCACCGCCATCCCTGCGGGCCGGTCCCCCGAGGGGCTACCGGTGGGAGTGCAGCTGATCGGTCCGATGTTCGAGGACCGCACCCCATTACGGCTGGCCGAACTACTCGAGCAGAAGATCGGCGGCTTCCGGACACCGAAGTAACCCACCGCCGGGTGTCCACCCAGGACGAAGCGCCCGCAGAAATCGCAACCGCCCACGACGAACCGAGAATCGTTGCAGAAGTCGACATCCGCCATTGCACGGGCGTTCGACGGCGATGTCCCCGGAATGCCACCGGCCGGTGCGCCGGAGAAAGCGAGCGAACCAACCCCAGTCCATGGCAGCCGGATACGACGGTAGCGACTGTATTTGTTCTCGGATGACCTCTGGAACTTCCTTCCAGTCGAACTTCGCCCATATCGCGGGTCCGCCGTCGGAAGGCTCGCCCAGCATTTCGAAGAGGATTGGCCATGGTCCCCAATGCAGACGTTCGGAGTCATTGAGTGCCGCTCTCACACCCGCAACGAGCTCCGTCCTGCCTGGTGCGAGACGTTCTACGAAAGCAATCAGATCAGCGTGTTGCGAATCCGAAAGAACCACGGCGCCTCCCCATCTGACACAGCTACCCTAACTCGGCGGCCAGTCGGCTAGCCCACTGAAGCCGTACTGGAACATCCGCTC
>NZ_JBYISM010000053.1:0-21410 GCF_057708605.1 Nocardia sp. bgisy118 | reverse complement strand
CCCCCCCCCGCGACCGCGGAGAGGGTCGCCGCCGACTGCCCCGGCACGGCGCTCGCGGTGGTCGGGTATTCCCAGGGCGCGCAGGTGGTCTCGGAATTCGCGCGGACTGTCGGTGCGGGCGAGGGACCCGTCCCGGCCGAGCGGGTGGCGGGTATCGCCCTCTACTCCGATCCCGACCGCGCCCCGGGCTCACCGGTGATCCCCGGCCGCCCCGGCCAACTCACCCCCGACCCCGCCCCGGGCACCTCCGGAGCGGCGGTGTCGGGGGTCGCGATCACCACCGCCCCGGCCTCCGGCGGCGGGATCGCCACCAGTTCGGGTGTCGAGTACGGGGCGCTGACCGGCCGAGTGACCGACGTCTGCGTCGAAGGCGACCTCAGCTGCGCGGCACCCGAACGCGCCGCCCTGCTGCGGTTCGCCGCCCAGCTCGCCGCCCAGGCCGATCTGCGTGATCCGATAGCCGCGCTCGGTTCGATCCATGCCCTGCTGTCGGGAGTGCTGGGTGAGGCGTGGACCACGGTGGTGAACAACGACTTCCAGTTCGGGCCCGGGTTCGTCGATTACGCGCCCGCGGCGAGTCTGGCTGAGCGCCTCATCGATGCCTCCGACCCCCGCACCCCGCCACCCGGCCCGGAGGAGACCGCTGCCGCGTCGGGGCGGTGGGGGCAGATCACCGCGATCGTGGCCTCCGACCCGGTCGGGCAGTTGCCGAGACTGGCCGGGCAACTCTCGGGTGCGTGGGGGCAGCTGCTGGCCGACAACGCAGATCTGGTGAATCCGGGTGTGTGGCTTCGCTACGCCGACCTAAACGGCCGCCACACCGGATATGCCGCCGCCGGTCAACTCGCCAGCGGGGTCGCGTGGCTGACCGCACTGGCCTACGACCTCGCCGGGAGCCACGCATGACGATCAGCGACTTCTATCAGACACCGATCCTGCGCGAAGGCGCGCGAGCTGGAGACATCGTGCGCACACGCCCGGTGTTCGTGCCGCAGCTGGCCGGGGCGACCGGGGCGTGGCAGATCGTCTACGTCTCCACCGATTCCCGGTCCCAGCCGATCGCGGCGTCGGCGATCGTGCTGATCCCCGAAGCGGTCGCCGAGCCCGGGTCGACCGCGATTCTGCTGTACTGCCCACCCTTTCGTGGCCTGGGTGGAGTTTGCGCGCCCTCGCAACTGCTGGCGACGGGTACCGAGTACGACTTGGCCGGCATCGACCGCGCGCTCGCGCGAGGTTGGGTGGTCGCCGTCCCTGACGGGCAAGGGCTCGGCGCGGGTACCGGTCCGCATACCTTCCTGGCCGCTCGCGCGGCCGGTGCCAAGGTGGTGCTCGATCTGGCTCGCGCGATCTACCGAGCCTCTGACCTCGACCTGCCGATCGCGCCGGTTGTGGCCTGGGGATACGCCGACGGCGGCCGGGTCGTCGCGGCTGCCGGGGAGCTGCAGCCGTGGTATGCGCCGGAGGTGGATCTGCGCGGTGTAGCGGCCGGGGCTGTGGTGTCCGACCTCGCGGCCATGGCACCGGTGATCAGTGGGGGCACCGGAGCGGGCCTGGGCCGGGGCCTGGCCGGTCTGGGTCTGGCGGGCCTGGGTCTGGCGGGGCTGATCGGCCTGTCCCGCGCCTACGACCAGCTCCCGTTGCGTCACGTGTTGAACGAGGACGGCCTCGTCGCTGCCGCCGAGGCTCGGCACCTCACCGGTCTCGAACTGCTGCAACGCTTCCCGCAGCCGTTGGCGCATTGGTGCCGTCAGCCGGATCCGTGGAACGACCACTGGTGGCGGCGGGTCCTGGCGTTGGAAACTCTCGGCCACGTCAAATCCGAAGTGCCGCTGCATCTCTACCACGGCGAACTCGACATCGTTGTCCCGGTGCGAGCTGGTCAGCGCGCCCTGATCGCCTACCGGCAGCGTGGCACGCAGGTCGACTGGCGCGAGTACGACGCCGATCACCGCAGCACCGCGCATCTGGCGATATCCGATGTCCTGGCCCGGCTCACCGTGGACATCACCAGCCGACCCCCACACCAGCCCACCACTACACCGGCGGCACCGGCGCAGGCCGAGCGCACAAGCCGCCCCTGACCCCTCCGGGGAACCTGCCCGTACCCCGCAACCCCCCTCCCGGGGTGCGGGCAGGCCCCGGAGACACCTGACCCGAGGCGAGGCGAGATGAATGGCGAGGGACCCCCACAATCCATCCGATGACGACGACGCCGAAGCATGGGTCGACCTGCCTCAGTCTCTTCCGGACTCGCACGTCGTTGCCGACTCCAGCTTCGTCTCCAGCGTCGACGAGCCCGGCCAGTCGCCCTCGCCCGAGGGCGTCTGGTTCGCCCCGCTACAGGACACTCCCGACACCGCCGACACGGGCCGGTTTTCCGGATGGTGGGTCAGCATCGGGGACCGGCTGCCGCGCGGGGCCTGGGCCGCGCTGGGGGCCGCCATCGCAGTACTGACCGGGGTCCTGGTGGGCACGGCGACCGACAGCCGCGACGCCGGTCAGCAGGTCCAGGCCACCGCCGCGCCGCCGAGCCCGACCACCACGGTGCAGGGCCCGTGCGCCGGGCTCTCGGGAGAGGTCGTCACCGACCGCGCAGGTGACCCCGCCACCTTGGCCGGGGTGATCGCCTCGTTCGAATCCGCCTACTACATCGACCGTGATGCCACCAAGGCGATGCCGTTGCTCGCGCCCGAGGCCGGGATCACCGCCGAGGGCCTCGCTGCGGGCATCGCCAGCATCCCGCCGGGCACCCGGCACTGCGTGGCGATCACCGCGATCACCCCGACCACCGCGAACGTCCACATCGCCGAGTTGCGTCCGGATCGCACCCGCGTCGACTACCTCCAGCTGATCAACACCCGCCCCGCTGCCGACACCGGCACCGGTACCGCGCTGTTGCTGATCTCCAATTTCCAGAAGCAGGGATAGGGGGATGGGGACAGGCTCGCAGGCGCCACTACTGATCGCCGTTGCCGGACTGAGCCCCCGCGCCGGGACCACCACGACCACCGTCGCGCTCGCCCATACCTGGCCCGGCCCGGAAACCGCCCTCATCGTGGAAGCCGACCCCGCAGGCGGGCAGCTCGCCGATATGGTCGGCGCGGACCCGTATCTCGGTCTGGCGAGCCTGGCCCGCAGGACGACCACGGGCGAGCCCATCACCCCAGGTCTGCTGGCACAGCACGTGCAGTTCCTGCCCGGCGGAGAGGCGTTCCTGGCCGCGCCGCCGCACCGCGATCCCGAGCGCGCTGTCCCTGCTGCCGAATTGCTCACCGGCCGCTATGCGAACTGGCGGGGGCTCGGCGCGACCGTGCTCGCTGATTGTGGTGTCCCCGAGCCGGACTCGGTCCCGCACCCGGTCATCGCCGCCGCCGACGGCTGCCTGTTCGTCGTGCGTGCCGAGCACATCGACCCCGAGCCCGCCATCGCGCGCATCCGTGCCCTCACCCGTCACGGCTGCCCCCGGGGTGTCGTGCTCATCGGCGGCAGCCGCGACTACGCCACTGCCCTCGGTGTCCCGGTAGTGGGTAGCCTGCCCGCCACCCGTGCTGGTGCCCAAGCGCTGCTGGCTGGCCGCCGCGTCCGGCGCTCCTCGCAGCTGCTCCCGCCTGCCCGGCTCATCACCACCGCTGTGGAACTCCAGCTTCGCGCCGAGGGCCGCCGCGAACGCCTCGCCCAGCCGCACACACCCGGTGCTGTCCGCCAGGCCCGCCCGAGCCGCCGTGATGACGCCGGGCCGACGATCTACCGGATCGACCTGCCGCCGCCACCGCGCCCACTCACGCCGGAGCCTGTGGTCGTGGAACCTCCGGTGCCCAGCGTGGGGCCACCGGCTCCCGAGCCTGTCCTCGCGAGCGAAGCCGGGGATGCTGGCCAGCCGGGCGAGGATGCCGGCGAGCTGGGCGAGGACGACCTCGCCGCGGCGCCGGAGTCCAGCCCGGCCGCCGCGCCACCGGAGTTCGACTCGCCTGCCCTGTCGGTGTTCGCGTTCGGGGCGACGAGGGTCTTCTGGCGTGCGCCCGAGTCCGGTGAGCAGGTGGAGATCACGAGCCAGTTGCAGCCGCGCAGCCGCGAGATCGTGGCCCTGCTGGCACTGCATCCGGAGGGGTTGAGCCGATCTCGGTTGATCGATCTGATCTGGGGCGGGCATTCACCGGAGCGCTCGGCCGCGTTCAGCAATGCCCTCTCGCGGCTGCGTGCCTCGATCACGACGGCCACCGGCGGGCAGATCACCGGGGTGCTCATCGATGACCGGCTGCACTGCCGCCTGTCGGCGACCGCGGCGAGTGTCGACTACTGGGAGTTCCTCGCCGCTGTCGCCGCGCGCCGCCGCGCCAGCAGCGACACCGACCGCAGTGCCGCGTGCCGGGCCATCACCGGCATCGCCACCACCGACCTGGCCACCGACATCACAGGCTCCTGGATCGAACCGCTGCGCGAATCCGCGCGCCGCGACGCCCACAACGCGCTGGACTGGCTGGCCACCCACGACGCCGATCACGACCCCCGCGCAACCCTCGGACTGCTCGAGCTGACAGCCGAAACCGACCCCTACAACGAAACCGTCTGGCGCGACATCCTGCGCCAGCACGCACGCCTGGGCGAATACGCCGCTCTCGCCCGCACCTACACACTCATGACCCGCAAACTCGGCGAGATCGGCGAAACCCCGAGCCGAGAAACCCGCGAACTCCTCGAACACCTCCGCCGAGGAGAAGACCGCAATCCACTCCAGCCCGAACCCTGACCGGTCGGGCAGAAATCAACTACCCGTACACACCTAAAAATGCGGAAACAGCAGGTAGTCTATTGCCGGGAATGGTCGAATCCGCTGCGGCCATTCGCCCGGAATCGGCGCTCCGATATTCGGGTCGCCCGACAGTGTTTTCCGAAATCTATCGAGTCGGATCGCTTCGGAATCTCCGTAAATTCACTCTCCGGAACTCTCTGCGAGTTCTGCGCGGTCGATACATGGGGAAATGCGTGGGGAAATACGTGCGGAAATACGTGGGGCGGTCAAATGTCCCCACCGCCCGTCAGCGTATCCGCAGGTAGTAGGCCGCATATCCGCGCGGATAGCATCCAGGATTGTCTATATACAAAGCTATATAGACATGCGTCGCCGGTCCGTCGTCGCCCGCCTCCGGCATTCAGTTGGTGCCTGTCCCTTGCTGCTCCGTTTGTCTTGTTCCTCTTTTTTTCTCGTTCTTCTTTTATCTCTTTGCTGCTTTTTCATTCGTTTGGCTGGCGGCCTGTCGTCGGGCGTGAGTATTGCTGTGCGCGTTTCATGTTCGTATTGCACTGCGCGCCTCGCCGTTGTCCGGAAAAATTCCGGAAATTCGAGCCCTTTTCGGGGTTGTGAGCTCGTTCGAGGTCGAGCTAGCGTCGACCCGGTTCCCGGAATTCGCCGGGAAATTCGCAGAAATCCGAATGGCGGCCCCGCCGCACGTGTGCCGGAAACGGCGCACGAATTCGGAACGGATTTTCAGGAGTTGCAATGACCACCACACCCGCCGCTACCGCTGCACCTGCCGCCGGTCGCCTGCCGAACGGGGAATTGCGGCGCATGGTCGCCGGTGCGCTGGCCGCCGACCCGGGCCGCGAACTGTCGCCCCGTGAAATCGCCAAGGGTCTCAACCGGTCCTCCGGCGCTGTCGGCAACGCGCTCGAGGCGCTGACCGCCGCCGGGCACGCCGATCGCACCTCGGCCTCCCCCCGCCGCTACCGCGCCAACGCGAACACCGCCACCGCCGCCACCGCCCCGGCCGCCACCGCCGCCCCGGCCCCGACTGCCCCGGCCGCCGGGCAGGCGGCGAACCCGGCCCCGCGCCGCCGCCGGGCACCGAAAGCAGCCACCTCGGCCCCGGCCGCCCCGGCAACCCCGGCGCGCACCGGCAACACGGTGGCCCGGCCGAACGGGCAGGACTACCACGTGCGGAAGTTAGCCGGGCGCGCCGATGTCGATGTGTTGCAAACCATGCGCGCGGCCGAGGTGCCGGTGCTGCTGTACGGGCCGCCCGGAACCGGCAAAACGTCGTTGATCGAGGCCGCCTACGGCGATTTGCTGACCGTGCAGGGCGACGGGGACACCACGGTCGCCGATCTGGTGGGCGAGTACACCCAGAACCCGGACGGCACTTTCGTTTTCGTGCACGGCCCGCTCGTCCGGGCCATGCGTGAGGGTCGGGTGCTGTTCATCGACGACGCGACTCTCATCCCGCCGACCGTGCTGTCGGTGGTGTACCCCGCGATGGACGGCCGCCGCGAGATCGTGATCAAAGCCCACGGCGGCGAGATCGTGAAAGCCGAACCCGGGTTCTTCGTGGTGGCCGGACACAACCCCGGAGTGCACGGGGCCATCCTGTCCGACGCACTCGCCTCGCGGTTCGCGTTCCAGGTGCAGGTGGGCAGCGACTACGACCTCGCCACCCAGCTCGGGGTGGAACGGCGCGCGGTGAAAGTGGCGCGCGAGCTGGCGGCCCGGCAGGCAAAAGGCGAGATCGGGTGGGCACCGCAGCTGCGCGAGTTGCTGGCGTTCCGCAAGATCGCCGCCGCCACCGATCAGGCCACCGCCCTGGCCAACCTCGTCGGAGCCGCGCCCGAGGAGGACCGCGATGTCGTGGCCGCCGTGGTGAAAACCGTGTCCGGCACCAGCCACGCCCCGCTGGCCCTCGGCCCCCGCATCTGACCAACCGCCACCCGCCCCGCGCACGAAAGGCACTGCCCGCCATGACCGGCCACGTGATCACCACACCGCCACCCGCCCCCGTTCCCGCGCCCGCTGCCCCGGGAACCGGCCCCGCCACCGCTGCCCCGGCCACCACCCGCGCCCCGGCCTCCGTGCCTGTCACCGGTGCATGGATCGCGCTCTCGGCCGCCATGACCGCCGAGGCCCCGCCGATCGCCGACCGCGACGACCTGACCGTGACCATCGCCCCCGGCGCTGCGTTCGGGAACCCGGCGGTGTTCATGCCGAGCCGGGCGGCCGTCGAAATCGATGGCACCCAGCTCAAAATCGACCCCGCCACCGCCCACCCCGAACGCAACAGCGACCGCAACCGCTACCCCTCGGTGTGGGGCGCGTTCGTGCACGAGTGCGCCCACGCCAAACATTCGGCGTGGAACCCGCCGCCGGTGGCGCACCCGGGGGTGGTCGATGCCGCGATGCTGCTCGAGGAATCCCGGATCGAGGCCGCCCAGATTCGCCGCCGCCCCGACGACCGGCATTGGTTGCGCGCCAGCGCCACCGAGATCGTGATCGGCGACAACGGCGGCGCGATCGCCGCCGCCCAGATACCGGCCACCCCCTACAACGCCGCCCGCAACGCCGCCCTCATCCTGGCCCGACTCGACGGCGGCATCCTCGACGCCGCCGAATGCTCCCCCGCCGCCACCGCGATCGAGAACATCCTCGGCACCGACACCCTCGACCAGTTGCGCGCCATCTGGCGCGAGGCCCACACCGTGGCCGACACCGACGCCGCCGCCATGCTCGAACTCGGGCAACGCTGGCTCGACCTGATCGGCCCCGACCCCCACACCGACCCCGACCCGTCCTCGGTGCTGGGAGCCGCGATCGGCGAGACCGTGACCAACATCGGCAACGCGGTCGCCGCCTCACCAGTGGAACCCGACCCGGCCGAGATCGCCGCCGCCGCACAACAGGCCGCCGACCGCGCCGCGAAAGACGCTGCCTCGCAAGCGCGGACCGTGTTCGGTGACGGGTCGGGCCGGGGCCGGACGGCAAGCACGCGACGGACACGCACCGCCCGCCCGGCCGAGCACACCGCCGCGCGGGTGCTGGCCCGTGCCCTCAACACCGCCGCCACCCGGGAACGGACCGCCGTGAGAACGACCTCCGCGTTGCCGCCGGGCCGGTTGCGGATGCGGGGCGCGCTGGCCCGGGAGGCGCAGCGTGCCGCCGGGGCGATCCCGACCGCCGAACCGTTCACCCGCACCACCCGCAAAACCGAGCCGGTGCCGCCGCTGCGAGTCGGTATCGCGTGCGACGTGTCCTCCTCGATGGAGGACTACGCCGCCCCGGTGGCCTCGGCCGCGTGGATCATCGCCCGCGCCGCCGAGCTGGCCACCATGCCCGCCACGACCGCGACCGTGACCTTCGGGGCCTCGGTCAAACCGATCACCTACCCCGGCACCGCGCCCAAGAGGGTCACCGAATTCAGTTGCCCGGACTACCTTCACGCCATCGATACCGCTGTCGAGGCCCTCGACGGTGCCCTCGACCTGGCCCGGCCCGGCGCGACCCGGCTGTTGGTGATCATCTCCGATGGCCAATACCGAGGCCGCAACCGTCACCGTGCCCAGGCCCGCGTGAACGCGCTGCGCGCGACCGGATGCGCGGTGCTGTGGCTGGCACCGGCCGACAGCGGGCCGGAGCCGCTGGACGGGGTGACCCTGCACCTGGTGACCGACCCGGCCGCCACGGCCGCCGCGATCGGGCGCGCCGCCACCGCCGCCGTATGCGCCTCCTAACCCCCGGGTGCCCCGGGCGCGAAAACGCGCCCGGGGCACCCGAACCGGGGCCGTAACCAAGACCCGGCCCACCGCCCGCCCACCTTTCACGGGCAGCAACGACAGGACACGACACCATGACCGGCACCGCCCACCCGATCGCCACCACGGCCGCACTCGACCCCATCTACGTGATCGCCGACACCGCCACCGGCGACCAGTTCGTCATCTACGCCCCCGGCCCCCATGACGAGCGCGGCATGTACACCGTGGCTCACGTGACCGGCAGCGCGGACGGAATCGCCGCCCCGCGCATTCATCTCGTGCACCCCGACGACATCGCCGCCTACGCCACCGGTGCCGTGAACCGGCTCAGCCTCGGCGAGTTCGACGACGCCGTGACCGTGTGGCTCGACCGCACCACCGGCACCCTGCACGACCACCTGACCCGATGAACCCGCCAGCGGCACAACCGACCGGCACCGCGAAACCCCGGGAGAGCCACATGCGACCGATGAAGAACACCAAGAGTCGCGACGAAGACGGCGTGATCAAACCCGACGCCCAACTCAGCGGCAACGCCTACGTGATGGTGCAGCTCCGCGACACCGGCGACCCCTACGGCCGGATCCTGCTGGTGTGGTCGGCCGATCGCTGCAACCACGGCTACACGATCTGCCCCGAATGCGCCGAGAGCTGGGAACTCGACCATCACGTGCACTACGAGCTCACCGGCGGCGGGCGACGATTGCGCGCCGCGCTCGACGCACCGCGCGCCGAGGCCGACAGCTAGCGGGCGCGACCGGCGCGGGAGGTGGCGGTGTGCCAGCACCAGACCAGAGGCCCACCGCCGCCGTACGCGCCGCCTACCGGGACCGGGGGCCGCAACCGCTACCGCGCGGCCCCACCCTTCACCCACTCGAATCCGCCCGCATGGGCAGCAACGACAGGAGACGACAAATGACCGACGACACCCGCACCGCTACCGACCGGACTCCCGCCGATATCCACGCCCGCGGTGAGGTGGTCTGCCCGATCGAGGTCGGCGACGAGGTGACCGGCCGCAACAACCGCACCTGGCGCGGCGTGGTCGTCGCACTCTTCAGCGGCGGTGACATTCCCGAGTGCGTGATCGAAACCGCCACCGGTGAGCGGGGTTTCGCGGCACCGTGGGAGCTGGCCCCCGCCCACCAGGAGCCCTCTGCGGACTGGGGCGACCGGATGCGCGCCTACCGGAATTCCGCACGCGACAACGCCCTCGCGCGGCTGCGCCGAGACCAGGACGAACTCGCCGAACAGGCCGAGACCCTCGCCCAGCGCCTGAGCGCGATCGCGGCCACGCTGCGCGTGGGCCGCTTCCGCCACCCCGACACCGACGACCTCATCGAGCACGAGGGCACCAACATCGATCACGGCCTCGACCACCTCGCCGAAACCCGGCAGGAACTCATCAACAGCGGCCTGGTCACACCCACGGAAATCCTGCAACTCCTCGCCCTCGACTGAACCGCACCACCTCGACCCGGGGTGGGCGACCACCGCGCACCCGGGGCAGCGCCGGGCAACCGGCGGGCCGCCACCGACAACGTAAGGGCCGACCCAGCAGGGTCGGCCTTTACGCGTTCTGTCGGCAACAGGGGACCTCGGCGGCGTGCAGCCTCGGCCTCGGTCCCAGTTGTCCACTTCGTCATCGTTGTGGTCGGCAGCGGCGTCGGCGCGGTCGGCGAATCCCGACACCGCTGTGGCGAGCTCGCGGGTCGCTGGCGAGTACGGGTTTGCCTCGCCGCAACAATTGCCCGCGAGCCGAATTCCACTCGTGCCGTTCGCATTCCGAAAGTAGACGAGAGAAATTCGGGGCCGAAGTTTCTTTCCACGTTCCGCTTGACATCGGCCCGGGTATCGAGCGTCCATGGAACCGGGAACGACACCGAACCCCCGGGGAATTCGCCCCGATCGGTGTGGTTTCCGTCCCGGCCGGGACATCACCCGAATTCACCCGAACCATTGTTGGAGGGACCTGTCATGTCCAAAAAGAAGAACACCACCACCGCGCCCACGGCACCGGCCGCGCCCGCCCCGGATGCCGCCCCTGCTGCCCCGGACAGCGGTTCGGGGGCGGCGGGTGTGCCCGTGCTGCGCACCGACACAGACCGGGCGTTATGGGCGGCGCTGGGCACCCACCCCGGCAGCACCACCGCCATGTTGGCGTATGCGGCGGGGATCGGGCTGTCGACCGCCCGGCGATTGCTGACGGGATGGGAAACCGCCGGGGCCGTGCGGTCGGACACCGACCCCGCATCGCCCCGGGCCGCCAAAACCTGGACCACCGCCGGATCGTCCGCGCCGGAACCGGCCGCGACCGAACCCGCCACCCAGGAACCGGCCCCGGCCGAACCCGCCGCGCCGGAACCGGTTTCGCTCGACCCGGCCGCGCCGGAACCGGCCGATCCCGCCGAGGAGGAGGCACACGCCGACCCCGTGCCGGATACCGCGCCGGACACGGCCGCTGCTGCCCCCACGGGCGACGATCCCGCCGACCCGGCCCCGGTGGCCCCGGTCCCGGCCGATGACGCGGCAGCGGCGGACGCGGAGTCGTCGGTGGTGCGGTTGCCCGCCGGGGCGCTGCGGGGACAGGTCGAGGATTTCCTGCGCGATCACCCGGACCAGGAGTACACGCCTCACCAGATCGGCAAGGAACTCGACCGTTCCAGCGGCGCGGTCCACAACGCCCTGGTCACCCTCACCAAGAACGGGACCGCACGCCAAACCAGCACGGCCCCCAAGAAATTCACCCTCGCCTCGGCCTGACCATCGTTCCGACTGGGCGATGCCGGGATCCCCGGAGAAGCTACCTCCGGGGAGTCCGGCACCGCGCCTCTCAATGTATCTCTCCCTGAAAGGTTTTCTCGATCATGTTCACCACTTCCAACTCGGCTGTCATCGCGGCGTCGCTGCACCGCGTGTTCACCCGCTCCCCCCACGCCGCCGACAGCCTCGAGCTGTGGCTGGCGGTCGCGGCCGAGGCCGAACATCAGCTCCGCGTGCCCGTCCTCCCGACCATGGTGCCGTGGGTGCCAGTGTTCGTGTACTACCGGCTGTTGCGGACCGAGGGCGAGTTCTTCCCGTTCACCGGCTCGACGCGGATCATGAGCGGACCGCTGACCGGCACCACCTACACCGACCCGGAAAGCGCCGCCCGCGCGGTCGTCGGCGCGACACCCGCCCCTCTGATCGTCCCCGCCGACGCCGACAACGGTGACGAGAACGACCCGGCCGAGGCGCACAGGCCGGTGCCGTCGTGGCGGTTCCGGGCCATCGGTGCCCCGGCCGTGCAGACACCGCCCGCCGTGCCGCCGCTCATCTCCTAGCCCGCCCACACGCCGAAACGGCCGGTGGGGCCGAGCATCTACTCGGCCCCACCGGCCGTTTCTGTCGCGTTGTGGCGGCGGCTATTTCGTGCGGTCGATGGCCTGGACGATCCAGTCGGTCAGCACGGGGACGGTGGTGTCGTAGCCGGTGGCCGGGAACGTGGCTGTGGCGGCGTTCTGCGGGGCCGGAACGGCGGTGCCGGTGGTGGTGCCCGCCCCGGTCGTGGTGGCGGTGCTGTAGGTCTGGGTGAGCGTGGGGAACTGGGTACCGGTAAACGCCGAAGCGGTCGCCGAGAGGAGATCGGCGGCGATCGGTGCCAGCCCGGTCAGAGTCAGGAAGGCGGCCACGGGGTCACCGACGGCGAGGGCTTCGGCGGCGGTCCAGGCGATCTCCTGGGCTCGGCCGATATCGGTGGCGATGCGGGTGAAGTCGAGATCGGCCAGGACACCGACGATCTCGGCGGCGATGAGCGCGACCCCGGTGGTGTCGAGCGGTGCGGCGATCTTCAGTGCGCTTGCGACCAGGCGCAGGTCGAGTCCGGCGACCATCTCGACCAGCGGACTGAACTGGAGATTGAGGTCCCCGGCCACGCGGTGCAGACCGGGTATGTCGCTGCTGGCGAGCAGGCCGGGCAGCTGGGTGAGGTCGGTGACGATGGCGGGCACGTTCGCGGTGAAGCTCGCCAGCCCGTTGAGCACGGTGACAACCTGGGCCAGAACCTGGGACACGCTGAGCTGCCCGGTCGAGGTGGCGGCGGTGGTCGTGGTGGTGGGGACCTTCGCCGAGGTCGTGGTCGAGCCGGTCGTGGTGGTCGTGGTCGCGGTGAGAGCGCGGCTGACCGCGGCGAGGACCGGCGAGTTCTGCGCTGTGGTCGAGCAGTAGCTGTCGCCCTCGGCGCACAGCGTACGAACACGGTCGACCAGGTCGCCGAAGCTCTGCGAACGCGGTCCGGTGACGCCCTGCCCGGAGACCGGGGTACCGAGCTGGGCGGTGGCCGGATCGCGGCGAGGGTCGGAGACCAGCGCGACCGCCACGACTCGCGAGGCCGGGATCGGGCCCGCTTTATTGCCGATGCTCGTGGCGAGGTCACCGGTGACCTCGGCGCCCTGGCCGTAGCCGGCCAAAACGACTCGCGTGTCCGAGCACAGCGCCGAGACCGCCGCGGAGAGTTCCTGTCCACTCGCGGACCCCGCACCCGTCGTGGTCGGCGCGGTGAGGATGTGCACGTCGATGTCGCTGCGGTAGCGGGCGGTCAACGATTCCCCGACCTTCGTGAGGATCCCGGCGGTGGTCTGGCCGGTGGTCGGGGTTGTCTCGTAGGTGCCCGGGACCAGCAGCGCGGTCCAGCGCGGGCACTGGGTACCGGTCCTGCCGGTGGTGGGTTCGGCGGCGGCGACACCGGCCGTCACGGTGGTGGCGGTGATGGCCGCGCACAGTGCCGTGCGGACGGCGCGGCGGGCGCGGGCAGTTCGAGTGTGGTTGCGGTGCATGAGATTTCTCCGTTCGTGGCGGGTGGTCAGGGGGCGGCGCGGTAGTCGTCGTCGTGTGTAGGTTGTCGCCAGACTTTGCGGTCGGACAGTTCACGACCTGGTGGTGTGCAGAGGTTTCTCACCGACTTTGCGGCGAGGATTCTCAACGACTTTGCGCATTTCTCGTCAGACGAGCGTCCGCGTCGATGAGACTCGACCCAGCGCAATACATCTCGGCGACCTGACCTGCATGATCGCGACCCTTGCCGCTGAATGACGCAGAGTCGGCGCAAGATTGGTGAGAAAGCGCAATCAGTCATGAGAACCTACATCGTGGGCGGGTGTGGGTCGGGTGGCGGTGTAGTAGTCGTCGCCTTTCCAGCGGTAGGGCGAGATCTGGACGGGCTCGTTGAAGGTGGGTGCGTGCACCATCTGTCCGCCGCCGAGGTAGATGCCGACGTGGTGGACGTCGCCGTCGGTGCTGTAGAACAGCAGGTCGCCGGGGGCGAGCTGGTTCTCGGGAATGGTTGTGCCGGTGTGGACTTGGTCGTAGGTGGTGCGGGGGATGGAGATTCCGGCGGCTCGGTAGGCGGCTTGGGTGAGTCCGGAGCAGTCCCAGCCGCCGTTGACCTCGGGGCCGTTGCCGCCCCACACGTACGGGAGGCCGAGCTGGGCGCAGGCGAAGGAGATCACCTGCGCGGCAGTCGGGTTCGGCGGTGAGGCGGTCTGGCAGTCGCCTCCGGTGGTGTCGGTGGCGCGGTAGCGGGCGGCTTGGTCGAGGACCTGGTCGACGTACCAGTCGGCGTGGTTGTAAGCCCAGATCGCTGCGCGGAGGTCACCGGGTGCGCCGGAGTCGCACAGGTAGAACGCGGCGGCGTGGATCGCGTCGGAGGGGTTGTAGCGCGAGGGCGGGCTCGCACCACCAGCAGGCAAGGAATGCCGCGCGGTCACCGACTCGAAGGTCGAGGCCAGGAACTGCATCGGCCCGCCAGCACCGGAGGCGTTCTCACCCGAGGACACTCCCGGCAGTGGTGAGCGTCCGTGGTCGGTTTCGATCTTGCCGATCGCGGCGAGCACCGACCAGTCCAGCCCGGGGCAGTCCCCGGCAGCCGCCTGGTAGAGCACGAGCATCTCGGCCGGGATATCTTGTTGCGCTTCGGTACTCGGGGTCGAGCCGGTGCCGGTCGAGGCTCCCGGAGTGGGCGCGGTGAGCGCGTGGTCGAACACGACGACGGCGCTGACCACGGCCGCGATCACGACCGTGAGGAACACGAACCCCGCGAATCCCGCTCCGAGTGTCTTGACCAGCATCGCTACCTCACCAGTGCTCGGAAGCCGGGGGACTCGGCGGCGGCGGGGCAAGGGCGACGGTTCCGCTCAGCGGTGCCCAGGTCGCCTCCGGGTCGATGCCGTCTTCGGGTGGGGTCCGTCGCGGCCAGACGGTGCCGAGTTCGTGCAGGCGCTGGCGGCCGGAGTCGGTGTGCAGCGGCAGCCACACCTGCTCGGCCGGACTGGTCCCGGAGATCGCGCCGAGGAACTCGGCGGCGGCGGTGGCGACCGGTACCGCCTCGGGGTCGGGCAACCGCTCCCAGGTCCGCCGCAGAGCCACACGGGCATTGACCTCACGTGTGGTGGTCGGCACCCACAACAGGACCGGGACGATGACCCCGGTGGTTCGGGCGAGCTCGGCGAATCCGGTCAGCTTGGCCGCGACCCGGGGCAGGGAGGTGGTCCCGAGGTCGTATTCGAGGAAGAAGTCGAGCAGGTCCTCGCCGTGGGTGTAGCGGCCGTGGGCGTCGGGGCGTGCGAGGTCGCCCCAGAGCCGTTGGCAGCGGGTCTGGGACCACCACCGCGACACCCGCGCACCGATGGAGGGATGGGTGGTGAGGGCGGTGAACCACTCGTTCACGCCGAGGGTGTGGGTCAGGTGCAGGCTGTGGGCGACCGAGAGCGTGGTTTGGTGGTTGTAGCCGAGCTCGCGCACACTCACGCCTGCTTCCGCGGCGAGGATCGCTGCACCGGCCGGGGCGAGGGTCCAGTGATAGGGGGCGGTGCCACGAGTTCGCATGGGCCGGAACCGGTCCAGGACGCGGTAGGTGTGCAGGATCGCCAGGCGGCGGCGGGCGATCTTGGCGGTCGGGAACGCGAGGTCGGCGAGCTGGTCGGTGGTCAGGACCCGGTGCTCGAACACCATGCGCAGAATCCAGCGGTCGCGCCCGGTCAACGCACGCACCACCGAACTCTTTTCCGGGCTGGTAGTAGGTGACCAGGCCGGGCGCGGGGCACGGGTATCGGCTTGCCTGTCGGGACGGGAAATCATCAGTACGGGAGCCTTTCTCGGGGCATAGCGGAGCTAGGACCGTGGGGAGTCCGGGGGTTCGGCTGTGAGGCGGGCCTGGGCGGCGGCGGCGATCTCGCGGGCGCGCCCGGGGATCGGCGGGTCCAGGGGCCGGGTGGTGAGGGTGAAGGGGCGGGCGTTGCGGCCGTCGACCAGCAGGCGGGCGGCGGCGTGGAAGGCGTCGAGGTGGCTCAGGTCGTGCTCGGACAACCAGGGCTCGGTGTGGCGGGCCAGGTCGCGGGCGTCGTCGGGGCTGACAGCGAAGACGATCTTGTTGCGGGCGTTGGCCGAGATGCCGTCGCGCAACTCGCGGGAGAGCTGGCCGAGGTTCTGGTGCGCCAGCAGCAGCGACAGGCGCAGTCCGCGGGCTTCGGCGAGCATGTCCTCGATCGGGGTGGACAGGTTGAGGAAGTTCTGGGCCTCGTCGAGCACCAGTGCCGCGTCGGGCCGGTCGGCGGCGGGGACCCGGGCCCGCGCGGTCACCGCCTGCCACGTGCGTGCCACCAGCAGCGACCCGACCAGTCGTGAGGTTTCTTCTCCGAGAGAGCCTTTCGGCAAACGGGCGAGGCAGATGCCGCCGTTGTCGAGAATGTCGGCGAACTCGACGCTGCTGGGTCCTCCCGCGATGGCCGAGCGCACGAACGGCCGCAGCAGGAACGCTCTGAGTTTGTTCAGCAGCGGGCCGGTGAGCTGGGCTCGGCCGGTGTCGGAGAGGGTTTCGTAGCTGTCCCAGAACCCCCGCAGGACTGGGTCTTTCGCGGTCCGGGTGACCCGGGCGCGGAACGCGGGCTCGGTGAGCAGGCGGGGCAGGTCGGCCAGGGTGGCGATGCCAGGTTGGGCGCACAGGGTGAGCAGGCTGGCGCGCATGATGTCGTCGGTGCGCGGCCCCCACCACTGGTGAAAGATCCGGTGGAACACCGTCACGAGGTTGTCGACGGCGAGATCCATTCCCGCGCGCCCGATCCGGCCGATGTCGAGGGGGTTCACGCACGGCGGCGGGGCGGCCGAGTCGGCATCGAACAGGACCACCCGCTCACCCATGCGCGAGGGCAGCCGAGACAGGACGTCGGTGACGAGGTCGCCCTTCGGATCGATCACGATCACCCCGCGCCCGGCCTCGGCGTCATCGAGGATCGTGCGCGCCAACAAAGTGGATTTGCCGACACCGGTGGGGCCGAGGATGTGCAGGTGATGGCGGGCGTCGGTGACCTTGACCGCGACGGGGCGGCGAGTTCCGGTGTCGGCCATGCCCAACGGTTTCGTGTGCTCGCCGCCGACAGGGATCTCGGGGGCTGGGGACAGGGCACGGGCACCGGCGCGCTGCAGACCGGGTAACCCGTCGTCGGTGGGCAGATGCGCGATCGTCGCCAGCTCGGGCACCGACAGCACATCCCCACGTCCGAGACGCCGCTGCCGGATCAACCGCTGAAGGCGCAGGCGGCGACGCCGCCGGTAGTAGTTGTGATCGATGCACGCTCCGAACACCGTGGCGAGAGCGTCGGCGCGACCGCGCGCCACCGCTCGCGCCTGCGCTTTCGGCGCGATGTCGTCGGGATCGGTGGAAACCGGGATCGAGGCGGCGTAGCGGACGACCGTCTCCCAGTGCGCCCCTCGCGCTTTGGCCGCTGCCGCGCGGGCGGCGGCACTGTATTCCAGGGAGGTTTGGCGGTCGGTGGCCCGCGCGTCTCCCGCACCAGCGGAGGCGTGGGAGGCGCGGGTCGTGGTCGTGCCGGGGGTGAGGAGGTTCAGGGCCTCGCGCAGCAGCCCAGTGAGGACGCCAGCCCGCGTGGCGGTGCTCGCCGCGGCGCGGGTGGCTCGGGCGACGCGGCGGCCGGTGACCGGGCGGGCGAGGATCTGCACACAGACGGCCTGCCCGGGAGCGAGGTCATCGGCGGCGGTGATCAGGTTGCGCACCAGATCACCGGAGTGATCGGTACTCAACGGGAGCCCCTCACGGCGCCCGAGCCGCAACTCGCCCCCGGCCACGATCCGCCGGACACCCTTCACCGGGCCGGGTAGCGGAGGCCGGGCGGGTTCGAGGGTGTCGGTGTGCGCGCCGGGCCACGCCGAGGCGATGGCCCGTTCGATGAGACCGGGTGGGATCGCGCCGGGCACCCAGAGCCGGATCGCGGCACCCTCCTCGGGGGTGACGGTGTACTCGAACCCCAGATGCGGCTGCCCCAACAGGACTCGCGCCCAGGCGGGCCGCAACTGACCGATGAGGTGCGCCCAGAACGCCAGTGCGCCTTTGGCGTCGACCTCGGGTGGGGTGAGCACGGTGATCTGGCGAGCACGTGCACTCAGCCGGCGCCGACGCCACCGGGCCAGAAACCGCACCGCGGCGAGCACCCCGAGGACGGTCAGGACAACGACGAGCCCATCCCCGGTCGAGGCGATTCGTTCGGCGGCGTGGGTCAGATCGGCCAAGGCCCGGCTGGGCGCGAGAAGCGCCCGGCCGAGCCACCCCTGCTCGGGGGTCTGTGCGGTGTTCACGCGGCCACCGATCCCGGGCCGGTCGCATGGGGAGTCGGCAGCGTCGCGGAGGTGCCGAAGGGGAATCGTCCGCTCGCGCGGCAGCGCTCGGTCGCGCCGCTGGTGGTGTCGGGCTTGCGCAGGATGACGACGTCCTCGTGAGCGATGAGGTGAATCGGCAGCCCGGACGAGCGCTGTTTGACGACGAAGTCGCGCTGGAAGAAGCTCGACCGTGCGACGAGTTCGCCGTCGCTGAGGCGGCCCAGCAGTGCCACGCACCGCTCCACCGGCACGAGCCCGGCCAGCTCGCCGCAGGTGTAGAGGTGGCTGGGCAGGGGCACCAGCTCGGCGTGCTGACGCCATGGCCGCGCGGTGATCACGACATGTCCACCGGGGGCGAGGTATTCGGCGGTACCAGCGAGGATCTTGGTGAACCCGGACAACAGGCGGCCGAGTCCGACGTTGGCGAGGTTGCCCCGGTCGAGGACCTGGCCGTAGCGGTGGTTGGACTTGAGGACCGGTTGCCTGCGGTTGGCACGCACGTGCCCGTGCAGGGAGTCGCCGTAGGGCGGGGAGGTGATCACCAGGCTCGCCTGCCCGCGTAGCTCGGCCGGGATCAGGTCGCCCAGCTTGCGGGCGTCCCCGTGGAAGACGGCGGCGTCGAGATCGATGCCTGCCTCCCGGGCGAGCTCGATGTTGGTGCGCGCCAGCTCCGCCCACCGTGACTCGTACTCCACGCCGACCGCCCGGCGGCCCAGGTGCAGCGACTCGACCAGGGTGGTGCCGATCCCGCACATCGGGTCCAGCACGAGGTCCCCGGGCCTCGTGTAGGTGGCGACGGCGTGGGCGACGATGGCGGGGAACATCTTCGCGGGGTGGGCGGTGCTGTCGGGGTGGTAGCGGCCCCGCCGCTGCGCGGTGGGGGCGTTCTGCGCGGTCGCCCACACCGACACCGGCTGCGCGGCCGGAGGGGTCTGTGCGGGGGTCGCGGAGTCGACGTCGGCGGTGTTGGGGGCGGCGGGATCGAGAGTCATGGAGGCGTCCTTCGCGGGAGAGTTCGAGTGGGGCAAGGGCTGTGTGGGCTCAGCCATGGGCGGGCTGGAGGAAGACGAAGACGTCGGTGTGCGCGACCCGGTGGCGCGCGGTGCCGGAGACAGCCGGGTCGGCGGGCGCGGCGGTGATGGTGGTGCCGCTGACGGGTGCGGCGATGATGTGCTGGAGGTAGAGCAGATCGGCGGCCTGGGCGGCGGCCACGACAGACCCGGCGGGGTCGTGCAGGACGCCGGAGTCGCTGTGGCGGCAGCGCGAGAGAACGATCAGCAAACCGCCCATCGTCAGCACCTCGGTCGCGAGCGAGGTGACGTGCTCGGCGGCGGCGACCGGGTCGAGGTGCTCGGCGAGAAGGGTCGCGATGACCAGATCCACCGGCTCGGCGGGCCGGTTCCGGTCGGTGGGGGCGTCGAGGCCGTGGCGGCCCAGATCACCGATCGTGGAGAGCGCACCGACGGTGTCGGGCTCGATGATCCGCAGCGCGCCCCGGGCGACGGGGGCGGGCCAGCCGAGGAGCATCACTCGCGAACCCGGTTCGGAGAATTCGGTGATCGTGTGGACCAAAGCCCGGTCGGGCCAGCGGTCGTCGGGATCGAGCGGCGCGGGACCGAGCGCCCACAGGGTCGAGGGGACCCGCACGGCGGCGGAAGTGGAACGGGCCCGGCGGGAACTGGCGGTCATAACGGCCTCCTGAGCGAGAGAGCGGTGTGTACTCGCTTACTTCCGCCAAAAAGCCGATTTCGGGACGCGGCAATCCAAGAATTTTTCTGAGAATTTCCTGAGCAGGAAATTGCGGGCCGGAACGCCGTGCGGCGAGAGGGTGTGGTCAAAATTTTTCGAGAAACTTTTCGCCCGGTTGCCCATGCGCCAGGAGGGCCTATCCGCACCCTATCTGAAACATATCCAAGTCATATCCTGGACCTATCCGCACATTCACATCCACTGGTAGGAGCGCCCCTGTCCTCGTGATCGCCTCGGGTGATGGAGGGGCGTCGATCCGGTAGCGCAATATTCGCCAGCTCGCCCAGGATGTGACTTGGATATGTTTCGGATAGGTTTTGGGTGTGGTTTGGATAGGGTTTGGATGCGTTTCGGATAGAGGTATTCGGTGTCCTTGTGAGGTCGGAAGTTTTCGATCGATCAAGGAGATCCGTGGTGACGAATACACACGTCGCGAAATATGCGGGACCACTCGAAAAGCCGGGCCCGCCGCTGGCCGTGGTGCGGTCCGGTTTCGAGAAAATCGCCGCCGAGGCGCTGCCCACCGATCCGCGCCCGGTGCCGACACCCGCCCCCGCCCCCGCCGGTCCGGTGCAGACGTGGGGGCAGCTGCGCGAGCGGCTGTGGGACCCGGCGACGCCGATGGCCGAGGTCGACGCGATCTGGGTATGGCTGCTCGATAGGGTCCGCGCCAAGGACGAGGGCGCGATGCTGGTCTGCGCCGGACTGGCCGCGCCGATGCTGTCGCGGACCGCCAGCGAGTACGCGACATCGAGCACCACCGCCCGCCACGACATCGAGTCCGAAGTGCTGACCGCGTTCCTGGGGCACCTCCCGCGCGTCGGCCTGGAAGAGCCTGGGGTGTGGCATCGGCTGCGGTGGGGTGCCTACCGCGCCGCCCTCAAAGCGGCAACCCAACAGCGAACAGGCGTGACGGTGGTCGGTGACCTCGACCGCGACCTGGCCCCTCTGGGCGGGCGGGTGCAGGCGATGGTGTCCGGGCCCGGCCATCCCGAGACGGTCCTGGCGCAGGCCGTGGCCGCCGGAGTGATCTCCGCCGACGCCGCCGAACTCATCGCCGCGTCGCGATGGGAAGGCCGCTCGCTGACCTCCCTGGCCGCCGAACGCGGTGTGTCGCTGTGGAAGCTGCGCAAGCAGCGACCCCGCGCCGAACGCGCCCTGCTGGCATGGCTGTCCGACCGCGCCCGCGACCTCGACCCCGAGCGCACCAGCACGGTCGAAGCCGAGGCGGTCACCGCACTCGCACCGCCGGACCGGTCACCGCGGCGAGGTCGCCGGCCGAACCGGCACTCCCCGGCCCCGGCGCAGTCGAGCACCGAGCACGGGCTGGTGGCGGCATGAACACCAACCAGGGAAATCTCAGCGAGGCGCCACAGGCATCGGCTCGGCGCGGGCGGCGCTGGCCTAGAGTGCTCGCGGTCCTGGGCGCGACCGTGGCGCTACTGGTCCTGCTCGCCGGATCGGCCTCGGCGGCACCGCCGCACACCGAAGTGCTCGCC
>NZ_JBYISM010000052.1:0-27094 GCF_057708605.1 Nocardia sp. bgisy118 | reverse complement strand
AGAAGAGGCCGAACGCCTACTCGGCTACGAGGTGACGCGCGTGACCGATCGAGCGGCCGAACGCGACGGACGCTGATCGAGCGCCCGCGATGCCGGTCCCCATTCTCAAGCAAGGCACCTATCTCATCGCGTCGGTCCAGTCCGCACTGACCGACGCCGACACCGAGCGCCTGCAGGACGACCTGATGAAGCAGGTGAGCAGATACAGAGCGCACGGCATCATCGTCGACGTGACGGCGATCGACGTGATGGACTCCTTCGCCGCAAGATCGCTGCGCACCATCGCGCACATGACCCAGTTGCGCGGGGCGGAGACCGTCATCGTCGGACTGCAACCCGAGGTCGCGTTCGCCATGGTGCAGCTCGGACTGACCTTCGAGGACATGCACACCGCCCTCGACCTCGAAGAAGGACTGGCATGGCTGGATCGAAAATCTTCCGTACGCCGCCAGCGAGACGGTCGTGACAGTGGCCGCTGAGAACGTGGTGATCGCGGTCAAGCTGTCCGCGGACATCGTGACAGCACGACAAGCCGGACGGGAATTGGCAGCCAAACTCGGCTTCTCCCTGACCGACTGCACCATGATCTCGACGGCCATCTCCGAAATCGCCCGCAACATCACCAGTTACGCGGGCACCGGCGAAATTCGCCTGCTGGTCGACGATCGCGAGGGCCGCCAGGCGCTCGTGGTCCAGGCCAGCGATCAAGGACCCGGCATTCGCGACATCCCCCGCGCATTGGAGGACGGCTATTCGACGGGCCGCGGACTCGGGCTGGGACTGCCCGGCGCGCGACGGTTGATGGATCGGCTCACGATCGACTCCGCGCCCGGCCGCGGCACGTTGGTGGAAATGTGGAAGTGGGTACCCAACGGTGCATGAAGACGGGTTCATCGGCCGAATCGAGTGGGCGGTGGCCGGTCGGGCGTTACCGGGGCAGCACATCTCCGGTGACCGCTGCGTCGTCCTGGACGCGGGCGGCGGCGCGGTGCTGTTCGCGGTGCTCGACGGGCTCGGCCACGGCGCCGCCGCGGCGGACGCGGCCGACCGGGCCGCCCAGGTGCTCGCCGAGAACCGCTCCGAGCCTTTGGATGTGCTGATGGTGCTGTGTCATCGAGCCATGGCCGACACCCGCGGTGCCGCGGTGTCGCTGGCGCTGTTCGACGTCAAGGACACCATCTGCTGGCTCGGCGTGGGCAATGTCGATTCCCGGGTGCTCACCGCGAGCCCCGCCGGACTCACCGTGCGCGCCGCGGTCCTACTGACCGGAGGCATCGTGGGATATCGGCTACCGCAGAACCTGCAACCGCAGACCGTGCAGGTGCGCGCGGGCGATCTGCTGCTGATGACCACCGACGGCATCGTCACCGAGTCCGCCGAGGGCATCGACCTTTCCAGGTCCACCGCCGAGATCACCGCCGACATCCTGGCCCGGCACGCCAAGGACACCGACGACGCCCTGGTGCTGGCCGCCCGGCACCGCGGCGGGACCGCGAACGGGGTCTCATGAGCGAGGCGAAGGCATGAACGACGCGGCCGGGTGCAGGCGAGGCGAAGCCGGAAAGGGCGGTCGCCGATGAGCACTGTGCTGGCCGAATTCCTGGACGCCTACGCCGACGCCCTACGACGCCATCTGGACTCGCCCAGTCAGGACAGCCTGTCCGAGGGCTACGACCTCGGCCGACGCGCACTGGTCGAGGGCATCAGCCTGCTCGACCTCACCGAGAACCACTTCCGCCTGGCCACCGAGGCCGAACTGGCCGAGCGCGCGACCGAGGGCGCGCGGGAGCCGCGGATCGCCGAGACCGCGCTCGAATTCCTGTTGCAGACCCTCGCCGCGCTCGACATCGCCACCCGCGGCTACCTCGACGGCACCCGCCGCTACGAGCAACAGCGTTCGCGCGCAGACGATCTCGCGGGCCGCGACGCCTTCCGCACCGCGCTGGTCGAATCGTTGCAGGACGGGTTCTTCGTGGCCGACGCGCGCGGCACCATCGTCGAGGTGAACTCCGCCTTCGGCGCGCTCACCGGCTACGGTCCCGCCGACGTGCCGTACCCGGTGCCGCATCCGTGGTCGCTGCCCGCCGGGCCGCGCTACCCCGATCTCGGCACCGAGGCGCTGCGTTTCGTGCTGCCGATCCGGCACCGCGACGGGCGTCGGCTGTGGCTGGCGGTGAGCACCAGCGCGCTGGTCAAGCCGGAGAACAACGAGCTGATCTACGTCGGCACCATCCGCGACGTGACCGCCGAGCACGACGCGCAGGCCCGCGACCAGGCCGCCTCCCGGCTCGCCACCGCGGTGGGCGCGGCGACCAGCGTGGTCGAGGTGCTCGCGGTGGGCCTGGACGAATTGCGGCGCACCGTCGGCGCGGAGTCCGCGGTCGTCACCGTGTGGCCCAGCCGGAATGCCGACCCGGAGGTGTACGTCTCGGGATCTGTCGAGCGGCCGGGCGATTCGGCCGCAGGCGTCGAGACCGACCCCGCCGCGCTCGACAAACCCGCGCGCGCCCTGCTCGAGCGCGCCCGGCGCAGGCCGCCGCGCAGCCTGTTCGCGATCCCGGAAGGCGCGGAGAGCTCCGAGGGCATCGTCGCCCCACTCGGCGAAACCGGCGACGCCGCACTGTGGTTGCGCTTCGCCGCGCCGCGCGCGATCAGCGCCGCGGACTGGACGCTGTTCTCACTGCTGATCGGGCACCTCAGCCTGGCGGTACAGCGGGCGCGCAACTTCGATCAGGCCCGCGCCACCTCGCTCACCTTGCAGCGGGCCATGCTCGGCCCTATCGAGCTGCCGCCCCGGTTCTCGGTGCACTACGAACCGGCGCTGCCGCCGCTGGAGATCGGCGGCGACTGGTACGACGTGGTGCCGTTGCGCGACGGCACGATCGGCATCGTGGTCGGCGACTGTGTCGGCCGCGGCCTGTCCGCGGCCGTGGTGATGGGCCAATTGCGCACGGCGGGAAGGGCTTTGCTGTTGCGCGGCGCGGGCCCCGCACAGTTGCTCGCCGAGCTCGACACGGTGGCGAGCCGCATCCCCGGCGCCATGTGCACCACGGTGTGCGCCGCGGTGCTCGATCCGGTGCGCGGGCTGGTCCGCTACAGCAGTGCGGGCCACATGCCGCCGATCCTCGCCGACGTCGGCACGCCGGGCAGGCTGCTGGAGGGCGGGCGTTCGGTGCCGCTGGCCACCTTCGAGATGCCGCGCCGCCCCGAGGCCACCACCGCGCTGACGCCCGGCTCGACGCTGGTGCTGTTCACCGACGGTCTCGTCGAACAGCGCGGTGTCGACATCGACGACGGTTTCGCCAAGATCGCGGCCGTGCTCGCCGACACCGCGGGCAAACTGCCGCGCGAGGTGGCCGACGCGGTGCTCTCCCGGCTGCGTCCGGCCGCGGGTTACGACGACGACGTCGCGATGGTGGTCTACCGGCAGCCTCCCGCGCCGCTGCGCATGGACGTGCCCGCCGACGCCGACGAGCTCTCCGGCATGCGCCGCAGGCTCAAGGCCTGGTTCGCGGCCGCGGCCGTCCCGCACGATCTCGCCTCCGACCTGGTCGCCGCGGCGAACGAGGCATGCAGCAACAGCATCGAGCACGCCTACCGCAACGGCACGGCCGCGACCGAACACGTCGGGTTGAGCGCGGAATGCGACACCGAACGGGTGGTCATCGAGGTCACCGACACCGGCACCTGGAAGCCGCGCTCCGCCGATCCCGGCCATCGCGGCCGCGGCATCGACATGATGCGCGCGCTCACCGAGGAACTGGAGATCCACCACAACGGACCGGGCACGCGGGTTCGCATGTCGGTCACCCTTCCGGCGATCAAATCGCCCGTGGCGAACCCGCTGCGCGGCGCCAACCGTCGCATCGCCGGGTGACGCGACGGTCACTCTGCGGTGTCGGAGCGGCCGGAAGCCGGTGCGGTGATACCGAACTGCGCGCACACCATGAGCGCGATCTCGACGTCGAGCCGATTGGTGCCGAGCGAATGACCGAGCAGCTCTTCGGCTTTGCGCACCCGGTAGTGCACGGTGTTCTTGTGGACGTGCATGCGGGCGGCCGCGTCGGTGAGGCTGCCGCGCGCGTCCAGGTACACCTGGGCGGTCTCGCGCAGGCGGGCCGTCGACTCGTCGTCGCGCATCAGATCGCCGAGCACCCGGTGCGCCCAGGCCCGCACGTCCGGCAGGCGGTCCATCAGCAGACCGGCCACGGCGACGCGCGAGTACAGGGTCAGCTGGCGGACTTTGGCGGCGGCTACCGCCACGCCGCGCGCGCCCTGGGCGTCGTGGAACGTCTGCCGGAACCCGGCGAGCCCGAACCCGCGATCGCCGACCGCCATCCGGAGCGACGGTTGCTTGCGCAATTCGGCTTCGAGCACCGCCACGTCGAGTGAGGGTCTGCCCGTCGAGGAGATCCAGGCCCAGCAGTTGTGTTCGTCGACGAGGATCGTCAGCGGAAGCTTGCCGGTCGCGGTGGCGAGCATGCCCGCACCGGTGCGCAGCAGGTCGTAGGAGGCCGGGGAACCGGGCGGCGTCCAGATGATCGCGGCCAGATGCCAGCCGCGCAGCGAGGTCCCCAGCATCTGTTCCGCCGAAGGCAGATCCAGCCGCTCTCCCTCCAGGACGGCCCGGACCTGCGCGGCGCGCGTCGCGTCCGAGCGCGCGTCCCAGCGCCGCCGCTCGTTCTCGTAGATGTCGATGATGCCCTCGATGACTGCGTCGATATAACGGTTGACCAGTGACGCGATCCGGCTGGTGGTCGCCAGGGCCAGTTCGGCCGATGGGTCGAGTGTCCGCAGCACGCTCATCGCCGTCTGCGCGAACATGTGCTCCCCTAGGCGATAGGCGCGCAGCAAAGCCTCCAGCGACATCCCGTGCTGGGCGAACCGGCGGGCGTACTCGGCGGCGGCGGGCGGCACGGTGAGGTCGTCGAACGAGATGCCCAGCGTCAGCAGATCGAGGATCCCGGCGAGGTTCGAGGCCGTGCTGGCCACCATCAGCCGCCGCACCTCGTCGTCGTGCCGGAACTCCGGGATCATCTCGGCGAACATCGCGGTCATGTCCGTGAGCAGCCGGGGAAGGTCGGCTTTGATGTCTTCGGCGACCTCGCGGACCGTCGACTCGACCTCGTCGTTCATGCCCGCGCCCCGCCGCCCGGCTCCGGCACGGCTGTCGCACGTCGGCCCATCGTTCTCTCACTGCATTCGCTCATCGGCCCGGACGATACTCCAGGTCAGCGGTCCGGACGGGCGCTTGCGCACTCCCTTTGTGCCACGGGCACAACACGCGGCGGAAACTCTGGGATACCGGCCCGTAGCCCTGCCCCGGCAATTTCCCTACCTTGGGAATGTAATCCCCGTCACATACGCATTCGATGGTGAGGAAATGGTGCAGCACGTAGCCGAGACACCCCGCGTCCGGGCGCTCTGGAATCCGACCGGACCCTGCCTCGCGGACGATCGCGAAGAACTCGACAACGCGAATTTCGCGCGCCGCGTTCAGACCGCCGCGACAATTCTGCACACACACGGAGTGGGGCGCGGCGACGTGGTCGCGGTGGTCTTGCCGAATCAGCTGGAATTGGTGGTCATCCTTTTCGCGGCCTGGCATCTCGGCGCCGCTGTCACCCCGGTCAAACCGGATTCGACTTTCGACGAACTGCAATACCAGATTTCGGATTGCGCCGCGAAAGTCGTGATCACCGAAGGCGGGCGCGGCCTCGAGTCGCTGGATGTGGCCGACGTGGCGGGCCCCGCCGCGACGACCACCGCGCCGGTGCCCGCGGCCGTCACCGAGGACGACGCGACCGCGCTGATCATCTACACCAGCGGCACCACCGGACAGCCGAAGGGCGTGGTGCTCGATCACTCGAACATCGCCGCCATGTGCGCCATGCTCATCGAGACGCTCGGCCTGGACGAGACCGATCACAGCCTGCTGATCCTGCCGCTGTTCCACGTCAACGGGATCGTGGTCAGCGTGCTCTCGCCGCTGCTGGCCGGGGGCAGGGCCACCATCGCCGGGCGTTTCTCCGCGTCGACCTTCTTCGACGTGATCGAACGCGTCCGGCCGACCTACTTCTCCGCGGTGCCCGCGATCTACGCCATGCTGGTGACCCAATCCCCGGAGCGGACACCGGACACCTCGTCACTTCGCCGGGTCGTGTGCGGCGCGGCGCCGATGCCCGCCGAGCTCATCGCGCGGTTCGAATCTCGTTTCGACGTACCGGTCGTCGAGGGCTACGGCCTGTCCGAGGGCACCTGCGCGTCGACCGTGAACCCGCCGGGCGGGCCGCGCAAGCCGGGCACGGTCGGGGTGCCGCTGCCCGGTCAGACGGTCGCGATCGTGGACCCCAACGGCTTCATCGCCGATCCTGGCGAGACCGGCGAGGTGGTGATCAAGGGCCCGAACGTGATGCGCGGATACCTGGGCCGCCCTGAGGCGACCGCGCAGACCGTCGTCGACGGCTGGCTGCACACCGGCGACGTCGGCTACTTCGACCAGGACGGCTACCTGGTGCTGGTCGACCGCATCAAGGACATGATCATCCGCGGCGGGGAGAACATCTACCCCAAGGAGATCGAGAACGTCCTGCACGCCCACCCGGACGTGCTCGAGGCCGCCGTGGTCGGCGCACCGCACGAGGTGCTCGGCGAGGTGCCGGTCGCGCACGTGGTCGCCATGCCGGGGACCACGGTCACCGCCTCGAACTTGCTCGATCATTGCGGCATCTCGCTGGCCCGGGTCAAAATCCCGGTCGCCATTCATCTCACGGAAGAACTACCACGCAATCCGGTGGGCAAGATCGACAAGAGAAAATTGCGCACGATGCCGGCTCCTGCCTGAGCATCGACAGCATTCGGTAAACAAATCCACGAAGGCACAGTACGCCGTCGGAGCCACGCGCTCACGGACGTCGATGTCGTGCACCCGAAAAACGGTAGCAAGAAAGGTTCGAAACAATGGGGTTCAAAACGGGAGATTTCCCGCCCGTCGACGTCGATACATTTCTCGACAAACCACTGCGCGAGCGCATGCAGACCCTGGCGCTGCACTGGGTGGATTACGGCTTCGGCAGCCCGAGAATGATCCACACCGTCTATATCGTCAAACTCCTCGTGCTCTACATCCTGGGTGGCGCGGCGCTGGCGACCTGGACCTCCGGCGTCGGACCGGTCTGGGACGTGAGCGGCTGGTGGAACGAACCGATCGTCTACCAGAAGCTGGTGCTGTGGACCGTCCTGCTCGAGGCCATCGGCCTGGCCGGTTCCTGGGGTCCGCTCGCGGGCAAGTTCAAGCCGATGACCGGCGGAATCCTGTTCTGGGCCAGGCCGGGCACGATCCGTCTGCGGCCGTGGCGGCGCGTGCCGCTCACCAACGGCGACACCCGCACGATCCTCGACGTCGTCCTCTACCTGGCCTTCCTCGGCACGCTGCTGGTGGCGATCGCGCTGCCCGGCGTCCCGAGCGCGTCGCTGAACGCGGCGCTGCCGGGCGACACCTCCGGGCTGGTGAATCCGGCGCTGCTGATCGCGCCGATCGCGCTCTACGTGCTGTGCGGGCTGCGGGACAAGACGATCTTCCTCGCGGCGCGCGGTGAGCAGTACCTCCCCGCCTTGATCTTCTTCGCGGCGCTGCCGTTCGTCGACATGATCATCGCGGCCAAGCTGCTGATCTGCGTCGTCTGGATCGGCGCAGGCGTCTCCAAGTTCGGCAGTCACTTCACGAATGTGGTTCCGCCGATGGTGTCCAACAGCCCGAGCGTGCCGTTCCGGTGGCTCGAGCGGCTGCACTACCGCGACTTCCCGCGCGACCTGCGCCCGTCCAAGGTGGCCTCGTTCCTCGCCCACGTCGGCGGGACCACGGTGGAGATCATCACGCCGCTGGTACTGCTGTTCTCGACCAATTACTGGCTGACCCTGGCCGGCGTGGTGATGATGGTGGTGTTCCACTGCTTCATCATTTCCACCTTCCCGCTGGCGGTGCCGCTGGAGTGGAACGTCTTGTTCGCCTACCTGTCGGTGTTCCTGTTCCTCGGCTATCCCGCGGCCGACGGCTATGCCGTCACCGACATGTCCTCGCCGTGGCTGGCCCTCGGCATCACCGCCGCGCTGCTGTTCTTCCCGATCCTCGGCAACCTGCGTCCGGATCTGGTGTCGTTCCTGCCGTCGATGCGGCAGTACGCGGGCAACTGGGCCTCGGCACTGTGGGCCTTCGCCCCCGGCGCGGAGGAGAAGCTGAACACACTGCCGCACCGGCCGACCGAGAATCAGCTCGACCAGTTGCAGGCCATGGGCTACCCGAAGGCCATCGCCGAGATCACCATGCAGCAGACCATCGCGTGGCGGTCCATGCACAGCCAGGGCCGCGGCCTGTTCTCGCTGCTGTACAAGCACATTCCCGAGCTCGATCGGTGGACGGTGCGCGAGGCCGAGTTCGGCTGCAACTCGCTGATCGGCTTCAACTTCGGCGACGGGCACCTGCACCACACCGATTTGATCGAGGCGGTGCAGTCCCGCGTCGGCTTCGCCCCCGGTGAGTGGATCATCGTGTGGGTGGAGTCCCAGCCGGTCCACCGCGGCACCCAGCGGTACCAGGTCATCGACGCGGCGCTCGGCGTCGTCGAGCGCGGCGAGTGGCGGGTGCGCGACGCGGTGCAGGCACAGCCGTGGCTGCCCGACGGCCCGATCCCGCACGAAGTGACCTGGCGGCGTGCCGGATACGAGGCGCCGACACTGCCCGCCGGGCCCGCGCCCGAACCCGAGCCGCAGCGCGTCGGCTGACCCGCGATCAACGGAACGGAGAGCGATATGAGCACAGCACTGGTGGTCGGCGGCGGCCCCAACGGCCTCGCGGCGGCGATCGTCCTGGCCAGGGCGGGGCTTCAGGTCACCGTGCTGGAGGCCGCCGACGAGATCGGCGGCGGCGCACGGACCCGCGAAGCGATCGTGCCCGGTCTGCTGCACGACCAGTGCTCGGCCATCCACCCGATGGCCGTCGGCTCTCCGCTCCTGCGGTCGCTCGACCTCGCCCGCTACGGGCTGACGTGGGTGTGGCCGGAGATCGACTGCGTCCACCCGCTCGACGACGGCAGCGCCGGTGTGCTGCACCGATCCGTCGCCGACACGGCCGAGGGCCTCGGCGCCGACGGCCGGGCCTGGCGGCTGCTGTTCGAACGCCCCACCGCGCGCTACGACCGCATGAGCCCGGACATCATGCGGCCGCTGCTGCGCGTGCCGCGTCATCCGTTGAGCTTGGCGCGCTTCGGGATTCCCGCGCTCGCCTCGGCCGACCTGCTCGCCGAGGCCTTCCGCACCCCGCAGGCGCGCGGTCTGTTCGGCGGCGTCGCCGCGCACGCCTTTCACCCGCTGAACCGGCCGCTCAGCGCCAGCATCGGCCTCGGCATCCTCACCGCGGGGCACGCCTACGGGTGGGCCGTCGCCGCGGGCGGATCCCAGCGCATCACCGACGCGATGGCGGCGCTGCTCAGCGATCTCGGCGGCAAGATCGAGACCGGGACGCCGGTGCGGACCGCGACCGACCTGCCCCCGGCGGACGTCGCCCTGTGGGATGTGGCGCCCACGGCCGTCGCCGACATCCTCGGCGACCGGCTGCCCGCGCGAATCAGCAAGGCCTTCCGGCGTTTTCGCTACGGACCCGGCGCCTTCAAAGTCGACTTCGCCGTCCAGGACGGAGTCCCTTGGACGGCCGAAGCCGCCCGCCGCGCGGGCACTGTGCACCTCGGCGGCAGCTACTCCGAGATCGCCGCGACCGAGCGCGACATCCACGCCGGACGGATGCCCGAGCGGCCGTTCGTGCTGGTCGGGCAGCAGTACCTGGCCGACCCACAGCGCTCGGTCGGCGACATCCACCCGATCTGGGCCTACGCCCACGTCCCGCACGGCTACACCGGCGACGCCACCGCCGCGATCATCGATCAGATCGAACGATTCGCGCCCGGCTTCCGCGACCGCGTCCTCGGCGCCGCCGTGCGCACCACCACGGAATTCGCCGACTACAACCCCAACTACGTCGGCGGCAACATCATGACCGGAGCCAAGGACATCCCCCAGCTCGTCTTCGGTCCGCGGAAAACCTTGTGGCCCTATGACATCGGCATCCCGGGTCACTACCTGTGCTCGGCCGCCACCCCACCCGGCCCCGGCGCGCACGGCATGTGTGGCGCCAACGCCGCCGAGCGCGCCCTGCGCCGCCTTCGATGAGCCGCGTGCCGACCTCGCACGGCGAAGACGCCACGAATCCGCGCAGGTCTCGGTAGTCGCCCGCCTCGACCTCGCGGTACATCTGACCGGCTCATATGAGTGACCGGATCCGGACCCCGAACCCGCGGCGACCTGGACCGGAAAGGAATCGCTCGAACGGCGAAGTGCCACGAATCACTGCTTGCCCCGCAGGACAAAATCCGAGACGCTAGCTGTGGGGAGGTCGCGCCGGGTAACACCGGGTGGACTGGGTTTCGATCGAATGGGTAGTCCTCATCCCCGTGCGCAGTGAGAGGAGGGCCATGAAGATCATCGTCCTGTTGCTGTTGGCTCCGTTCCTGTGGCCTTTCTACCTCGTCGTCTGGTGCTTCCAGAACCCCGACAAGACCAAGCAGGCCTACGCCAGGGTGCGGGAGTCGATGCGGCGGCATCCCGGCGCGTGGACGTGGGCCGTCGCGGCATTCGGTTTGCTCATCGGGATCGGCAACCTGTTCGACGCCGAGCTCGGCGGCACGGTTCTCGGCTTCGCGATCGTGGCCGGTTGTCTCGGCGTGCTGCTGAAGCTGCGCCGCAATGCCACCGCCGAGGTCGCCGCCGCACTCGCCGCCCGCGCCGACGCTCAGCATCTCGCGTACTTGCGCGGTGACGAGTGGGGGATCTACGGGACGCGGAATCGGCCCGTTCTTTGAGTCTCGTGAAGGACAGAAGCACCGCTGCCCCAAAGACGGCGAGCCCTCAGCGAAGCCACGGGCCGTCACCGGACCGAGTCCGCGGTCGATGCACGCCGGTGAGAGCCGGAACGTGCGCGAGCCGAGATGTTCCGGTATTCATGGGACCACAGGATGATCAGGCGTGCGCACTACCGCCGGGGTCAGCGGCCGGGGAACGCCGGACGACGCGACCGCCGACACCTAGCCCGCGGTGCGTGTCATCGACACCGCGGGCATCGCGCACCAGGGGAAGGAACAGTGACGTTGTCGCGACCGCTACTCACCCGCCGCAGTCTCCTCGGCGCGGCCGCGTTCTTGCCCCTCGCGGGCTGTGCGACGGCACCGGCGCCGCCTGCCGCGGCTCCGGCGACTCCGACGGAGATCAACCACGAGCGTCTCGACGAATTGGAACGACAGTTCGACGCACGCCTCGGCGTCTACGCACTCGCGACGGGCACCGGCGCGACCATCGCCCACCGAGCAGACGAGCGCTTCGCCTTCTGTTCGACGTTCAAAGGGTTGGCCGCGGCGGCGGTGCTGCACCGTAATCCGCTGTCGCACTTGGACACTGTCGTCTCCTACACCGAAGCGGATCTCTTGAAGAGCGCCTCCGTCACCTCGCGACACGTGGCGACGGGGATGACGATCCGCGACTTGTGTGACGCGGCAGTCCGTTTCAGCGACGGGACCGCGGGCAACCTGCTGCTCCGCGACCTCGGCGGCCCCGCCGAACTGACGGCGTACGCGCGAAGCCTCGGCGACACCGTCACGCGGATGGATCGCATCGAACCGGCGATCACCGAGGCCACACCGGGCGACCCCCGCGACACCACCTCGCCGCGCGCCCTCGGCACCGACTACCAGCGAATCGTGCTGGGCGACGCCCTGCCCGCCGACAAGCGCGCCTTCCTCCGCGACCTCCTCGAACACAACACCACTGGCGCACAACGCATCCGGGCGGGGGTGCCGCAGGGCTGGACGGTGGCCGACAAGACCGGCACCGGCGACTACGGCACGCTCAACGACATCGGCATCGTATGGCCGCCCGGCTCCGCCCCGCTCGTCATCGCGCTGATGTCGAGCAAAGCCACCGTGGACGCTCGCTACGACCAGGCCCTGCTCGCGCAGGCCGCCACCTACGTCGTCGACACCCTCACCTGACCGCTTGGTCGCCGAATTCTTCGCGACGCCGAGGTGATTGCAACTCAGTCGCCGAGTTCTTCGCGACGTGAAGGTGACCGCAAGTGTCATGCTACGAGAACGAGGGCGCTGGTAGCCATCGCGAGGATCGAGATCACCTGCATTCCGGCGGCGCCCATCAGCAAGTAGGCCTTCAGCGACGTCCCGGCCCGCAGCGAGGCGATCGACTCCAAGTGGCAGTACGCCGCCACATAGCGGGCGTCCACCTCGGCATCGCGCCAGTGCTCGGTCAACATCGCACGCATCGAATCGAGGGAGGTGACGCGATAGCGCCAGCTCACCCCGGCGAGGACCGCGAGCACCGCCGAGCCGAGCAGCGCCAGCATCGCGACGTAGAGCGCGACAAGCGCGGCTCCGGTGAGCGTGAAGTCCTTGCCCTTCAACACCGCCACCACCGCGAGCACGAGGGTGACGAGGCCGGTCGCGCTGGTGACGGCGGACGCGGCCCGCGTATTCAGTGTGTCGCGGCGGGAGTACTCGCGCTCGAGCTGGTCGTGAATGAAGCTCGCCCACCCCGCGCCCTGTTCCGCCATCGCCGAACCGCCGCTACTTCGTCCTGAACAATCGCTTGAAGAACCTTCTGATCGGGCCCTCCGCCGAACCTACGCCGTACGGCTGCTGCGGATACCCGAACCCGGCGGGGCCGTAGGCGTGGTCGAACGTGATCCATCCCGTAGGAGGCGGATCCTTGTCCTCGCCCGAATCCTGCTGCTCGGTCATCAGACTTCGATTGTGACAGTTCCGGGGTCCGCTCATGCGCGGATCCGCAGCCCGAGTTCTCGATCGGCCGCTTCGGTCTCGCGGGTTCCGCACGTGCCACGGCCTGCCGGTGGCGGCCCCGCGCACAGCGGTGCGATACCAGCGGGGATTACCCCCGCCGAACCTTCGCGGCCGCGCGGTCGGGTCGCCGGACTCCACGATCCTGATCGATACCGAGACGCGGCGGTCGGTCGAGGCGCTCGGCGACCTCACCGCCGAGACTCCGACCTGGCGCTCGTGCCCACCGGATCCGGCGAATCCGCGCCGAGATGTCGCAGCTCGTGCGGCTCATCGCGAGGTCGGGGGCGCTCTTTCTCCAGGGGCTGTTTCTCTCGCAAGAGAACTGCTAGCATTAACTTGCTGAACGGCTAACAAGTATCTTGGAGGTTGCGGTGCGAGTCGCTATCCACCCCCGGCTCTACGACCCCTCGCTCGATGACCCGGTTTTGAAGGGTGCCGAATGCGCGAGTTGTGGCCGGGTGTACTTCCCGCCGATCGGGCTCGGGTGTGAGAGTTGCGGCGCCTCAGCGGATCAGCTCGTGTCCAAGCCGCTGCCCTCGGACGGCGTCGTGTTCGCGGTCGCCGACGTGACCATGAATTCGCAGGGCGCTGCGCCTTTCACGGTTGTCGAGGTTGCCCTCGATGCCGGGCCGTTGATCCGTGCCGTGGCGCACCCGGAATCTCCGGCTGTCCGAATCGGAGATCGGGTTTCGGCGCGATGGCATGTCGTCGGGCACGGCGATGCCGGTTCGGAGCTGGTCGAGCCTGCGTTCGCGAGCGCGGCCCAGGTGGACGGAGCGGATGCGTGAGCGCGGCAACCGGACTCCGGAGGGCATGGGTGGTCGGCGTGGGGCTGCACCCTTATCAGAAGCCCGGCGGAACGCCGTACACCGAATTGGGGCTCACCGCCGTCCGGGCGGCACTCGCCGATGCGGGCATGAGCTGGACGCAGGTGGAGACCGCTTACACAGGTACGGCGACGACGTCGATGGCGTTGTCGCGCTTGATGTATCGACACCTGGGGGCAACCGGTATCCCGATGGTGCAGATCGAGAACGCCTCCGCGTCGGGTTCCAGCGCGTTCCGCCAGGCCTACCTCGACGTAGCCGCCGGGGTGCACGATGTGGCCATCGCGGTCGGCGTCGACAAGCCGCTGAACTTCTCGACCCCGACCCGTGCGGCGGGTCTGGACGATTTGGTCGGGAGCCGGATATTGCCGGTCACCCACTTCGCATTGCTGGCCTCGTGCTACATGCACGAGACGGGCGCGGCACCGGAGCAGATCGCTCAGGTGGCGGTCAAGAACAGTCGCAACGCGGCGCTGAATCCGAATGCGCAGCGCCCCAAGGCCCGCTCCCTGGCGGAGGTGCTGGCGCCACCGCATCTCAGCGGCATCTTCACTCGCCTGCAGTGTTGCCCTGTCGGTGAGGGCGCGGCGGCGGCTCTCGTCGTCTCCGACCGTGCGATCGACGAGCTCGGCCTGAACCGGGAAAGGGCCGTGCGGGTTCGATCATCGGCATTGCGGTCGGAAACGTTCTACGGCACAGCGAATTTCGATGCGGCACTGACGGCCGAGACCACCACCGAGGCGTTGGAAGCCGCTCGCGTTTCCGCCGACGATGTGGATCTGGTCGAGCTGCACGATGCCTTCACCATCGAAGAGCTGGTGTATCTCGAGGCCATGCGAATCTGCAAGCCCGGGCAGGCGGCGGCCGCGCTGTCGGCGGGCGAGTTCGATATCGGCGGCCGGGTGGCGGTCAATCCCTCCGGTGGGTTGTTGTCGATGGGCCATCCGATCGGCCCGACCGGCGTGGGCCAGATCGCGGAATTGACCACCCAGCTGCGCGGGGAAGCCGGTCCGCGCCAGCATCCCGGCGCTCGCATCGGCGTCGCCCACATGGTCGGCATCGGCGCCGTGTGCGCCGTCCACGTTCTCTCACGAAACTGATTGCGGCGAAATCCACTGCACGAAAGTCGAATTCACCTACCGAGGCGACCTGAACACACAACCCGTGTCCAAGATATTTGCTGACTGTTCAGCAAGTTACATGTCGCAGGAATCGAATGCGCCTGCGTCACAACCCGCGTCGGTTCCGAGCGACGCACAGAGAGGGACAACGATGACCCACCCTGACCATGGATCCCCGGAATATTGGGCCGCCCACCGGCCGGATCGGCCCGCGGTGATCAGTCGTTCCACCGTATTGACCTACAAGCAGTGGAACGACGCCGCCGACCGTGTCGCGGAGGGCCTGGCACGAAGGGGGCTGAGCCCCGGCGACCGCATCGGCATGCGTTTTCGGCTCGCACCCGAGTGGTTCGTGATCCAACGTGCCCTGCAGAAGATCGGCGTGGCGCAGGTAGCCGTGAACTGGCGCCTGACCCCTGACGAAGCGATGTACATTCTGCGCGACAGTGGCGCAAAAGGGCTGGCATGCAACGATACCGATGTCAGCGAGTGGGCCGGCGTCGACCCCGGCCTGCTGATCACCGTCGGACAAACTCGCGGCGCTGCCGGGATCCGTTACGAGGATCTGCTCGAGACACCCGATGCCCCTGCCCGTTTCGGTCCCGCGCGTCCGTCGTTGGTGTTGTATACCTCGGGCACCACCGGCCGCCCACGAGGTGTGCCGCCGACGAACCCTGCCGACATCGAAGACCCCGAACGTCTGGTGCGGTACGGGCTGTCGGTGGCTGGGACTCCACCCCAGCCCGACGGTGTGACCGCCCTGTTGACGATGCCGGTACACCACGGCGCAGGACCGCAGATCGCCGCCATCACCTGCGGCCGCGGCGGAACAATCGTGACGTTGGACCCGTTCGAGCCCGAACAGGCGTTGCGGCTGATCGAGGACCACAACATCCAGTCGTGGGCGGGAGTTCCCACAATGATGCTGCGCATCCAGAAACTGGCCGTCGAGGTATTCCAGCGCTACGACCTCTCCTCGCTGACACAGATCATGCTCGGCGCCGCGCCCGTCCCGCAGTCACTGAAGGAATGGGTGGTCGAGCGCTTCGGCGACGACGTGCTCTGGGAAAGCTACGGCGCCAGCGAGCCAGGCATGATCAGCTACACCGCACCGGAACACCAACTGAGCAAACCCGGCACCAGCGGCCGTCCCTATGAGGGGGTCGACATCGCGATCGTCGACGACGAATGGAATCGGCTGCCCGTTGGCGAGGTGGGTGAAATCGCCGTCAGTACCCCGATCGTTCTACGCAACTATCTCGGCGGTCCAACGCTCGGCGAGGACGTGATCAAGGACGGCTTCTACCGTACCGGCGACGTCGGCCATCTCGACGAGGACGGTTTCGTGTTCATCACCGACCGGATCAAAGACATGATCGTCGCGGGCGGAGTCAACATCTATCCGGCCGAGATCGAGAAAGCACTGGTATCGCACCCCAGGGTCGTCGAAGCCGCGGTGATCGGCATCCCCGACAACGACTTCGGCGAGAAGCCGCTGGCCTACATCATCGCCACACCGGGATCGCCGCTGTCCGAGGAGGAACTCCTCGCGCATCTCGAAGGCCGCCTCGCCCGCTACAAACGGCCCCGCCAGTTCGCCTTCGTCGGCGATCTGCCTCGCAATCCGGTCGGCAAGGTACTCAAAAATGCACTGCGCCAACCCTATTGGGAGGGGCGGCGACGCAATGTCTGACTCAACGGGCCACCGTTGTCGACCGATCACCGTCGTGAGCCACGCGGCAGCGGTGATCGGCTTCCTCGCCTTCCCGGCCGGTAGCTGGATCACGGGACGAACCTATCCAGTGAATGGAGGATTCAGTGTCACTCGGTGACCGAACAACAGACGAGACACCAGGTCTCGACGCGAGCAGTTCCGATCTCATCCTGACCGAGGTGATAGACGGACAGATCCTGATCATCAGGATCAACCGGCCCGAACGCCGCAACGCGTTCGACGGAGCGACCGCCCACGCCCTCGAGGAAGCGATCGACGACTTCGACGCCGACGACTCCTTGCGGTGCGCGATCCTCACCGGCTCCGACATCGTGTTCTCCGCCGGACAGGACCTCATAGCCGCCGCCCGCGGCGACATGGGAGTCACCGAGCGGCGCGGCGCGTTCGGCATGATGGCTCAGCCACCGAGCAAGCCGGTCATCGCCGCCGTGGAGGGCCACGCCCTCGCCGGTGGGCTCGAGTTGTGCCTGGCATGCGATCTGATCGTGTCCTCCCGCACCGCCACGATGGGCCTGCCCGAAGCCGCTCGCTCCCTGGTTGCCATCGGCGGCGGATGCTTCCGGCTCCCCAAGCGCATCGCGTACCACATCGCGATAGAGCTGATCCTGACCGGAAAAACCTGGCCGGCCACACGATTCGCCGAACTGGGCCTGGTCAACAAGCTCACCGAACCGGGCCAGGCCCTCACCGCAGCTCTGGAGCTGGCCCGCGAGGTGTGTGCGGCAGGGCCGCTCGCGGTGCGGGCCAGTAAGCAGATCGCCGCCCACGCTCAGGACTGGACCGACGACGACGCCTGGCACGAACAAATGAAATACGTTGCCGCATTGCATGATTCCGAGGACCTGCACGAAGGCTTGCGCGCCTTCGCGGAAAAGCGGCCTCCGGTGTGGAAAGGACGCTGACATGCTGATCGAACCCAGTCTCACCAGCAACCTGCTCGAGGGCCAGGTCGCGATCGTCACCGGCGGCTCGCGTGGGATCGGCGGCGCCACCTCGGCGCAGTTGGCCGCCAACGGCGCCAAAGTCGTCATCGCCGACGTCGACAAGGCCAAGGCCGATGAAGCGGTGACCGAGATCAACGACAGGTACGGGTCCGACACCGCCACCGCCTTCGTTGCCGACCTGGTGCAACCCGGTGTGTGCGATGAACTCGTCAGCCACACTCTCACTCACCACGGCGGCCTCGATATCGTCGTCAACAATGCCGGCTACGCCTGGGATGGCCGCGTACACGCCATGACCGACGACCAGTTCCAGGCAATGCTCGACATCCACCTGGTGGCGCCCTTCCGCCTGGCGCGCGCCTGCGCTCCGGTGTTTCGCGCCGCCGCCGCGACCGATGCCGCCAATGGTCTACTGCGCCACCGCAAAACGGTGATGGTCTCCTCCATGGCCGGCTTGATCGGGCTCGACGGCGCGGCCAACTACGCCTCGGCCAAGGCGGGTGTGCTCGGTCTGATGCGCACTCTCGCCCAGGAATGGGGAGCGATGCACGTCAACGTCAACGCCGTGGCGTTCGGCATCATCCAAACCCGCTTCGGACTACCGCAATCCGAACGCGAGGTCATCCACACCGGCGGCCGCACCATCCAAGTCGGCATGCCAGACAAACAGGCCAAGCGACTCGGGATCACCCTCGACCCGGATTCCCCGCCCACCGAAGCCGAGGTCTATGCCTCGAAGCCGATGCCGTTCGTCTCCCTCGGCCGCACCGGCATGATCTCCGAGGCCGCCGACGCCATCTTCTGGCTGTGCTCACCCTTGTCGAACTACGTGACCGGCCAAGTCGTGCCGGTCAACGGCGGTACGCGCCTCGGCTGACAAAACCGACCAGCGATCTGCGGGCCCACCGAGGCATCGCGGGCAGGGGCTCGCAGATCATCTATTCTTGTCGAACGTTCAGCAAATAGACAGTTAGGGTTGGGCTCATGGCAGGTCGTGCGGCTAGGTCAGTGACGTCCATCGGCTCCGATGGCGAGACAGCCACGCCGCCACGGCGCACTCAACAAGAACGCACCGCCCAAGCCGAGCAAGCCCTACTGGATGCCGCCGAGACATTGTTCGCCCAGCGCGGCGTCGACCAGACATCGCTCGCTGATGTGGGGCAACTCGCCGGGTACAGCCGCGGCCTGGCCAGCCATCACTTCGGCAGCAAAGCCGCGCTGGTCGACCGCCTCGCCCAACGCATCCAGGAGCGCTTCGTCACCGAAGCCATCGACGTCGCCGACATCGAAGGCACCGACGCCGACGCGGTCGAGATACTGGCAGGGCTCGTCGAGGACTATCTGAAGGCGATAGTTCGGCATTCGCAAACCGGTCGCGCGTTCTTCGTCATGTGGGGGGCCGCGATTCCGTCCGAGGCGACCATGCGCCCGGTATTCGCCACAGACGACGCACGGTTCCGCCTCGGCGCCGAAGCCCTACTCCGCGCCGGTCAAGCCAATGGCACCGTCGATGGCGACATCGATCCGGTGGCCACCGCGGTCGCGGTGATCGGCATGGTGCGCGGCGTGGCCGCACAACACCTCATCGCCCCGGACGCATTCGACCTGAACGCAGCAGCCGAGGCTTGTCGGCAATTCGTGAGGAAGAGCCTGACACCGGCCGCGAACAACACCCACCGAAACTGAAACACCGGACATCGTGCGGTTGCTCATCATCTCCGACACCCACATCCCGAAACGCGCGCGCGACCTCCCCGAGCCCGTGTGGCGCGCAGTGGACGACGCCGACGTCGTCGTCTTCGGTCACAGCCACATCCCGTGGGACAGCGTCACCACCACCGGCCTCCGCCTGCTCAACCCCGGCTCTCCCACCGACAAACGCCGCCAACCGGATCACACCTACCTGACCGCCACGGTTCGCTCGGGTCGGCTGAGCGAGGTCGAGTTGCACACGATTCCGCCCCCCACCGAGGCCCGATGAGTCAAGGCCGTGGGCAGCGAGCGGCCGCATCGCGAAAGTCGAGTAGCGAACTACCCATGACCACGGGCAACGACGGTTGGACACTGACGATGCGATCGACGAATGACGCGCGCAAGCACCGCATAACCATCTCTCGGCCCTCCGAATCATCGCGGAAAGGTTTGTCATGGCTTTCGATTTCAACGTCGACGTCGAACTGACCGACGCCAACGACCCAGCCAGCGTCCAGTTCATCAACATGACCATCGAATCGGCACCGGCGGGCTCCGACCGATTGCTCGGCGAATGGCGCGGCGCCTCGGTGTTCGTACCCGCGGAATCGGGCGAGTTCGATTGGGACGATCGGCCAGGAGCCGGGACCGCGTTCGTCTTCGACGGCGCCTCGGCGGATGCGCGACTGGTACTCGGTCTCCTCGACTTCCGGGCGCCCGGAGGCGGTTTGCCGGGGCGCGGCACCAGCGGAGCCGGATCGATCACCGACCCGGACGACCCGCAGTTCCTCGGCGACATCAAGTGGAAGATCACCTGAGATAGCCGCCTTCGACCTCCGGATGTCCAGTCCGTTCCCCAGCGGCGCGAACGGCCTGTTCCACGGTGGGCCCGGCGAGGGCGGCCACGCTGGCCCGCACTGGTTCGACGAGTTCGGCATGGACCTCGGCGCGCCCGTGGGCACGGCAGCTCATACTGGCCGCATGCGCTCCGCTCTCGTCGACCCGCAATCGCTCCCTGGCGAGTTGCGGCCTTACCTGGAGGACCTCGTTCAGCGCACCCGTACCGTGTGCGGATCCCATCGATTCGGCCCCGATTTCGGCATCGGCCGACCGAGCAGCGCGTTCGGACCTCAGCGCATGCGCGCGGTGATGACGGTGGCGACGTCGATGGTTTTCGCGCAGACGTCCCAGTCGACGCCGGTATCGATGCCGGAGACGGCGATACCGACGTAGAACGATCCACCGGACGGCACCGACACGTCGACCGAGCAGCCGCCGTTGCTGCCGTCCGGCCGGACGCTCGGCGCGAGTGCGGCTCGGCGGTCCCCGATCGTGATCGTCCGCTCGAGCGGATCACGAACTCTGCGTCGGTCGAGATCGCTGTGATCGCTGGTGTTCGGGGCGAATCCGATGGTGAAGCTGCCCGTAGGCCCGGTTTGGATGGAGGACCACGAGCACCTGGGCAGCGCCTTCGGAGGCGTGGCAGGCTTCCCCTGCGGTTCGAGCACGAAGCGGGCGAAATCGTCCGGTCCCAGGACGCTGCACGGATGGTAGGTGAGGTCGTCCACCGTCCACGGGGGTGGCGTCGGCGGCGCAGCGGTGGCGGCGATCGGCGACGGATCGGGTCGCGGAGTCTCCTCGGTGTCGCACCCCGTGACCGTCACGACGAGCACCGCCGCACCGAGCATCCACCGGCGATCGAACAGAAAACCCCGCATCACGAACGTCCTCCCTCGCCCCGATCAGACCAGATCCCGGCGCGGACCGCCATTCCTGCTGCACTGAACTGCGCTCGGGAGTTCTATTTCGGGCCGGCCTTCGATGACATTCGTGCGGTCGTGACCGCACCGGGGTTCGATCTGACATCCAGCACCAAGCCGCCCTATCTGTCCGAATCGGGTACGACCTCGACGATGCTCGGCCCCGGGCCGCAGCGATGCTATCTCGATGTGATGTCGTACGGGCCGATGGCGGTGTTGGATCCGTGGCTGGGATCGACCGATGAGCAGCGCCTGGCGATCAGGGCCGGCACGCCGGTCTTGATGAATGTCTCAGTGAATTGTTACGACGGCTGACGGATTTCGGCGCTCGATGGCGGTTGTCTCGCTTCTCGTCGATCGGGACGAGCGGCCGTGACGCGCCGTGGGCACTCGGTGGACGCATCCGCGTAGGGCTACGAGGCGGCAACCGCATCCGACGAATTCGCGACCCGATGGACCTCCGGAGATTCGGCCGCCTCGAGCGCAACGGTTGTGGGCGCGAGCGACGGATGATTCGATTCAGCCCGTGACCGACAAGATCGACGACACTCGTATCGTCAGCGCCAGCCGGGAGATCGCCGCGGACCCGGCCGACATCTTCGAACTCATCGCCGACCCCGCCCAGCAGCCGCGCTGGGACGGCAACGACAACCTCGCCGAGGCTCCTGCGGGCCAGCGAGTGCGCGCCGCGGGCGACGTGTTCACCATGACCCTCACCATCGGCGCCGTCCGCGACAATCATGTCGTCGAGTTCGTCGAAGGCCGGCTCATCGCCTGGCACCCGTCGGAGCAGGGCAAGGAGCCGCCCGGTCACCTGTGGCGCTGGGAGCTGGCGCCCGCTCAGGAGGGCCGCACGCTGGTGACGCACACGTACGACTGGACGAAGCTGACCGACGAGAAGCGTCAGGTTCGGGCGCGTGCCACCACCGGCGACAAACTGTCCGCGTCCCTCGAACGCCTCGCGCAGCTGGCGGAGAAGGAAACGAATTCCGCTGGATAACGCGCACGCGGGTGTGTCCCGGCGGCAGGTCGCGTGGTGGACGACCGCTGAGCCGCCGGGCCTCAGCTCACCGCTTTCTTCACCAGGTCGCCGATCCGCTGCTCCACCTCGGCGGACAGCTCGCTCAGCGCGAAGGCGGTCGCCCACATGCCGCCCTCGTCCAGCTTCGCCGGGTCGTTGAAGCCGAGCGTCGCGTATCGCGCTTTGAACTTCTTCGCGGGCTGGAAGAAGCACACGATGGCGCCGTCCTTGGCATACGCGGGCATTCCGTACCACAGCTTCGGCGTCAACTCGGGCGCATTGGCCGTCACGATGGCATGAATCCGCTCGGCCATCGCGCGATCGAAATCCTCCATCTCGGCGATCTTCGCCAGCACGTCCTGCTCGCCGTCGGCCTTGGTGGCCCGCGAACCGCGGCGCGCGGCCGTCTTCAGCTCCTGAGCGTGTTCCTTCATCGCCGCCCGCTCGTCCTCGGTGAACCCCACCGAAGCGGCACCCTTCGCGACGGTCTCCGTGCCGGACTTCTGTGCCTTGCTCATTGCCGGTTTCCTTCCTGACGGACTCGATGACGACACTGACAATGCTAGGAAGCGGACGCGCGCGGCGGCTTCTTCGAAACTGATCAATCGCCCGCGCGACCCGAACTCGAGGCTTTCGGCGCCGCGGTGTAGCTGCTCGTACCCGCCTGTGAGGGCCTCCGCGAGACCTCAGTCGAGCCTCCGGATTGTGCTGCGGCACAGCCCAGTCGCGTCGAGCGAGGTGCCCGGGCACATGGTGACGCGCGTCCTGTCCGCGTAACGCTGATGGACGCCGAAAAGGAGTTCATCATGACCGAAACATCGACCGCGACGGCTGCGCAGCCCCTTGGTGAGAAAGCCCTGGCGAGCACTGTGATCGACCGGCTCACCCGCGGCGTCACCGGCACCGCGGCGACGGTGACCACCACATCCCCCGTCGACGGCCGGATCGTGGCGACCTTGCCGCAGAGCACGCCCGCCGACGTCGAAGCGGCGTTCGACCGGGCCCGTGCCGCGCAGCGCGAATGGGCGCGCGTGCCCGTGAAGCAGCGGGCGGCGCTGGCCTTGAAGCTGCACGACCTCATGCTCGACCGGCAGTCGGAGGGACTGGACATCGTCCAGCTGGAGACCGGCAAGTCCCGCATGCACGCACTCGAGGAACTGGTGGACGGCGTCGGATCCACCCTCTACTTCGCCCGGCGCGCGCCGCGACTGCTGTCCCCCAAGCGACGCGCGGGCGCCTTGCCGCTGCTGACCCAAACCCGCGAGGGATACCACCCGAAGGGCGTGGTCACGACCATCACGCCGTGGAACTATCCGCTCTCGCTCACCATGGACGTGATCCCCGCGCTGCTCGCGGGAAACGCCGTGGTGCACAAGCCCGACACCCAGACGGCGCTGTCCAGCCTGTGGCCGCGCATGCTGCTCCTCGAGGCAGGGCTTCCCGCCGACCTGTGGCAAGTGGTCATCGGCGACCCGGCGGACATCGGTGACACCCTCATCGACAACGCCGATTTCGTCTGCTTCACCGGATCCACCGCGGCGGGCAAGGCCATCGCGACCAGGGCCGCCGCCACTCTCACCGGCTGTTCCCTCGAACTCGGCGGCAAGAACCCCATGCTGGTGCTGCGCGACGCCGATATCGACGCCACCGCCACCGCCGCCGTGCGCGGCTGTTTCGCCAATGCCGGGCAGCTGTGCGTGTCGATCGAGCGCATCTACGTGGACAGGGAGGTCTACCCGCGGTTCGTCGACGCCTTCGGCGCCAAGGTGCGCGCGCTACCCCTCGGCGCGGCAAGGGAATTCACCGAGGGCATCGGTTCACTGACCTCCGCCAAGCAGCTCGACCGCGTCCAGGCGCACGTGGCGGACGCGGTCGCGGCGGGCGCGCAGGTCGTCGCGGGCGGCAAGGCCAGGCCGGATATCGGGCCGTACTTCTACGATCCCACCGTGCTCACCGATGTGCCGCCCTCCGCCAAGCTCTATCGCGAGGAGACGTTCGGCCCCGTGGTGTCGGTCGTGCCGTTCGACTCCGAGGACGAGGCGATCGAGCTGGCCAATGACACCGAATACGGTTTGAACGCGGCCGTTTTCAGCAAGGACGTCAAGCGGGCTCGCGGCGTCGCGGCCCGAATTCAAGCGGGCACCGTGAACATCAACGAGGGCTACGCCTCCTCCTACGCCGCCCAGGACGCACCCATGGGCGGCATGAAGCAATCCGGCCTCGGGCGCCGCCACGGTACCGCCGGTCTGATGAAATACGTGGAGCCGCAGAATATCTCGGCACAACATGTGCTCGGATTCGACCCCGCGTTCGGCCGCACCGCGGCCCAGCACGCCGACTTCCTGCTGAAGGCCATGAAGGCGATGAAGGTCCTGCGTATTCGCTGAACCCCGCAGCCGAAAGCCGCCGCCTGAAACCAGACGGCGGCTTTCGGCTGCTCAGAACGCTTTTCGCTGCCATCCCCTCCGCTCGAGACAAGTGCTTGCCACTTCGTCGGCGACTCTCGGTGTAAGCGATTATTCGTTCCGCACCAGAATCCGGTTCGTATAGTCGACCGCAGCGGTAATACTCGACTCGAACAACTCATCGCTGATTGCGTTCGAACGTCGAAGCTGATCGATGTCCTTGTGGTCGAAATCCAGGCCCGCCGACATCGCGACTTCGCCGGACACCCGGCTTCGCTTCGATAGCCTGCGGTAGATCAGCAACTGACACAGCAGAATTCGCCAGAAGACCGGCCGGTCCTCGGGGCGAAAGTTGTAGATCGGGTTGCAGAACAGGCCAAGCGACTTGTGCCGGCTGTCGTCCGGACGGTTGAACAAGTCGATGTAACGCGTCTCGAATTCATCGACAGTAGCGGCCCGATCGGCCTCGCGGTTGATGCACACCTCGATGGCCGGGTCCAACCGCCCGCGGGTGATCCCCTGCCACCAATAGGTCGCCGGGTTCTCCACACGCTTCTCACGCCATCCGGGAACAACCGGGTCATACGTGTGCGCCGGTGGGATTTCGGCGATCGCGTAGTCGTCGAGGTGAGCGTTGTAGGCGCCGCGAGCGAGGGCATAGATTTCGAACAGCCGTCGCTCGTAGGCCAAATCGACGAAATTCGTCTTCTCTCGGAGCAGGGTGAGCAGAGCGAGCGGTTCGAGCAGCGCGTGGACCGTGGAGATCACTTCCGACGAGCGGCTCAACATCCAACTGGTGCTGCTGTCGACCGTTGCTTGCAACGCAGGCCACCTCCTCGGCTCGGACAGACCGATGATCCGGGATGCCGCGTAGTCCGCACTTTCGGCGAGTTTCAGAACGAGGGGCTCACTTTCGGCATAGATCTTCGCCCTGGCCTGGTACTCGAGGTTCCGTCGCGCCTCGGCGGCCGCGGCCTCTTGGACCAGCTTCGCCTTGAGAACCTCCACGTCCTTGCTGGTCCTGGTCGTCGACCGAACCGAGTAGACAGCGGAACCCAACGCCAGAACCCCGGCGGCAAGAGCGGGAACGGCTGTAGTCAGCTGGCTGGCAAGAGACATGAGTACCGGCCTTTTCTCGCGGAGGATCACCGGCAGTTCTCGAACCACTGGTGTTGTCGGCTGCACATCCGGGGACCGTAGGACACGAAACGCTACCGGCAGCTTACGTGACGGCTGCTGCGGCGACAGCCGACTGAACGCGTTCGGCGACGCATTCAATGCGGGTGGGGCCGAGTGGCATTCGAGTAGCGCGCTACTCGCGATGGACGCCTGTCGCATCAATAAGGTCGCGATTGCGGTCGACCGATTGGGCACCGTTTCCGAAATACAGAGGGAGGTGCGGTGATGGTTTTTCGGTCCGTTGGCGCGGGTGGCCAGAATCTGCCGGAGGACGTGCAGGATGTCCAGAGATTGATCAACCGCAACATCGCGCTGATCGGCCTGCCACCGCTCGCGGTCGATGGTGCGGCAGGCCCGCTGACGCTCGCGGCGATCACGGCGTTCCAGCTCGCCCACGGCGGAGTCGGAGACGGCATGATGCGCATCGCGGTGGGCGAGGAGCCCATGCCCGGTCCGGAGCCGCTCGAGCTGATCCAAGGTCAAGCGGATGGCGCGACGATCGCGGAGGCGTGCAAGGCCGCCCGTGAGGATTGCCAGGCACAGGCGGGGTGCCAGCCGGGGACACTGAAGATGGACAAGAAGTGCATCTGTTGGAAGGGCGGGGCGGCAGGCGGATTCACGTGCACGGTCGGATGTGGGTGCAGCACGCCGATCGTCTGAAATAACGTCTGCTACAAAAGAATTCAGTTCAGCGGCGAGATCGCGGCTCCGCGCGGCACGCTCGTGTGACGATGTCGACCCACACCTGTGGATCGGTCGACCACAGGTTGTGGGCAACTCCGGGCAGTTCCTCGAAGCTGCCGCGCGGGACCAAGGCCGCGAGTTGCCGCAGCGGCCACGACGGACGGATATCGTGCTGCGGAGCGACGAACGTCATGGCGACCTCGGAATCGGCCAGCCCGCGGAACAATTCGGGTTCGTGAATCCACTGCACGAACGACGCACTCAGGGAGGCGTGAACGTCTGGCGCCCAATCGATCTCGAAATCATCCTCCAGATGCCGCGAGGACTCGTACACCTGCGACCAGGTGCGGTCCTTGTGCAATCCGTGCCCGGCGACGCCCACCACGGATCGGACGCGGTCGGGATGGTCCAACGCGTAGCGCACCGCCAGGTCCGAGCCCCAGGAATGACCGAGGACAACCCAGCTGTCGATGTCTCCGGCTCGGCGCACCGCTTCGATGTCGGCGACTGCCTGCGCGAGGTCGTGCGGCCCGCCCTCGGAGCGTCCGACACCCCTCGGCTCCGGGTACCACGCCCGCATCCCGCGCGGCGCCAGCCCGTCATCCTCCAGGTAATGGACGCAGCCCGGTCCACCGGACAGAACCACGACATCCGGACCGCGGCCGGTGACACCGACGTGCAGCGCGGTCCCGTCATCCGCAGGCACCATCATCGATCGCATTTCGCCCCCTCACCGCAGCGAATCCGAGGTACGGAATTCGACGCGCCCTACCCTATCGCCACCCCGTCGGATCCGCTGTAGTGCGAGACTCCGC
>NZ_JBYISM010000051.1:0-29371 GCF_057708605.1 Nocardia sp. bgisy118 | reverse complement strand
GCATGAGCGATCTCGATCCGCATCCCGCGGAATCGGTGTGCCAGCCGACGCCGGGTCCCGGCCCGGTCGCCGAGCTCTACCCGGCGCGCGAGGTGCCGCTGGGCGGCGTGCGCGGGGTGTTCGTGGAACGGGTGCTGCCGCAACGGGATCTGCCGACCGTCGGAGCGTGGTGCTTCCTCGATCATTTCGGCTCCCCCACGGTCACCAAGACCGGCGCGCCGCCGGATATCGATCCGCACCCGCACATCGGTTTGCAGACGGTGACCTGGCCGTTCGAGGGTCGCATCCGGCATCGGGACTCGGTGGGTTCCGATGTGGAGATCAACCCCGGCCAGCTGAACCTGATGACCTCCGGTCGCGGCATCGCGCATTCCGAGTACGGCGATCCCGACGCGCCCGCGGGCCACGGCCTGCAACTGTGGATCGCACTGCCCGGCCACCGCGCCGCGGTCGATCCGCATTTCGAGCAGCATCGCGACCTGCCGGTCTACGAGGCCGACGGCGTGCGCGCCATCGTGCTGATCGGCTCCTTCGCCGGGCTGACCTCGCCCGCCATGGCCTACACCCCGATCGTGGGCGCCGATGTGCGGGTCGATGCCGGCGCCGAGATCACCATTCCGCTCGACCCGGCCTTCGAGCACGCGCTGCTGGTGATCGAGGGCGAGGTGACCGCCGCCGATACCGAGGTGAAGCCGGGCCCGCTGCTCTACCTCGGTTCCGATCGGGCCGAGCTGCGGCTGGCGAGCGGCACCGGGGCGCATCTCGCGCTGATCGGCGGCGAGCCGTTCGGCGAGGAACTCGTGATGTGGTGGAACTTCGTGGGGCGCAGCCACGAAGAGATCGTCGCGGCCCGGGAGGATTGGGAGAACCGCCGGGTCGAGCGCTTCGCCCCGATCGCGGGACATCCGCCCGACCAACGCATTCCGGCCCCGCCGATGCCGGCTCTGCACCTGAAGCCGCGCAAGCGGCGCATCGGCGCGGAGCGCGCCTGAGGGCTCTCGAAATGCGCACCGCGCCGGGGATTTCGTTCTCCGGCCGCCCGGCCCCCGCCCGATCGCGGGGGCCGCAGACGCCTCGGCTCAGGCAGACTTGGCGAGCAGTTCGTCCAGCGCCCGGTAGCTGGCATTGAGCCCTTCGGACATCCCGGACTGCAGCATGCCGTCGCGCTCCTGCGGCGTGTGGAACTGGCTCACGGTGACGACCTTGGTGCGGCCGTCGCCGAGGTCGACGAAGGTGGTGGCATCGATGGCGACGTGGGCGGGCATGCCGTCCCATTCGAAGGACTGCACGATCCGCTCCTTCGGGGTGATCTCACGGAAGCGCCCCTCGAAGCCGTGCGGGCCGCCCTCGGAGTGGTCGACGAAGCGGTAGTGGCCGCCCTTGCGGAACTCCCAGCGCTCCACGTCGAATCGCTTGCCCTGCGCCCACCACTGGACCAGCTGCTCGATCCGGCTGTAGGCGTCCCACACCCGGTCCAGCGGGGCGTCGAAGATCCGCTCGATGTGGATCTCCCGGTCGACGGGGGTGGTGATGTCGGCATCGCGGGTTGTCGTGCTCATGTGTCTGGCTCCGTTCGTTCGAGGAATTCACCGAGACGGTCCATCCGGGCTTCCACCATCCGCCGATAACCCTGCAGCCACGCCACTTCGCGGTCGAAGACGTTGTCGCCGAGTCGGCAATACCTGACCCGGCCCTGCTTCTCCGTGACGACCATGCCCGCGTCCTCCAGCAGCCGGATGTGCTTCTTGATGCCGGTGAGGGTCATCTCGAAACGCTCGGCCAGTTCGCTGACGGTCGCGGGCCCGCTGCCGAGGCGCTCGAGAATCCCACGCCGGGTGGGGTCCGCCAGCGCCCCGAACGAGGCGTCCAGGAAGTCATACTGAACCATCAGGTTCAGTATTGCGAGCGCGCGCCGCCCGAGTCAAGACCCGCGTGGAAATTGTGGACAAGCCGGGTTCGAGGCGATAAAAATAGAACGCGTTTCAGTGACGGCGTCTCGGCGGGAGTTCGGATGGACAGCGCGACCATGGGGGATCTGGTGATGGCCGGATTCCAGAAGCTGGGGTTCATTCAGTACGCCGGAATCGAAGGCGTGGAGTTCGATGCCGGACGCAATGTCGTGTCCATCGATCCGCGCCCGGAACACCTCAACCACAACGGCGATCTGCACGCGGCCGTGCTCTTCGGCCTGGCCGAGACCGCCGCGATGGGCGCCGCCGTCTCGGGCATCGTCGATCTGATGGGCGAGACGTTCATCGTCGCCCGCGACGGACGCATCGAATACCTGGCGCGGGCCAAGGGCGTGGCGGGACCCTTCCGCGCGACATCGGAATTCACTGCGGGCACCATCGAGCGCCTGCGCGCGGATATCGCGGGACGTGTCGCGGTGGAGCTGGAGGTGCCCGTCCAGATCGCGGACGACTCGGGAAAACCCGTTGCGGCGGCGACGTTCACCGCCGTCATCCGCCCGAGAAGGACTTAGGGCGGCGGGCTACCCTCTTGGCCCACACCGGTCTTCACCGTTCGCTGTCCAGCATCTCCATTTGCGCGGCCGCGTACCTCTCCCCGGCGACCTGGTCCTGGGGCACGGCTGCCTCGATGCTCGCCGATTCGTCGGCGTCGAGCCGGATGTCGAGCGCACCGAGCGCTTCCGCCCAGCGCTGCCTGCGCCGCGCGCCGATGATCGGCACGATGTCCGAGCCCCTGGCGAGGACCCAGGCGATCGCCAGCTGCGCGACCGCGACCTCCTTGGCGGCGGCGATCTTCGCCAACGCGTCGACCAATCGCAGGTTGCGCGTGAGGTTCTCGCCCTGGAAGCGCGGGCTGTGTGCGCGGAAGTCGTCCGCGCCGAAGCTCTCGCGCGTGCGCACGGTATCGCTGAGCAGGCCGCGCGACAGCACACCGTAGGCGGTGATGCCGATGCCGAGTTCCCGTGCGACGGGCAGGGTCTCGGCTTCGATGCCGCGCGAGACGAGCGAGTACTCGATCTGTAGGTCGGCGATCGGATGCACGGCGGCGGCGCGGCGCAGCGTCTCCGCGCCGACCTCGGACAGGCCGATGTGCCGGACGTAGCCCGCCTCTACCAGCTCGGCGAGAGCGCCGACCGTGTCCTCGATCGGGACGGCGGGATCGAGCCGCGCGGGCCGATAGATGTCGACGTAGTCGACCCCGAGGCGCTGCAACGTGTAGGTGAGGTAGTTGCGGAGCGCGACCGGACGGTTGTCGAGGCCGCCCCAAGTTCCACCCGGCCCGCGCAGCACGCCGAACTTCACACTGAGCCGAATGTCCTCGCGGCGGCGGTCCGCGATGGCTTTGCCGACCAGCATCTCGTTGTGGCCCGCGCCGTAGAAGTCGCCGGTATCGATGAGGTCGGCGCCCGAATCGAGGGCGGCGTGGATGGTGGCGATGGACTCGGCGTCGTCGGCCGCGCCGTACATGCCCGACATACCCATGGCGCCGAGCCCGAGGCGGCCGACCGTGGGTCCGGTGGCGCCGAGCGTGGTCTTCTCGATCGTGGATTTCGTCATGTATCCACTCTGACCTGCGCGTCCGGTATCCGGCAGAGATCGCTTATCGGGGGATCGGCGATCCCTGGCCCGTCCGGCCGAAATCCGCGACAGTGGAGTGATGGACCGTTCCGAACTGGCCGACTTCCTGCGCCGCCGCCGCGAGCAGCTCACGCCCGCGGAGGTCGGCCTGCCACCCGGCGTGCGCCGTCGCACTCCCGGGCTGCGCCGCGACGAGGTGGCGTTGCTGGCCGGGGTGACATGTTGGTTACACACTCCTCAAATGCCCGCTTGCGGGAGGGAGACGACGATGTCACCTCTCCCTATAGCAGCCCCGTGATTCGGCGCGGCGAGAGCACGAATCCCCTGATGGAGCGGGTTAGGCAGTGGTGGAACCGCTGCCGCCGGTCCGCGGACCGGGAAAGGCACGGACGGATATCCCCAAATCGGTCTTCGACCACATCGCTACCACCAAGTCGGCAAGCATCCTGAAATGCCGATTACCGGATGTTCTGTAATTTCTTGCCGCCGTCGGCTCCCCGGCAGCGGGCAAGAGCAGCGCAACCGGGTTCCTGGCCGGGCTTGTGGATTCGTCTACGTAGGAGGAGCTCCCTGCGCGGCGCCTCGACGAAGCCATCTTTTCCGTATCACGACATCCCAGCGTTCTCAGAAATCATTAGTCGTTGTTGACGTCTTGGTTGTTCCAGTTCTGAGGTATGAGAGCTTGACAGCTGCCGCCAGCGTGCCTCGACGGGACCTTCGGAAGGGCTCGTCGCCGAGGTCGCCGTGTTCCATCGCAATGACCTGGTGACCTGACCCAACCGAGTTGCGAAGAGTCGCCCTCTGATTTGGCCTCCCATTGAGGCGGGCACTATCTTTCCTCGGCCAGGGCGGCATCAAGGCCGAATGCGTGGAGATCAACCAGCCGGTCAATGATGTCGAGGCACTGTTCTCGCACGGATTCGTCACCTTGACGATAGGAGCGAAGCACAACGGTTGTCACTGTGCGCCCGACGTAGGCGCTGCGGCCCTGCAGCCTGTTCGCATCGGCACCCACCGCATCCATCATCATTTCGCAGGCACGCAGCGCCGATGAGGGCAACCGTGTACCGAGGTCTTCCATACTCTCCGCTAGTGTTTCGAAGTTCTCGGCGAATGCCGGGCTGTCGAGGAAGGCATTGATAAATACGTCCTGCGGGGACGGTCGCATATCGGCGAGTCCACGCAATCCTGCTGATGCGGTTTCTCGGACCTCAGAGTCGGGATCCGAGAACAGAAATGCCAATGTTTCGCTGCTGTCGGCGGCGTTATCGGCCATCACTTCCGCGGCCCCACGCCGAGCAGTGTTACTCAGTGTTCGCACGTCGTCGCTGACCGGAGGGGCGATCGCACCGTAGTGCTGCGCGACCGCCCAAATACGGCCTGCACGAGTGGCAATACCGGGTGGTCCTTCGAGGGCCTGCTGTAGATGTCGGAGGAACTGGGGTGAGGAACGCAGGAGTCCATGGGTCAAGAGGTGCTCGGTTGCTGCGGTGTCGAACACCGCCAGTGGCGCATCGAACAGTCTTTCAGCGATGTCTAGAGCAGCCTGCTGGTCGTGGTTGAGAAGTGCTGCCACGGCGCGCGCGGCGCATGTTCGAACTGCTGTGGATGTGTCGACCGCGAGCCGTCTGACCACTGGCACGAGTCGGTTCAGGTGCTGCGCGCCTTCGAATAATACGGTTGCCGCCGCGAGAGCGGCAGCGCCACGCACCGAGCGCATGCCAACGACGTAGAGATCTTCGGCACCTCTCGAGGTGTAGTCGGATTCTGGATCCGCTGAGGTCGAGAAGTCTTCGATGAGGGAGGTCAGGCGTTCATCGATGCCTCCCGAATCCGACAAGGCTGTGCAGATAGGATGCGAGATCGCGTCACCGTAGGTGGCCAGCGCATGCTCGCAGAGGTCGGCGAAAAGAGCGCGGTCGAGATCGGGGGCGACCGCCTGAATCACATGTGTGATCGCGGTCATCGGAATCGTGTCGTCGAAGCACAATGCCAATCGTGCGAATCGCTCCGGGTGCTCCTTGGCTCTGGCTTCCAGTACTCCCGCAAGCTGTGACGCACCACCCACAGGGCCACTAGTGCGGTGGATGGTGCGTTCGGAGGCATGTTTCCGCAGGGCCGACAGCCAGTTCTCGTCGCTCATCCGCTTGGAGGCGTCATGGGCGATCGGTGGGCCGACGAATGAAGCCACTATCCCTCTGGGCTCCGGCGGCGGCTCAACCGACAGCCGTTTCAACTCGGCAACCCGACGCTGCACGACGACGCCCATTCGCAGAGGATCTACACCGAACAGTAGGCCGACCTGCCCGTAATGCGGCAAACGTCCCTTGTCTCCGCGCAGTATCTCTGCTTCGAGCTGGCGAAGAAGGTGTTCCGAGCACCGCGACGAGTGCGCAGCAATGAGTTTGTAGGACGCGTACCGCGGACTGTCGTACCAGCCGAGGTTCAGATTTTGTTGCTCACCGTTGAGCCAATCGATGGCATCATCGGAGTCATTCGATGCGGTCAAGGTTCTGCACACCAGGAACCGCAGCGCGTTGCTGGCAACTTCCCGAAACGGCTCGATCGCTTCGAAAGCAGCCTGGGGATTGTTTCGCATCAACTTCTGAAGGGCGCACTCCATAGCTGCCAGAATCGAGTCGTCTACAGCATGGGAGTTAGTGATAAGGCGTCCCCATCTGTTCAGGGACGGCGTATCGGTGTTGTTGCGGGAGTTGGACAGTCGGACCAGGAACGGGAGAACCTCGCGGACGAACGCCTCGGGGACCTCGTCCGCGACGTGCTGAATAACATTGGCGCCCTGTGAGTTTCTGGCGAGATGTCCAGTCTCGAAGGGATCGGCGGCACCCTCCGCATTCGCTCGAGTCATCGCTCGGTCCAGGTAAGCGCCGATGAGCCGCGCCGCGCCGATCGGGTCGTCGCCTTCCAGATCCGCGACGATCGACCAGAAGTCGCTGTTGACCGCGATGGGCCCGCGCACGTCATCGATGTGGCCGCCTCGGATCACATCCACTGCGAACGGCACCAGCGCTGGGCATGTCGACCATGCGATAAGGGCTCGAATACGTAGGCGCCACTCCTCGCCAACACCTACGTAGGGGTGAAAGAGTTCGGCGACACGCTCACCTCGGTCTCGCGCGACCGAGATCAACTGCTGTGCTGCCACATCTGCCCGACCAGGGTCGGCGAGCCATACCTCCCAACGACCGAGATAGTCGGCGGTATCGAACCACTGCGGCGATGACAGCAGTCTCAGCAGGCGATCACCGCTTGGACCCGGTTCCCAGGCGAGATGTTCCAATGCTTCCCAGTCGGCAGTGGAAGGGGTCAGCTGGCGCAGTACACCGACGACAACCTGTTTGATGTGGGACCGGATGCTCGATGACCTAAGTGTGCGTACCACGGTGGCGCGGAGCTGCTGGGGATCCTTTGCGGCGAGATATTCGAGTATTTGGCGGGTCTGGGCCCGACGGAAGAGGAACTGGCCGTTCGTGACGAGGAAGTCGTGGAGGTCGCCTCCCTTCGTCACGAACGCGCGGGCGAAGAGGTAGTCGAAATATGTCTCGTGCAGGAAAGAGATCCCGGATTCGTCGGCGACCAGGACCGCCTCGGACTCGAGGGCTGCGATCTCTTCGCCCGGGAATTCGTCGAGAACAGCTCGAGGGGCTGTCAACGTTTGCTTTTCGCTCATGTAGGTCACAAGGGTGGACGTGATCCCGCCCCAGTCGATGTGGCCTGCGCGGGTTGTCGCGCGTTGACGGGCTTCGGTGGTGAATCGGTCGTAGAGATCTTGCAGGGTCTGATATGCGCTTCGACGAGCTTGTTCCGGCAGTCGAGCGTATACAGCGAAGTGCAGTGGAGTGCGCAGTAGCTCGATGGTCGACTCGGATGGGACGAAAGCGTCGTGTCGGCGAAGATGCTCACGAACCTGGTCAGTACCTAGTTTGCCTACGGTATGGCGCACGGCTGGCTTTTCGGTGCGAAGCAGCGACCGTACGCGCGGATCGTTGTCCAGGTCTACTGTTCGCACGACGAGCATGAGCTTCAGGTTTGGCACTCGCTGTAGTTCGTCGCGCACCTCATCGACGGCTTCGAAGCTGTCGGGCATACGTCCGCTGAACTGGCTGACGGCGTCGAGTTGGTCGATGACGAGCAAACCTGGAAGGCCGTCTGCGACGCCTGCCAACAACACTGACGGGGATTCGGCCAACCCCATCTGTTGTCCGAGATGGTCGGATGTCGGCGATGCAATGGTCGCTTCCATTCGCGCTATAGCGACGAACCACCCGCGCTCATCCAGGGCGGCCGCTACTTCCGCAACAACCGCCGACTTCCCATATCCAGCAGGTCCATCGACGATAAGGATCTGCGGGCTGTCTGGGTCTTCCAGGGCGGCGATGATGGACTGCGCTTCCGAGCGCGGAACGAGCCCGAACTCTGGCTCGAACCGCGCTACGCGCCGAGTGTGGCGTTCGAGGGTCCGATGCAACATCTGGCGCGTGGAATCATTTCCGGCCAAGAGACGCTCTGCGAATTTGCTTTTCAGGAATGTGGCGACCTGAGGTGTCGATATATCCTGATGTCGGTGGTTCCGACAGAAGCGTCCCACCGTATCTATGACCGTATCCGGGTCGCCCGCGTAGAGCGTTTTGTATGCCAGCCATGCGGTTCGGTGCAGGAGCTGTACCGGCCAATGTTCCACCACGATATCCTTCAGATATCGCCACGCTATCGCTTCGCTGACTTCCCAATACTGGACAACGGCAGCGAAGTCGGAGGTGAGGTCCTGGGTGAGTGCTTCTTTGAAATCAGTGATCGTTGTAGTCGCTCGGGCCCGTTCGCTGAGGTCGACGAGAGGTTTGGCAGTGCTGGATGAGATGAGCCGGTATCCGCGGCCGAGTTCGATTTGGTGTTTCGCACCCTTGAGGACCGAAATCTTTCCGCTGGTGTCGCCTGTCTTGAGTCGTGCGATCGTCCAAGTCTTCGCGTAGTTTTTCGCTTGCTCACCCCAGGTCCTGCCGTCGACGTCGATTTCGAACTCGATCCCGACACCGGCATTACCTGGCGGCTCCAGTCTGATCCGATGCGCCTGGTCATGGAGAAGGTCCGCAATGCGAAGCGCCGTCCAGAGGTCTTCGTACTCGTTACCCTCCTTATCGGCCGCTCCCCCTCGAAGGGCGCTCATCGCGCCGCCTCAATCCTCGACGCCACAGACGTGTCCGCCATACTTGGTTTTGACACTCCTCACTATTCGAATCCTGTTCTGCCACTGACTGGTAGGCGCAAACCTTAGCCTGGCGGTAGAACGAGCGCTCTGTCGTGGTCGACCTGACCAGGTGAGATCGCCGGAGATTGCCGCAGGTCGAGTGACCGTCACAGTTCGACCAAGTCGGCAGTCTACAACTCGGGCTGGAGGGGTTCGGCCGCTAGTCGGAGAGGTCGGCTACTCGTCCGTCACCCGCCACGACCAGCATGTCGATGATCCGTTGCCATCGACTGGTCTGGTCGTCGGTCGACAGGTGGTCGCGGCATTGCCTAAGCCAGCTCGGTAGTTCGTGACTGCTGGCACGGATTCGTTCACAGCGATCGAGAAGCCGCTCCACCCAGAGCATTCCGAGATTGATTTGGTCCATGCTACCGAGTTCAGTGACGGCACTGACCAGGCGGTCGAGATTGTTCGGCGTGCACGGGGCGATGTCAAGCCAACGCTCGACAGTCGCTTCTCCTGGCGGCTGGTGGCTTGTAGCCGCGAAGCCTGTTGCCGCCCGAACGAATCGGACACCGACACTGTTGCCGCCCCGGCACCGACTCGGCGGCAACGCCTAAATATGCGCCTGGGCCGGTGAGCTGGCCGCCCAACATCGAGGCCCGTGGTCGAGCAAGAGTTCGTGCAATGGGTTCCGATTCACATCGAGGCTTCCCAAAAACATCGGAATGGGTTGGGCCGCAGTCGGGTACCGTTAGGCATACCGTGCGCATTTCCCAGGTCAGGAACTGAAAAGTAGGGGGCGCGATGATACGAGGGCGGAGATGGACCGGCTTCGAAGCGGTCGCGCTTCAGGAGGCGATGCGTAAGTCGATACGGGAGTTCGCGGCCCTGCTGGGTGTCGAGACGACCACGGTCAACAATTGGCGTTCGGGCCTGAGCGCGGTGAAACCCAGGCCCGTGACGCAAGCGATCCTGGACACGACCTACGCACAACATGCGACACCAGAAGACAGAGCGCGGTTCGATCAGATCGTTGCGGAAGGCGAGGCCGCGTGGAAAAGCTGGCACCCCGCGTCCTCGCGCGAAGCTACCGCATCGACGAAGGCCGTACGCCCCGCCCCTCCCAGCAGCAGCTGCTTGCCGGTGAAGAGCGATCAGGGGGCCGTCGCAGCGTTGGATTTCGGCGCGGCTTCATCACTGATGCGATCGCGAGCGGCTTCGGAGAGGTCCCTTGGTAGCTTTGCCGCTGTTACCGACCTATTGGCTGGTCAGCGTCAAAGCATCGCACCCGACGCGCTGATCGGCCCGATAGAAGCTCATCGAGACGCCGTCGCCGCCCTGTTCCGCGCTGCAACCGATGACCGCATCAAGCAGCAGGCCGGGGCGCTACTGGGCGCGACATCCGTTGTGGCCAGCCGGGTATGGAGTGCCGTCGGTGACCGGCCGATGGCACTCACACATTGCGCATTCGCCCGGAAGCTCGCGGACCAGCTTCAAGACAAGACGATGGGCGGGATCGCGCGAATATTCGAGAGCAACCTTCGATCCGATGCTGCAACGTTGATCAGCTCGGATGGCGATGTCGTCATCGGGCTACGGATACTCAAGGAGGCCGCGGACTTCGCTGACTATCTGCCGCCTGCTGCGCGAGCACGGATCGGCGCTGAGCAAGCGCAAGCCTACGCAGTGCTGGAACTGCGAGACGAATGCGAGGAAGCGCTGACCCGCGCACAACGCGCAGCCGAGGACATCGATGAGAATGACCGTGCCGGACTATTCAGTGACTGGAACACCACCCGCATTCAGGTCTACGTCGGCACATGCCAACTTCTCCTCGGCCAACCGAAGCGAGCGATTGCCGCGCTCAACGAAGCGTTGAACACGCCCGAAGTCGACGACAGCCCCAACGTCGCCCTCGCCGCCCGCGTGGACCTCGCCAGCGCCTACTCCCTGTCGGGCGAGCTGGAAGAAGGTTGCAGAGTCCTCGGCGAGACCTACGACGCGCTGGCGACCATGGGCAATCATCGCGGCATCGAACGTGCACAACGAGCCATCGAAAGGATGGCTCCCTGGCGAAATGAAAGGCCGGTCCTCGCGTTGAGGGAGCGAGTCGACAGTATTACCGGCTACTGATCGATCCCGACAGCCGACCGGATCGCCTGCACCGAACGGATCGCTTGCAACACCGTGTCCGGGTCCAACTTGTTGACGATCGCATCCGGCGAATGTTCTGACAACTCTTCGGGGGTCAGTCTGTGAGCTACGGCAACAACCCCGAATCCAGCGTGCCGAGCGGTAGCGATATCGTTCGGCGCGTCGCCGATGATGATGGTTCGTGCCGGATCGATCGGGTGCCCGTACTTTGCTTGAAACCGGTCCGCGACGAACGCGGGCAGATCGAACCGGTCCCGCGCATCGGAGCCGAAAGCGCCGATATCCAGGTCCAGGTGTGAGTCCAGGCCCGCAACCGTAAGTTTGAACTCAGCCGAAACCCGCAAGTTTCCCGTTAGTGCGGTCTGAACATATCCATGTTCTGCCAAGGCGGTGATTGTGTTAGCAGCACCCGGATACGCGGCCTGGTCGCGGGCAAGTTCCGCCGCACCGTTCGACATGACATCCATCAGTACGTCGGCGTACCGGCTGAAGCCGTCTTCAGCCGCATCGCTGGTAACTCCAGAGGCGATGGCCGTATCTACGACAATGGACTCGTCGGTGTAGCCGTGCACCCGCGAAGCAGGGAAAACGACCGAAGACTCCTCGATGTGATACGTGCGAGCCACAGCTCGCCGTAGCCAACGCAAGTCCGCGGGGATCAGTGTGCCGTCAACATCCCAAACAACGAGTCCCGCCTGTGTCTCAGCCATGTTCACCGATTCTTTCAGAGGGTGCCCTGTTCCGCACCGCGCAGATCAGAGTCCGGAGGAGGTGGGCTAGGTGGCGATCCGGATGCGTGCCAGATGGAGTCCGGTCAAGCTGGGCCGGTCACCGACGTGTTGTCAGTCCGAACTGAGGGCTTTCAGTGCTGCCGTCCACGGCAGCGGGCCGGTGTCGGCATCGTCACTGATTCGCACAAACCGCACGCCCCACTCCGCGAGGCGGGCGCGTGCCTCACGTACGGCCGGGAAGTTCATCTGCTCCTGCTTCGAGTGCGGGATCGCCACCACGGGCAGCCCAGCGCCGACTGCCTCTACCAGCAGCGCTAACGGCAGTGTGTCACCTATACCGGTGGCCCATTTCGCCAACGAGCTCGAGGTCAACGGTGCCGCGATGATTGCGTCGGCTGGGGGCAGCAGGTCGGCGGTTCCTGGTTCTTTGAATTCCGAGCGGACCGGGTATCCGGTCTGCGCCGCCAACGCCCGGGCATCGATGAACCGGGCACCGTTAGGCGAGGCGACGACACACACGTCCCAGCCGTCAGCCTGCGCTAGCTCCACCAGCTCACCGACCGTGTCAGCCGGTGGCGCACCGGTCACGATCGCATACAGCACCCGAGTGCGCTCAGTCATGAGCCCATCATGGCAGTCTGCTCAGGATCTGTCCCGAGCTAGACCACCACTACACCTACACGCTGAGCAAACTTGCCCAGATCATCAGCCGTGACGCCGCGCTTGGCTTTGCGCATCATCTGGCCGACCACCTCTTGCACCGTATCCATGTTCCGGACGTGTTCTGGCGCAATGCTTTCAGCTCGCAGCAGCGCGTCGATCGAGGTCCCGTAGTCACGACGCGATGCGGCTGCCCGCCCCACCTCGACCCAGTACTGCGCTGCCCGGCCCGGGGTCGGCAACATCTGAGGTTTCAGCTTCTGCGCGAGGGCGAGCACGGCGTCCGGCTCACGCGCCTCCATGGCCACCGACATTTTCCACAGCGCCACGTTCGACGAGCCGAACGTGGTGTTTCCGATGATTGATGAGCTGTCGGTCTCGATGGGGCGGTTTAGCCGTGCGGCGTACTCAGCGGCGTGATCAAGGTGATCGTGTGGATCGCCGCCGACGGCCGCAGTCGCCAACGATGCCTGCAGGTGCAGCATCCCGACCGTTTGGACATCGTTGGCGGTCCTCGCCTGCGAGCCGACCAAGGCCGCAGTGCTTTCCGCGCAATCCAAGGCGGCTTTCATCGAGCCGGGTCGAGCCAGCAGCACTTGGCTGCCGACGAACGTTGCCGCGGCGATCCCCGGTCGACTGTCGATGGTGCGAGCAGCTTCCTCGGCTGCCCGAGCGGCTGACCATGCCACCGCGAGATGTCCGCGGGCGCGCATCACAACGGAGGTGTCGAAAGCTACTTGCGCCAACGTGTCCCATGCGGCGCGCTGTTCGGCGGGGCGGCCTTCGCGTGTGTGTCGGTACAGATCGGTGATCAATGGCGCAAGCATCAGCGCGAGGGTGGTGTACTCGCCGGCCATATTGAGTCGCGTGACTGCCCTGCTTGCGGCGATGAGAGCGGGGATTGGGCGCAACAGCCCGGCGCCGGTGACATTGCCCGCCGCCCAGAAAGCGGTCTCGATGTCGGCAACCAGGGCGGGAAAGTCATCTACGTCGACCAACAGTGTGTCGACGCCCGGCGACCCTTGACCAGCTGACTCCGTGAAAGGGTCCCCGAATCGGTCACGGTTGAAACGGTCATCTGTCAGGGCGTCATCGGCGTGCGCGGCCATGGCTGGGGCTTGGCGCGCAGACACTGTGTGTCGGCTCCTCCACGCAGCTTCGCCTTCCGCCACGATTTGCTCGAATCGTGCCCGGTCTTCCGAGGTTGCACGTTGCGCATAGGTCGTGTCCAGGATCGCTTGTGTCACAGGGCGGGGTGTGACCGTGCTCAGGCCCGAGCGCCAATTGTTGACCGTGGTCGTCTCGACACCCAGCAGTGCGGCGAACTGTCGGATGGACTTACGCATTGCCTCTTGCAGCGCAGCGGCTTCGAAGCCGGTCCATTCCCGTCCTCGTATCATTGCCGCCCCCTACTTTCCAGTGCCTGACCTGGGAAATACCTACGGTATGCCTACGGTACCCCACCTCTGTGCGGTTCCTGCCGATGCTGTTGGCGGGCCACGATTTTGAACCAGAACCGTTTTCGGGGAATCCGTGGCAAAGCCGCCGGATGCCCCTCGTTGTTGGAAGCGTCACCAGGGAGACCCGCGCATGAGACATTCCGACGAGCTGAACCCGCAACCATCCCCGGCGAGGCGTGACCGGTCATCGGGTGATGGCACAAACCGATCAGCCGACATACTGACGGATGTCGAGGCCCCCAAACGTTCGACCATGGGGATCATCCGGCACGACACCGGCACGGGGGCGGTCATGAACACCCCGCCGCCTACCGGGCCGTCCGCGCGAGTAGTGGCTGATACGCCACGTTCGCGGGTGGCCTACTACCGCAGCGTGTGCCATCTGCCCGCTGTGCTTCAACCAGACACCGGCCGCATCAGTTTCGCCGCTGGCATGGTGTGGGCAGTCGCGATGCCTGCGGAGTTGGGGCAGATGGTGAAGGTCCACATCGAGCGCAACAAGCAAGGTGGTGGCCCGATCGTGACCCACCCTCGCTCCCACACGTGGACTTTCCTTGTGCGCTCGGACATTCCGGCCACGATGATCGCTGCCGAGGCGGCGTTGTTCCATGCTCGCCGAATCACCGTCTTGGGCAACGGCGATCACGTCGCATTACCGTCACCGGCCGATCAAGGTTCGGAGCATCGGGTGTGGATCACCGCCGCGCACTCGGTATTCCGGCCCTCCGGGCGCGCGGTGCTGTATGCGGTGCACGCCTGCCTGGCCCCGACCCGCCAGCCCGCGCTGTGAGCACCACCGCGCCGACCCCGGACGGGTCGCCGTCGCCCACCGAACCCGATGTGCACCTGGGTGTGTTCCTGCACGGGCAGCGGATGGATTTCGTGGCGTGCCTGACCGCCGCGTTGATCTTCGTCCAGGAGCACCAGGCCCGCCACTACGTCGACGCGGTGACCGTCGACCTCGACAAGCACGAGTTCCCGCGACTGCCGAACGAACGCCTGTACCTCGAGAGGTAGCAACTGTGACCAACCCCACCAGCCAACAGAATCGCCGCGAACACGAAATGCGCAGTGATACAGCACATCTGCAATGGAGTCGGGACGACTTCAGCCGCGCCCAAGCCACCGCGCTGATCGCACTGGCCCAAGCGGGGCGCGCGTGCTCGGCGCGCGAGCTGGCGGGCGGGCACCATATCGGCCCGATCACCCTGACTCTGCAATGGCTGGTCACCAAGGGCCACGTCCGCACCGAGATGCGCCGACCAACAGGTGCCGAACGCCCGGAGCCGGTCTATGAGCTGACCGATGAGGGCTGCGCCGTCTATCAGCGCCTCACCGCCCACATACCGGCAGCCCGCCCGCCTACGACGTATTGAATCCGTCAGACTTCCCGCGCGTCGAAGGTAGGCGCAACGCTCGGGGGCGCGCGGGAGATGGGAGAGGAGTCCGGCCGCTGCAACCCGTGTCCCTTGGGGGCCGGACTCCTCTTTCCAAGCAACTGGGATGCCGTGGCCTCGTTGACCCATTCACACCTGGGCACTCTCGACCACCTCGCCACCCACTACAAGACCGGCGAATGGGACAACCTTGCGGTGAAGGGCAGCGACGAGCCTTTGTCGCTTTCGCCGTGCAAGTGATCGAAACATATTGTGCAGCAACATATTTCGCGTTGACGACATCGGCCGAGCGGCTGACAATCGAATGCAGAGTGATACGAATCACGAAAGGGGAATGAGATGGGAAATCAACTTATCAACGGGGTGGAATGGACTGCGGGACATCACTTCCAGCTCACTGGAGGGCAAACCGCTGGGCAGGTCGCCGAGCAGATCACCGCGCCACTGTCGACCATCCTCCAGGTCACCAAGCGTTGCGACTTCGACTGCAACTTCTGTAGCGAGATTCTGCAAATGCCCGATCCCTCGCTGGAACAGCTCGAGACGATGCGCGACAACCTTGCCGGAGTCGGCCGGGTGTTTCTCTCCGGTGGTGAACCGCTCATGCGCCGAGACTTCGGCGACATCGTGGATATGTATTCCGAAGCCGGGTTCGTGCTCGGTATCCCGACCAACGCGACCCGCGCGTTCCAGCACGCGGGGCGGATGGTCGGCAAGATCGGGTACGTCAATGTCGGGTTGGAAGGGCCACGGGCGATTACGCGCCGCGTGCGTGGCGACTACGACAAGGTGATGGCAGGCATCCAGGTCTTCCGCGAACACGGGTTGCCGTTGTCGCTGTCGTGTGTGGTGCTGCGCAGCGACCTGCACGGACTGCCGTTCCTGTGCCAGATCGCCGACGTGATCGAAGCGGGCAAGGTCAAACTGATCATGCCGTTGCGCAAAGGGAACGCGCTCGACTTGGATGAGCACGAGTTCATCACCAATGACGAGGCGACCGCGAAGTTCAACGAACTCAACAGTCTGGCAGCGACATTCGGGTGGCGGCCCGCGCTGCGCCTGACGACGTGGCGTCCCGAGACCGAAGGTCACATGATCTGCATCGAGCCCAACGGCAACGCGAACGCCTGGCCGGTCTACGACGCGAAAGACCTGTTCGAACCGCTCGGCAACGTCCTGCACGAACCCGTCACCGAAATCTGGAAGCGGTACCGGTTCAAGGCCAACCACGTCGCGAAATACCTCGGCACCTCCATCCTGTCCGCACCCCGCCACACCGACGCACCACCGGCCACCCAAGCCGCAACCGTACTCGGAATGCCCGCCGTCGCCTCGGTGGCACCATGAGACAGACAACCAACCTGGCGTGGCCGACGACCCCGTTCGGTGCGTCTCAACGCCCCTTCGGCAAGTCCCGCCCGATGCTGGCGGCCCTCACGCTGACGACAGCCGGGGACGGCCGACTGCTCAGCGCGGGGATGGCCTATCTGGCATGCGACAGCACCCGCACGCTGGCGCTCAACGGCACTCACGGGCAGGTGCTCAGGTTCGGGTACGAAGTGATGACCCTCGATCGCGACGAACCAGCCGAAGTCCTCGCCCGCGAAGTCGACGCGCGCCTGGTGGCCTGCCGACGAGAAGCCAAATACCTCGGCGGGCACGACCTCGCCGGAGATCTCGAAGGGCTCGCCAAGCACGCCGAGGGCGGGCGACACGTCCCCGGGATCGACAGCGTCGGGGAACTGTGGGCCGATCGCACCCGCAAGGGCCGGGCGGTAGCCAGAATGGTCGACACCGCCCACGACCCTGTCCCGTCCGCGCTCGACCTCGATGAAGCCTGCATGATCGCCAGACTGCACAGCCACCACATCGGGGAACCCTCCACCAGGGCCACCATTACCGAGGCGCTGTGTGTGGCGCTGATCGCGGCACGCCATACCGGCCGCTACGACTGGGCCAAGATGCTGGACCTGGACGACATCGTGACCGAAGCGGCATGGGATCAGCTCACCAAGGAGGAATAGCGCGTTGATCGTCACCAGCACCATTCCCGGCCCTGCCGGATCTGCCCCGACACGGCCAGCCGGAACGGAGCTGTGGGCATCTATCGACGTGGAGTGGACCAAGAACTACCGAGTGCGGCGCGGTAACCGCCCGTTCTGCTACTCCGTGGTCTATCTCGCGGTCCCCACCAACCACGACGGCCCGGTCGAACTGGCCGGGCTGCCGTGGACCTACACCAGCGTCTACGTAGAAGACCACGCCGAAATGCCAGCCCTGCTGGCCTCGGCCAATGCTGCGGTCAAGGCCGCCTTCATCGCCGCCGATCGGGTGACCGGGCACCAATTCACCTCAGACCTCGCAGTCCTCGAGCGAGCATCCGACACGGACCTTCCCGCGGTCTCCAACGCTCGCGGCGCCTGGCTGGCTCGCCGTGAAGAATCCATCGCCGAACGTCAGATCATCGACACCCGATACGACACCGACCACGTACTCGAAGGCCACTCGCGGCGCCTGGTCGACGTAGCCACCGAAGTCGGACTAGACGTCACACAGCCCGAACTGCGCGGTACATCCATGACCGCCCTGCACCGCCAGTGGATCGAGAACCAATCGACCGAAGCGCGTGAGCGCGTGAGCGTGCTCAACCTGCGCCACAGCCTCTCCACCGCTCTCGTCGCACAACTGGCGACCGGAGCTGGCCGCTGGTCGGCACCGATGAACGTGAACCGCATGCTCGCCGCCGGACTCGAAGACGCATTCGCCTGGCCCACACACCCGACGTTCGCCGCCCTGCTGAAAGACACCGAATGATCCGCGACTGCAACGTAATCGCTATCGACGGCACCCACGCTTCCGGGAAATCCACACTCGTGCACGCCCTCACCGCGCACTACCGCCGCGCAGGCATCAACGCCGTAGCGATGCCCGAACCCGCTCGGTCCAGCCCGTACATGGAGGATGTCGTCCTACGCGGAAACGGCGAGTTCGACCTGCCCGCCGAAATCGACGTGTTCGCCGCCCAACTCCGCGCACAAGTCAGGCTGGCGCGAAACCATCGACTACTCATCGCGGACAAGACCATCATCAACGTGCTCGCCTATGCGCGGATGCTGCTCGACGGCACCGACCCCCACACCGCCGACGTACTCGACGCGATGGAGACGTTTTGCCGCGCGTGGGCGCACACCTACGACATGGTTCTGTTCACCCACGACCGCTACGACCAACCCAGCGACGCGTTCCGTCGCAAGGTCGACGGAATGCAGGACACGGCCGCGACGACACTGCACGAGCTGTACCGGGCGCTTGCCGTACCCGTCCATGACATCCCTTTGAACCTCGAGACCGCCGCACGTGTCGAATGGATCGCTGGGCGAGTTGCCGAGACGTATCCCATTGGTGCTGGGTAGCCTGCTGCCCGTGCCGTATACGACTGTCGTTGACGTTCTGCTGCTGCTCGCCCGCGACAATCGGGTCCTACTCGCTCAGCGCCACAACACCGGCTACGCGGACGGTCAGTGGAACCTGCCGAGCGGCAAGCTCGAAGACGGGGAAGATGTTGTGGACGCGATCATTCGCGAAACCCGCGAAGAGATCGGGCTACAGCTCGACCGCGACGAGGTACGCCTTATCTCCTCGATCCACTACAGGGCACCCGAAGGACACAGCCGGATCGGATTCGTCTTCACCGCTGACCGGTGGGACGGCGAACCCGCAAACCGCGAGCCCGACAAGTGCTCCGCACTGGAATGGTTCCCCCTCGACCAGCTACCCGCCGACACCGTGCCCTACACCGCCGCGAGTGTGGAGCTGTTCCAACGCGGTGAGCACTTCGGGCTGCCCGGGTGGGAGACCCCGACCCGATCACTCGAGTTGCTCTGAACGCGCCCAGAATTCGCGCGCCACACTGCGGAAGCACGGTGACCGACACCAGTTCATAAACCAGCGCGCGCCGAGGCTGTAGCGCGGTGAGACCGTTCGGATACGTAACTCACAGGTCTCACCGCGACTGCCCGGTCTTGGTTGTGTTCGCGGGGGTGGTGTTCTCAGCAGGCGATTGCGCGGGTGTCGAAGACGCCGTAGGCGATGAGAACGTCTGGGGATTCGCCGTATTCGCCGATCCCGAGGCTCAGCGAGCGGGGTTGGTTGGTCCAGGGTGCGTGCAGGTTGATCGGGGCCAGGCGGTGGCACTCGTAGGCGACCTGCATGGGGGTGGAGTCCCAGAAGCGGGGGAATTCGGGGGTGGCTCGCAGTTTCCGGAACAGCGATTGTGCTCGGGGGTGGTCGCGGTATCGCCCGAGCGTGCCGCGCAGGATGGCGACAGTGTGGCGGATTTCGCTCTCCCAGTTGTCGATGTTGTCGCGGGCGGCGGGGGAGAACATCCACAAACTGTAGTTGTTGTCGGCCTCGGCGAGGCCGGGCACCGTGCGGTGGAAGATCCGGTTGCCGTGCAGCACGGTCCGGAAGGGATCGAAGTAGACGGCGAGGACATCGCGGGCGTCGAGGTCGTCGAGGTAGGTTTGGACGCCCCGGCTGGTGAGGCGCTGGCGTAGCTCCTCGGCGTGTGGCAGGCCCCGGGAGGGTTGCCACAGTTCGTGCAGGTGTTGTCGCTGGGCGAGGTCGAGGTCGAAGGCGTGTGTCAGTTTGTCGAAGCTGTTGGGGCCGGGGGTGGTTCGATTCCCGACGATCTTGTCCAGGTGGGACGTGCTGATGCGGGCGGATCTGGCGACGTCCGCGCGCGAGCGGCGATCGCGCAGGCGCAGGAATTCCAGCGTGTCGTGGAAGTCGGGCAGCCCGTCCAGGATCGGAGCTTCCTGCATCTCACCCGTCCCGTCTGTGCGGAGGTAGCGCGTGCGCGATCTCCCCACCATGCGAACGACGAGCTGCCGGTTCGACGTCGCCGTGGCGGGCGTTTTTGGGAGGACTGCTTGTCATCGAGGACTCCTTTTCAGTGGTACGGGTTGCGAATTTGAGGCGGCCCGGCGGGCGGCGTTGCGGTCGGTCAGGGCAATTCAGGCCCGGTGTAGGGCTGTCGGTAGCACAGGCAGAATCGGGCGTCGGGTGAGCCTGGGGCGTCGCCGAGGTGGATGCGCGTGGAATACAGCTCACCGGTGGTGGAGTCACGCAGGTGGACGGGGTCGTCGGGGCGGCGGCCGTAGGCGAGGGCGATGCTGGTGTCCCACACCTGGCTGAACAGGGCTGAACCGCGCAGGTCCTGGAAGAGGGTCAGGGCGTGCGGGGTCTCGCGGTGGCGCCCGAGCGCACCGCGCAGGGTCGCGACGAGGTAGGCGGCGGCGCTGTGGTGGCGGATGACGAGGTGTTCGGCGGTCGGGGCGGTGGAGCCGGGGTGGAAGAACCACAAGCAGATGTTGTCGCGGTATTGCTCGACGCCGGGCAGGGCCGCGCGGAAGCGCTGGTTTGCGAGCACGAGGTTCCACAGGGGATCGATGTAGGCGGCGGCGATGTCGCGGTCGTCCAGGCGAGCCAGTTTCGCCCGACGATCGGGGGTGATGGTGCGGGCGCGCAGCTCCTCGAGCGGTGAGAGTGGGATCGGCGGGCGGGCGAGGTCGCGGGTGTAGCGTTCCTGCGCGCGATCGAGGTCGTAGGTGGCGACGAGGTTGTCCAGAACGGTCGGCGAGGCCCGGGCGTCGCCGCGCTCGATCTTCTTGAGCAGGTCCATGCTGATGTGGAGGTGGGCGGCGGCGCGCTGGCGAGAAAGCTTGCGGCTCTCGCGGATCCGGCGTGCCCAGCCGCCCAGCTCGGGTATCTCCGGCCCGGTGCGGTCCTGGCGGCGTCGTCGTGGACGGCGGGCCGGGTTCGTCGTCGGGTTCATCCAAAGCCCCTCCTACTACGGTATTCCGTATTCCCTTCCCCGTGAGGTACGGTGAAAGGTTCACTCCCCCTAGCTGATTCGTTCTTACCAGAGAGAGATCATCCCGGCAAACAGCGTTTTCCGTGGGCTGGCCGACGAATAGCCGAAGGCATCCGGGTAGCGGCGCGGAGTATTCGCTGCGCTCGCCCGCCGGAGGGGACACGCACCCGGAGACTTTCTCGTCTAGCACTTTCTTTACCTCTTCCGCGCATAGGCGCAGGCCACCGCACTGATTCGGAGGGGTAAGAAAAGTGGTAGCACAATCCTTACCTCTCGAAGGGGTAGCGCGGCAGCGGTTTTCGGGGCTGTGATGGTGGAGCAATCGCACCTGCTCCGAAAGGTAAACCCGTGGATATCTACAACATTCTGTTCCTACTCGATGCAGGGGCCTCACTGGTCTCGAACGTGCTGACGATCGTCTCGCAGGGACTGGGCCTGGTCCTACCCTTCATCTGACCGGTCACGCCATTCCTCCGAACTGAGGAATACGGTCACGGGTCCCCGGCTGAGGTCGGGCAGCCGGGGACCCCAGCATTTCTCGCGCATACTCGCGCGCAATCCCGACTCTTTCTCTCCCACCTTTTCTCCTTCGATCGAAGGGTTATTTGTCATGCCCGAAAACGGGAAACTATCCCGGACCGCCCCACTTTCGAGGCGAGGTTGCGGCCCAGACACCCGCCACCCCCGCCAGGTGTGCGGCGGGAGGCTGCTGTGGGGTGGCCGCATGTTGGCTACCGGTGTCCTACCGATGGTGATGATGATCACCACGCCCGAAGCCGGTGCGGTGACGCTGGATCCGATCGCCGACCAGCCCGGGGTCACCGCCCCTGCCCAACCCGGAACCGCCGCACCCACCCCGCCAGCACCACCGGACCTACCGCCGCCCGAGCCCCCTGTGTATGCGGTGCAGCCACCCGAGGTCCGCAACGGCCCGGCCCCCCGCCCTGCACCCCCACCCGCGCCCGCCCCCTCGATACAGGTGATCGAGCTGCACTCACCAGAACCGGTGGCTCCGGTCGCCCCAATCGAGCCACCCCCCAACACGATCCGGATCGGCCAATGGCAGACACCCTCGCCGGACTGGGTCCCGCCGGAGGTCCGCGACACCATCAACGACGTCGCCGCCGACGCCGAGGCCCAAGCGGCGACGTTCCTGGACTCGGTCGGGATCCCGGCCGGGCGTTCGGACCGGGTGGCCGGTTCCACGATCGCCGGGGCCGGTGCCGGTGGCGCGATCGGAGGCGCGCTCGCGGGTGCCCCGGCAGCGGCAGCCGGTGCCGTGGTGGGCGGGCTGGCCGGGGGCACGATCGGCGGTATCGCGGGTGCCGCGATCGGCACGGTGGTGGCGGTGCCGGTCATCGGCACGATCACCTCCGGTGTCGCCGGAACCGCGCTCGGTGCGGCGGCCGGTGCCGTCGCGGGCGCGCTGGTCGCCGGTGTCCCGGCCGCCGTGGTCGGCGCGCTCGCCGGTGGCACCGTGGGCGCTGGATTCGGTGCCGGGGTGGGGGTGGGTCAGCCGTGACCGGAATCCGCATCCACGTCTTGACCGCCGCTGTCCTGACCGCCTGCACGAGCGCGCTCTGCGCGCCCGGCACGGGGTCGGCGCAACCACCGGCCGGGCCGGACTGCCCGGTGTTGTGGGTCCTCGGGGTGCAGGGCACCGGCGAGTCCTCCCCAGGCGCGTCCGAGACCGCCGACACCGGAATGCTGGGCGCGATACTCGGCCCGGTAGTCGCGGCGGTGCCGAATCTGGTGCAACGCACCTACATTCCCTATCCGGCAGCCTTCGGAGGCGCGGTAGGCACCGGCGGCGGCACCGCCCCGTACACGTCCTCGGTCGGCGAGGGCCTGGTCGCGCTGTCCGCGACCGCGGAGAGGGTCGCCGCCGACTGCCCGGCCACGGCGCTGGCGGTGGTCGGGTTCTCGCAGGGCGCGCAGGTGGTCTCGGAGTTCGCACGCGCGGTCGGTGCGGGCGAGGGACCCGTCCCGCCCGAGCAGGTGGCGGGTATCGCCCTCTACTCCGATCCCGACCGCGCCCCGGGCTCACCGGTGATCCCCGGCCGCCCCGGCCAACTCACCCCCGACCCCGCCCCAGGCACGTCCGGGGCGGCGGTGTCGGGGGTCGCGATCACCACCGCCCCGGCCTCCGGCAGCGGGATCGCCACCAGCTCCGGTGTCGACTACGGGGCGTTGACCGGCCGAGTGGCCGACGTCTGCGTCGAGGGTGATTTGAGTTGTGCGGCCCCCGAACGCGCCGCCCTGTTGCGGATGGCCGCCCAGCTCGCGGCCCAGGCCGATCTGCGTGACCCGTTGGCCGCGCTCGGTTCGATCCAGGCCCTGCTGTCGGGAGCGTTGGGTGAGGCGTGGACCACGGTGGTCAACAACGACTTTCAGGTCGGGGCCGGGTTCGTCGATTACGCGCCCGCGGCGAGTCTGGCCGAGCGCCTCATCGATGCCTCCGACCCCCGCACTCCGCCACCCGGCCCGGAGGAGACCGCTGCGGCGTCGGCGCGGTGGGGGCAGATCACCGCGATCGTGGCCGCCGACCCGGTCGGGCAGTTGCCGAAACTGGCCGGGCAACTCTCGGGCGCGTGGGGGCAGCTGATGGCCGACAACGCCGATCTGACCAATCCGGCTGTGTGGCTTGGCTACGCCGACATCAACGGCCGCCACACCGGATACGCCGCCGCCGGTCAACTCGCCAGCGGCATCGCGTGGCTGACCGCCCTGGCCCACGACCTCGCCGGGAGCCAACCATGACCATCAGCGACTTCTACCAGACACCCATCCTGCGCGAAGGCGCGCGAGCCGGAGACATCGTGCGCACACGCCCGGTGTTCGCGCCGCAGCTGACTGGAGCGGCAGGGGCGTGGCAGATCGTCTACGTCTCCACCGATTCCCGTTCCCAGCCGATCGCGGCCTCGGCGATCGTGCTCATCCCCGAAACTGTCCCCGAACCGGGCACCGGCGCAATCCTGCTCTACTGCCCACCCTTTCGCGGTCTGGGCGGGCAGTGCGCGCCTTCGCAACTCCTCGCCACCGGGGCGGAGTACGACATCGTCGGCATCGAAGCGGCGCTGGCTCGCGGCTGGGTCGTCGCCATCCCCGACGGGCAGGGACTCGGAGCCGGGACCGGCCCGCACACCTTTCTCGCCGCTCGCGCCGCCGGTGCCAAACCGGTGCTCGATCTGGCTCGCGCGATCTACCGAGCCTCGGATCTGGATCTACCGGTCGCCCCTGTGGTCGCCTGGGGATACGCCGACGGAGGCAGGATCGCGGCAGTCGCGGGGGAGCTGCAGCCCTGGTACGCCCCCGAGGTCGACCTGCGCGGTGTCGCCGCCGGAGCGGTCGCCTCCGACCTCGCAATCCTGGCCCCGGTGATAGGCCGGGGCGCGGGGGCGGGTCTGGCGTTCGCTGGGCTGATCGGCTTGGCCCGTGCCTACGAGCAGCTCCCGTTGCGTCACGTGTTGAACGAGGACGGTCTCGTCGCCGCCGCCGAGGCCCGCCACCTCACGGTTGTCGAACTGCTGCAACGCTTCCCGCAACCCCTCGCACACTGGTGCCGCGAGCCCGACCCATGGAACGACCACTGGTGGAGAAGGGTGCTCGCCCTCGAGACCCTCGCGCACGTCAAATCCGATGTGCCGCTGCACCTCTACCACGGTGAACTCGACCTGATCGTGCCCGTGCGCGCCGGTCGACGGGCGCTGATCGCCTACCGGCAGCGCGGCACGAAGGTCGACTGGCGCGAGTACGACGGCGATCACCGCAGCACCGCGCACTGGGCCCTCTCCGATGTCCTGGCCCGGCTCACCGAGGACATCGCCAACGGCCCTGTGTCCCCGCCCACCTCGGCGGCGGCCGACGCCGAGGTGAGGCCGGGCGCGTGAGTCACCCCTGACCCCTCCGGGGGAACCTGCCCGCATCCCGCGACTCCCCCACCTTCCCCCTCGGGATGCGGGCAGGCCCGGAGACAACCCGATCCGAGGCGAGATGAATGGCGAGGTACCCCCACAACAACCCGTCCGATGACGACGACGCCGAAGCATGGGTCGACCTGCCGCAGACTCGGCCGGACCTTCAGGTCGTCCCCGGTCACAGCACCGGCCCCGACGTCGACGATCCCGACCAGTCGCCCTCGCCCGAGGACGACTGGATCTTCCAGTTCCCCGAGCCTCCCCACACGTCCGTCACCGACACACCCTCCCGATGGCGGGTCAGTATCCGATACCGGATGCCGGGCGGGGCCTGGGCCGCACTGGGGGCCACCATCGCCATCCTGGTCGGTGTCGTGGTGGTCGCCGCCGATGACACCAGCGGCACCGGCCAGCAGGTGCGGGCCACCGCCGCGCCACCCAGCTCGACCGCCACAGCCCAGGGCCCGTGTGCCGGGCTCTCGGGCACTGTGGTGACCGACCGCGCCGGGGACCCCGCCACCCTGGAGGGGTTGATCGCTTCTTTCGAGGCGGCCTACTACATCGACCGCGACGCTTCGAAGGCGATGTTGTTGGTTGCGCCCGAGACCGGTATCACCGCCGAGGGCCTCGCTGCGGGAATCGCGACCATCCCGCCGGGCACCCGGCACTGCGTGGCGATCACCCCGATCACCCCGAGCACAGCGAACGTCCATATCGCCGAAGTGCGTCCGGACCTCGAGCGGATCGACTACCTCCAGCTGATCAACACCCGCCCCGCCGATACCGGTAGCGCGTTGCTGATCTCCAACTTCCAGAAGCAGGGATAGGAATCGGGATGCGGACAGGCTCGCAGGCGCCGTTTATGATCGCCGTCGCCGGACTGAGTCCCCGCGCCGGTACCACCACGACCACCGTTGCACTCGCCCACGCCTGGCCGGGCCCGGAAGCCGCCCTGATCGTGGAAGCCGACTCCGCAGGCGGTCAGCTCGCCGACATGGTCGGCGCGGACCCCCACCTCGGGCTGGCGAGCCTGGCCCGCCGGACCACCCCCGGCCAGCCCATCACCCCGAACCTGCTCGCCCAGCATGTTCAGCACCTACCCGGAGGCGAGGCACTTCTGGCCGCCCCACCCCACCACGACCCCACGCGAGCCCTCCCGGCCGCCGAACTGCTCACCGATCCACACGCGGGCTGGCGAGCCCTCGGCGCGACCGTGTTCGCCGATTGCGGTGTCCCCGAGCCGGACTCGCCCGCACATCCGGTCATCGCCGCCGCCGACGCCGCCCTGTTCGTCGTGCGCGCCGAGCACATCGACCCCGAGCCCGCCGCACAGCGCATCCTCGACCTCACCCGCCGCAGACGCCCCCGGGGCATCGTGGTCATCGGCGGCAGCCGCGCCTACGTCGCCGCGATCAAGTTCCCGGTAGTGGGCACCCTGCCCGCCACCCGCGCCGGAGCCCAGGCACTGCTGACGGGCCGCCGCGCACGACGGCACCTGACCCAGCCCGCCCGCCACATCACCACCGCCGTGGAAATCCAGCTCCGCGCCGACGGCCGCCACGAACGCCTCTCCCAGCCCTCCACACCCCGCGCTGCCCGCCAGGACCGCCCGAGACGCCGTGACGAGGGCGGGCCGAGGATCTACAGCATCGACCCCACGCCTGGGCCTACGCCACGCCCTCGCACACCGGAGCCCGTGGTCGTGCAAGCCGCAGAACCCGTCGCGCCGCCACCGGCCTGTGAGCCTGTGCTCGTCGACGGGGCCGAGGATGCCGGCCAACCGGGTGAGGACGACCTCGCCGCGGCGCCCGAGCCCAGCCTCCACCCCGAGACCGACATCGCCGTCACCACACCGCTGCCGACGCCGGAGCCCGCCGGGCCTGCCCTGACGTTGCGGGTATTCGGCCCGACCCGGATTTTCTGGCGTGAGCCCGAAACCGGTGAGAGCGTGGAGATCACCTCGCAGTTGCAGCCCCGGATCCGCGAACTGGTGGCCGTGCTCGCCCTGCACCCCGACGGGCTGTCGCGAGGCCAGCTGACCGAGCTGCTGTGGGGCGAGCGCCCGATCGAGCGGGCATCAGGCGTGCTCACCAACACCCTGAGCCGACTGCGCACCTCTCTCGGTGCGGCCACTGGCGGCCAGATCACCGAACTCCTCGCCGATGACCGTGCGCACTACCGCTTGTCGGTGACCGCGGTGAGTGTCGACTATTGGGAGTTCAACACCGCCGTCGTCGCGCGTCGTCGCGCCAGCAACGACAGCGAGCGGACCGCCGCGTGCCGGGCGATCGCCGCGATCGCCACCACGGACCTGGCAGTTGATCTCACCGACTCCTGGACCGAACCGGTGCGCGAATCGGCACGCCGCGACACCCACAACGCCCTGCAGTGGCTGGCCACTCACGACGCCGACCACGACCCCCGCGCCACTCTCGAACTCCTCGAGACCACCGCGCAAACCGACCCCTACAACGAAGCGCTCTGGCGTGACATCCTGCGCCAGCACGCACGCCTGGGCGAATACGCCGCCCTCGCCCGCACCTACACTCTCCTGACCCGCAAGCTCGGCGAGATCGGCGAAACCCCGAGCCGAGAAACACGCCAACTCCTCGACTACCTCCGCCGAGGAGAAGACCGCAATACTCCTCGGCCCGGCCCCTGACCACGCCCGGTGTGAAATATTGCGGAACCGTCAGCGGTATCGGATTCGATGCATTCTGTTGCCGGGTAAATTTTTATTCGGGCTGTGATATTCACGGGCAGACGATATGTGAATTGCTCAGTCTTCGAGGAATGCATCTGCGGGGCTCGAATCGTTTCGAGGAGCGTGTGTAGTTCCCATTCTTTCCCCTCGAATGGCGGCCGGTGATCTCGGCGCGGTCAATCCGTGGGGTTTTCTGTGGGGAAACGTGTAGGGCCATCCGTGGGGCGCTCAAAAGGCCCCACCGCACCCAGGCATACCCGCAGCTAGGCGGGCACATCCACAGGCGGGTGTCATCCAGGATTGTCTATATACAAAGCCATATAGACATGCGTCGCCGCCGGTTATCCTGGCTGATGGTCTCGCTCGGCATTCGCTCCGGCTTCATTATCTACCCCTCGTTCCGTCCCCCTCTTTCTCCTCTTTTCTATTTCTTTTGAATTGACTTCACGCTCTGGCTGGCCGTGCCTGGCCGAGGTGAATTCGGCGGGGTCACGCGCATTTCATTTCTGCCTTGCCTTGTCGCGCGAGGCGGACTCGCGGCGAATTCGGGGAATTTCGGCGAAATGGGGGTTGTGAGGTTGTTGTCGGTCGAGCTAGCGTCGACCCGGTTCCCGGAATTCGCCGGGAAATTCGCAGAAATCCGAATGGCGGCCCCGCCGCACTTGTGCCGGAAACGGCGCACGAATTCGGTTCCGATTTTCAGGAGTTGCAATGACCACCACACCCGCCACCGCTGCACCCGCCGCCGGTCGCCTGCCGAACGGGGAATTGCGGCGCATGGTCGCCGGTGCGCTGGCCGCCGACCCGGCCCGCGAACAGTCCCCCCGCGAAATCGCCAACGGGCTCCACCGGTCCTCCGGCGCGGTCGGCAACGCCCTCGAGGCGCTGACCGCCGCCGGGCACGCCGAACGGACCTCGGCCTCCCCCCGCCGCTACCGCGCCACCGCCACCACCGCCACCGCCGCCGCCCCGGCCGCCACCACCCCGGCCCCGGCCGCGCCTGCCGCCCCGGCCGCCAGCAAGGCGGCGAAACCGGCCCGCCGCCGGACCAAGAAGAACACCACCCCGGCCGCGCCTGCCGCCCCGGCGGCCCCGGCCCGCACGGGCAACACGGTGGCGCGGCCGAACGGGCAGGACTACCACGTGCGGAAGTTGGCCGGGCGCGCCGATGTGGATGTGTTGCAGACCATGCGTGCGGCCGAGGTGCCGGTGCTGCTGTACGGGCCGCCCGGTACCGGGAAGACCTCGCTCATCGAGGCCGCCTACGGTGACCTGCTGACCGTGCAGGGTGACGGGGACACCACGGTCGCCGATTTGGTGGGCGAGTACACCCAGAACCCGGACGGCACTTTTGTTTTCGTGCACGGGCCGCTGGTCCGGGCGATGCGTGAGGGCCGGGTGCTGTTCATCGATGACGCGACCCTCATCCCGCCGACCGTGTTGTCGGTGGTGTACCCGGCCATGGACGGCCGCCGCGAGATCGTGATCAAAGCCCATGGCGGCGAGATCGTGAAAGCCGAGCCCGGGTTCTTCGTGGTGGCCGGGCACAACCCGGGGGTGCACGGGGCGATCCTGTCCGACGCACTCGCCTCGCGGTTCGCGTTCCAGGTGCAGGTGGGCAGCGACTACGACCTCGCCACCCAGCTCGGGGTGGACCGGCGCGCGGTGAAAGTGGCGCGCGAGCTGGCGGCCCGGCAGGCAAGGGGCGAGATCGGA
>NZ_JBYISM010000050.1:0-29613 GCF_057708605.1 Nocardia sp. bgisy118 | reverse complement strand
TACCGAGCGTCCGGGCTGCTAGTACCTATGGGTTTGGTATCGGCCGTCGGCGGCCGCGGTGAGTCGGCGGGCCAGGGCGCGTACGGCGTCGTTGAGTGTGTCGGGGTGCTCGATGATGAACGGTCGGTTCAGGCCGGCGAGGAGGGCGGGAATCCAGTCGAGTTGTTCGGCGCGGATTCGGATCCGGACCCACGGGTTGGTGTCAGCGGGCTGCGAGTCGATCTCATGCACGGTCGCGATCGTCGCAGGGAGCAGCGGGCGGACCTGGGTGAGCGTGCCCTGGACTCGGATCGATACCTCGTGCCGATAGGGCGCGTTGGCCAATGCGGACAGCAGATGAGCGGCTGGCTCGAATCCGGTGGGCGGAGAGAACGTTCCGGGCTGTGTGCTCACCGCGGTGATGCGGTCCAGCCGGAACTGGCGTAGTTCGTCGCTGTTGCTGTCCATCCCTGTCAGATACCACCGGCCGGAGTGGTCGACGAGCCCGTAGGGGTGCACGGTCCGTTGGCTGGACCGCCCGTTTCGGTCGGTGTACCCGATTTCGACCGGTCGGTGCTCGCGGGTGGCCTCGGCGAGCCGGAGCAGGACGGCGGTCTCGACAGCCACTTCCGGGCGCGCGTCGGCGGTGAATTCGACGGTGTTGATCAGTGCGTCCAGCCAGGCCGTCAGACGTGGGGGTAGGACGCGGCGGAGTTTGGCCGTCGCGCTGTCGGCTGCGCGGGCGGCCGCTGTCGGCCGGTCGGCGCCGCGGCTGGTGAGGAGCCCGAGTAACACGGCCACCGCCTCGTCGTCGGTCAGCATCAGCGGTGGCATTCGGTATCCGGGAGCGAGCCGGTATCCCCCGTAGCGGCCTCGCACCGATCGGACCGGGATATCCAGGTCGGTGAGATGGGTGACGTATCGCCTGACGGTGCGTTCATCGACGCCGAGCCGTCCGGCGAGTTCGCCGACGGTATGAGTACCGCCGGTCTGCAACAGCTCGAGCAGGGCCAGCACTCGGGCAGTGGGGCGCGTCATCGGGAAATTCTCGCATCCATACCGGGCGGAAACTGTCCGGTATCGGCTCTACCGTGGCGTGCGGCGGTGGAACCTCCGCCTCATCCGACAGCAGGAGCACACAATGAAGCTCGTCTCGATCCGTCTGATCACTGACGACATCCAGCGGCTGGTCAGTTTCTATCAGCACGTGACCGGCGTCGAAGCAAACTGGGCTACACCGGATTTCGCCGAAATCGTCACACCGGCCGGCACCCTCGCGATCGGAAGCACCCGCACCGTGGCGCTGTTCGCTGCGGGCAGCGCGCACCCAGCCGACAATCACACCGCGATCATCGAATTCCTGGTCCCCGACGTCGATGCCGATTACCGGCGGTTGCGAGATACGGTCGAGGATTTCGTCAACGAGCCCACGACGATGCCGTGGGGGAACCGGTCGTTGCTGTTTCGCGATCCCGACGGCAACCTGATCAACCTCTTCACCCCGGTCACCGCGCAGGCCGCCGCGAAGTTCGCCGGTTGATATCCGCTCATCGGCTACTTAACCCTGGTGCCAGGGCCTGATCCCGGCCAGGATCGGCTCCAGGTGCCCGGCGGGAGCGCTCTCTCAGCGGCTGCCCGCCGTCAAGATTGGTGTGACTCACTAATTGGCTTGCCTCCCACCGGGTGCCGTGCCGGAGTGGCTCGAAAGGGGACTGCCCCACGCTCGAACTAGCAATGCCCTCCCGGCACGGACACCACAGGTCCGCAGACCACGGGAGGCCACAGCGATGACCGTCATCGTCGGAATGGATCCACACAAACGCTCTGCCACCGTCGAAGCCATCGACCCCACCGGTCACGTCCTGGCCACCGGCCGATACGCCACCGACACCGACACCGCCGGATATCAGCAAATGCTCACCGCTGCAGAACGATTCACCGATCGGATCTGGGCAGTCGAGGGCTGCAACGGCATCGGCCGCCACCTCGCCCACCGCCTGGTCCACGACCGGGGAACTCGTCATCGACGTTCCCGCCGAACTCTCCGCGCAAGTGCGAGTCTTCGCCACCGGCAACGGCCGCAAGACCGACACCGTCGACGCGCACTCGGTCGCCTTCGCCGCACTACGACGACGAGATGGAATGGATGAGCATCCAGCGGAGGTTGGCGTTGCCGGAGCGGCAGTCGGGATGGCGGCCGACGTCATCCAAAGAGGCCGCGGCCACGATCTCGTTGCTCCCGGCGCACTGGGCCTCGTACGACGCACGCGCGCGGCCGGGAGTGCGCCCCATCGCTTCGAGGGAACGGATGCGCACCACCGGCCGTGGTTCAGGCCCGGGTGTAGCCGCCGTCGGCGAAGAGTTCGGCGCCGGTGACGAACGACGAGGCGTCCGAAGCCAGGAAGAGGGCGGCCGCGGCGATTTCCTCGGCGTCGGCCAGCCGCCCCAGTGGCACGACGGCCTCGGCGAACCGGTCGACGTCCGGCCCCGCGGCGCCCAGCAGGCCAGGGGTCCGCGTGGGTCCCGGGCTGAGCACGTTGACCCGGAATCGGCGCTCCCGCGACTGCCGGGCCCAGTTGTGCACGAGGTTGCTCACCGCCGCCTTCGAGGCGCTGTAGACCTCGAGTTGCTCATTGGGCCGCACGCTGTTGCTCGAGCCGACGACCAGGATGGAGGCGTTCTCCGCCAGCAGCGGAAGCGCCTTCTGAACGGTGAATAGTGGGCCCTTGACGTTGACGGCGAGCGTCAGGTCGACGTTCGCCTCGGTGTGGGCGCCGAGCTCGGCGTCCGCGACGATTCCCGCGTTGGCCACCAGCACGTCGATGCGTCCGGCCTCCTCGCGGACTCGCGCGTAGAGCGCGTCCAGGTCGGCCAGGACCGAGACGTCGGATCGTACGCCGGTGGCCGCAGGGCCCATCTCTTTGACTGCCGCTTCGAGGCGGTCGATGTCCCGGCCGGTCACGAAGACCCGTGCGCCCTCCCGGACGAAGCGGTGGGCGATGGCCAGCCCGATCCCGCTGGTCCCTCCGGTGATCACGGCCACCTTCTCCTGCAGCACGCCTGGCATGTCGAACCCCTTCGGTTGTGGAATGGATCGTCCATAACATAGGCAGTAATGGACGATCGAGTCAAGAATGGATAGGCTGAGACCATGGCGAGACCACGCGCATTCGACGAACGCCAAGTCCTGGAGCGGGCCCGGGAACAGTTCTGGGCGACGGGCTATGCAGGAACCCGGATGGACGACATCGCCCAGGCGACCGGCCTGGGCAAGGGCAGCCTGTACGGCGCATTCGGCGACAAGGGCAAGCTGTTCCACCGTGTGTTCGGCGACTGGTGCACCGCAGTCGTTGAGGTGGCCGAAGCGCGGCTGGCAGGTGGCCCGGACGCAGAGGCCTTGGCCCGGCTGTCGGGATACGTGCACCTAATGGCGGAGAACACCGCCTCCGACACCAAGCGCCGCGGGTGCCTGTTGGCCAAGGGCGCGGCGGAACTGGCCCAGCATGATCCGACGGTCGCCGGACGGTCGGCCGAGACCATGACGGCACTGCTGACCCTGCTGCGGACGGAGATCAGCGCCGCCCAGCGCCACGGCGACATCGATGGCGCTGCGGATCCGGAGCGGTTGGCGGCACTGCTGCTGACGGTGGTCCGAGGTATCGAGGCGGTAGGCAAGGCCGGCCTGGACCCGGAGACGCTGCGGAACATTGCCAACACCGCACTGGCGGTCCTGCCCATGCCCGAGGGGCAGAAACGCCTCGCAACCGGGCGCAGTCCGGCCCGCGAGAACTAACTTGGCGCCATCACGGCCACACGATCCGCCGGACAGTGTGTTCGATCCGGAAAGAGTTGAGAGTGTCCGGACAATTCCGGGTTCCTGAACGCTGGCTTGTCCAGAAAGGCATGAGAGTGACCAGGTAAGCCGGTCGTCAACAATCATCTTTTTCCGGATCCAGCATCAGGAACCCGCGGCCCTTACCAGCTGCACCGCTTCGGTAGGAGGTCGTCACGTTCGCTGCGTCGGCAGGTGTCAACGCGCCGTCTGAGCCTGTCCTCTCATCGCACTGGTCAACGCGGTCCGTGCCAGATCGCGTAGCCAGATGTGTGCGGGGTCGGTGTCATAGCGCTGATGCCATGACAGGTACGCCGGGGCCGGCGGCAGGTCGAACGGGAGCGGGAGCAGGACCAGGCCGAGATCTGCGGCGGCCGAACGCGCCGTGGATTCGGGGGCTGTGACGAGGAGGTCGGAGCCTCGCACGAACTCGAACGCGGCTCGTTCGGTGGGCGCGGTCGCCACCACACGTCGGGTGAGGTCGAGCCGCGCGAGAGCGTCATCGATGATGTTGCCGAGCCTTCCGCGCCGCGAGACGGTGATGTGCTCGGCCGCGGCGTACCGCGCGGCGGTGACGGTCTCGACATGGGTGAGCGGATGCCCCCGCCGTACGACGATGACGTGCTGGGTCTCGGCCACCATATCGGCGCGAATCTCGGGTGCGGTCGGGCGGTCCGCGTTCGCGGCGAGGTCGACCTCGCCGCGCCGCAACTCGGGGGTATCGATGCTCGATTCCGCGATGAAGCGCAGACGCACGCCCGGCGCCTGCTCGCGCACGGCTGTGAGAAGGGCGGGGCCGCTGAGGGCGACCAGTGCGTCGTGCCAGCGCAGCGTGAAGGTGCGCTCGAGCGTCGCGAGGTCGAGTTCACGGCTTGGCGCCAGCACGCTCTGGACCTGACGCAGCAGGTCGTGCACCTGTTCCCGGACGGCGAGCGCGTAGGGCGTCGGGGTCATCGTGCGCCCAGTGCGCACCAGGATCTGATCCCCCGTCGTGCGCCGGATTCGGCCGAGGCTTCGGCTCATCGCGGGGGCGGTGACGTGCAGGCGGTCGGCCGCGCCGGCCACGCTGCCTTCCTCCAGGAGAGCGTCGAGCGCGGCGAGCAGATTCAAATCCAATTGCATGAGAGTCATCCTATCCGTGCTTTACATGCACTTGAAGTTAATGATTCTCCCTCCTACCTTTGAGATGCGGGCGCAAAAGACCATGGTTCTCGCCCGGTTGACCTCATCACCCCTGCCCAGATCGGAGTACTGCCATGCCCGAGTCGATTCGGACCACCGGTGTTGCCGCAGCCACCGGCTCCGCCTCCGACGCCGACCTGCTCGCACAGACCGCGATCGCCGTACGCACGGCGGGTTCGGCACTGCGGGAGCGCTTCGGCGACGTGGTCCAGTACCAGACCCGCGAAGAGCTGATGCGCGCGCTCGCCGCCAACGACAACACGGTTCTCGACATCCTGCGCCCCCGCCTCGAAGTCCTGCGCCCGGACGCCCGCTGGGTGGAGGAGGAGCTGGATGGCGGCGCTCTGCCTGCCGGCGAATGGTGGGTCGTGGATCCGGCCGAAGGCAACGTCAACCACCTGCACGCCCTGCCGGAGTGGGCGGTGACCGCCACCCTCGTGCGCGATAACCAGCCGGTGCTCACCGCGGTCCACCTGCCGCTGACCGGCGAGACCTACACCGCGCTCGCCGGCGCCGGCGCCCACCTCGACGGCCGGCCGCTGCACGTGTCGGGCACCACGGACCTCGGGCTGAGCATCGTGGCCACGAGCCAGGCCAGGCCGGACGAGGACGAGAAGGTCGTCCGGCGCGTCGGCTCCTCGATCACCGAGATGCTCCTCGACGCGCTCGTGGTGCGGACAGCCGTGCCCGCCACCCTGCACCTGCTGAACGTGGCCGCCGGCCGGATCGACGCCTTCTGGCAGTTCGCCGGAGCCCGCGCGGACTTGCTTCCCGGGGCGCTGCTCGTCGCCGAGGCCGGCGGACGGATCTCCACCGCCGAGGGCCGCCCATGGACCCCGGAGAGCGACAGCTTCCTGGCAGCGGCGCCCGGCGTGCACGCCGATGCGGTAGCCACGCTCTCCCGCTGACCACCGACCAGAACAGAAAACCTCAGGAGGACCAGTTCACCATGAGCAAGATCACCATCCTCGGCGGCGGCCGCGTCGGCAGCGGCCTGGCCACCGCCCTCACCCGGGCCGGGCACGAAGTGACCGTGGCGGACCGCTCACCGGGCGCTGCCGCCGACGCTGCCCGGACAGCGCAGATCGTCATCAACGCCACGCCGGGCGCCAGCTCGCTGGAGCGGCTCGCCGCGCTGCGCGAGGAACTGCGCGGCAAGATCCTCGTAGACGTCTCCAACGCCACCGTCGACGGACCGGACGGACTCCCCGCCGACCTGCTCTACCCCGGCTCGAGCCTCGCCGAGCAACTCCAGGAGTCGCTCCCCGAGACGCACGTCGTCAAGACGCTCAACACGATGCTTCACTCGGTGATGACCGCGCCCACCGCGCTCACCCAGACGCCAACCGCGTTCCTCTCCGGCAAGGACCCGGAGGCCAAGCAGGTCGTCCGAGGGATTCTCGCTGACCTCGGCTGGCACCAGGAGTGGATCACGGACCTCGGCGGGATCGAGACCGCGCGGGCTGCCGAGGCCGCGATCTTGTTCGTACCGCACGTGATCCGATCCAGCGGATTCGCGCCCTTCGCGATCTCGATCGCTCGCTGACCCGCACAGAGTGCGCCTCCTGCCTACAGCTTCGTCGATGGTGCCACCACCGTCGGCGACGGTGCGACCGAGTGCTCGCCCACTCGGTCAGCGGCGCATGCGCCCGGCTGAAGTAGACGTGCAACGCCGCCTCCGCCCGAGGCCGCGCCCGATCCTCTCCTTCGTGCAGCACCAGCAGTCAGGCCCGGACATCGTCACGGAATCCCGTTGGGAGAGTGGAGGTTCGGCGGTCGGGTTCTGGCCCTTCAGGAATCGAGAAAGTCGACGAGCAGCGGCACCAGCGTCGCCGGACGGTCGAGGGGGATGATGTGACCACAGTCCTCGATCAAGTGCCCGGTCAAGGCGTCGGCGACCGGACGGAGTTGGTTTTCGAGTGTGGTTCCGACCGGGTGGGACCCGATGGCCATCGTCGGCACGGTGAGCCGGGCGGTGTCGACGGCCCGCCGGATCTGCTCAGCGCTGGTGGGCATCGCCCGATAGTAGGAGAAAGCGCACCGCAGGGAATCAGTGCCGGTGTAGGCGGCGACGAAGGCATCGCGGGTTTGTGCGGGGATGCCGCGGCCCTGGGTTCCGGTCGTCAGAAACCAGTCGAGGTAATCGGATTCGTTTCCGGCAAGGACTTTTTCGGCAAGACCCGGCACCGCGTGAAAACCGAACCACCAGGGCGGCCCACCGGCTAGAAAGGTTTCGGCACCGGGCAGCGTGCCCAGCAGCGATTCCATGAGTACCAGCCGGTTGACTCGTTCGGGCCGCCGCATCGCCAGTAGGAACGCTGGCGGAGCACCGGCATCGATCGCGACGACGGAGGCGCTGGTTTCACCCAGGGCGTCGAGCAGCCCCTCGGCGTCGGTGGCAAGCGTGCCCGCGTCGTAGCCGTCGGGTGCTCGTGTGCTGGCGCCGAGGCCGCGCAGGTCCGGCGCGATCACCCGGTGTCGTCGGACAAGTGGGCCCATCACCTCGCGCCATAGCTGCCAGGTGTGTGGAAAGCCGTGCAGCAGCAGGACTGCCGGTCCGGTGCCGGCGATCGCCACGTTCGCTTCGATCCCGTTGGTTGCCACCATCCGCACTGTGAGATCTGGCAGTTCGTGAGACATTCGATCCTCCGCTAGCCGGTTACCAATAGTTACTAGCTGACCGTAGGTAACCTGAAGTAGCCTGCCAAGACGGCACTTTTGATACAGGTGGTGAGCTCCAGGTGACTACCCGAACCAGCACAGGCCAGCGCGGGGATCTGTTCGCTCCGGGCTGCCCGACCCGTCGGCTTCTGGATCGGCTCGGCACCAAATGGGTGTCCATGGTGGTGAAGCTGCTCGCCGAGGCCGCACCCGGCGAGGTGCGCTTCGCCGAACTGCAGCGTCGGATGCCCGGCGTATCGCAGAAGATGCTGTCGGTGACTCTGCAAAGCCTGTCCCGCGACGGGCTGGTCGCCCGCCGCGTCGAACCCACCGTTCCCCCGCGCGTTCACTATCGCCTTACCGATCTCGGGCTCTCCCTGGAAAATCCGCTGGCCGCGCTGCGGGCGTGGGCGGAGGAGCACATGGCCGAGATCGACGCCGCCCCAAAACCTGAGGACCACGCATGACCCTCAGGTCGATCCCGGCGATAGCCACGAAGATTCCCACGGTGGGTGGCGGCGTTACGTGGCCGTCAGCGGGTCGAAGACGAGACGGCGCACCGCTGGATGCCGGGTCAACCGGGCGCCGGCCCGGCCGCCCGGTGCCAACGCGACCGCGCACTGGAGCCGTTGCAGCGTGGTCGTGCGGCGAGCATGCCGCGCCGCCAACGCCGGTAATGCCTCAGCGAAAGTCCTTCGGCTGCAAGCATTGTTGTCACAGAACAAACGTCTCACACGCAGCCTGATCACCACTTCACGACCGGTGATCTCGGTATCGGACAACCGTCGCTCGTAGCGACTGTGAACTCGTCGCGCCGACACCTCGCAACCCGGACAGGCCGCCGGCTCATCTCGGGTGCTCGCCTCGATGCGCACCGAAGTCCCTGTCGCACTCAGGGTCTCGATCCTCAGAGTGGACAGGTGCGGCAGCAGGACCGCAAACGGTCCGAGATCAGCATTTTGCAGCGTCACCGACAGGGCGGTGGTGAGCCGCCAAGACGTTCACCGATGATCGCGATCGGGTGATGGTTCTCATGGCCCCTTCGAGGTGCTCGTGGCGGGGAAAACGCTGAATGTCGCTGGCGCTCAGGCGTAGTGGCTTGGGCTGTCCGGATGCGGGTTCGTGCGCCTTTGCTGGCGGGCGGTCAGTGTTCCTGGCGGCCGAACCAGCGGGTCGCGGCTTGTTGGAACGCTTCGGGATCGGGGCCATGGTCGTCCGCCCAGGCCACGATGCCGTCGGGCCGGATCAGTACGGCGCCGAGACCGAGGTTGTCGTGTACCGGGCCGGCCGCGTAATGGATCCGGCCTTGCCAACCCTGGGCTGCGTCCCGGAGTGCGTGGTCGGTGCTGAAGTCGAGCGCGACGCCGTGTCCTTGCTGTAGGAGGTCACCGAGGCGAGTGTCGTCGTCGAAGCAAAAGTCCGGGGCGGTGTGGCCGGCGAGGGGCTGTCGGCTGCCCAGGCCATAGCGGTAGGCCAGTCCCGATGTTTCCCGATACACGTGGGTGGTTCCGTCTGGGGTGCTCATCAGGTCGCGGACCAGCCGCTGCAGGGCGACTGCATTGGGGCCCGGTTGCATGGTTGCGACCTGGGCCCGGGACCAGTCGAGAACAGATGCGCCGATGGGGTGGCGCTCGCTGGTGTAGGTGTCGAGCAGTCCGTCGGGCGCGTAGCCGTGCACGGTTGCCGCGAGCTTCCACCCGAGATTCATCGCGTCGCCGATGCCGAGGTTGAGCCCTTGGCCGCCGAGTGGGGAGTGGATGTGGGCGGCGTCGCCGGCGAGCAGGACGCGGCCGTTGCGGTAGGTCGTGACCTGCATGGCGCGGTCGGTGAAGCTGGAGGCGAGGTGGACCTCGGTCAGTGTCACCTCGGTGCCGGAGACCCGGCGCAGGACCGCTTGGAGGTGTTCGCGGGTCAGCGGCTGTGAGCGGTCGAACGTGCCGCCGTCGAAGTCCATCATGCCCAGGTGTCCTTCGAAGGGCGTGCGCAGGTACATACCGGTCGGTGTCAGGTTGAACCCGAGGCGCAACTGTTGCGGGTCGGCGAAGGTGACTCGTGCGACGTAGCCGGTGAACAGCGGCTCGGTGCCGACGAACTCGAAGCCCGCGAGCCGGCGTACCGCGCTGCGACCGCCGTCGCATCCTACGAGCCATCGCGCCCGGTACTCGTGCCCGCCCGCCGTCGCGACAACGGCGCCGTCGTCCTGGGCCACGGCTGTGACGGGAACACCCCGGACGATCTGCGCACCGAGCGCGGCGGCCCGCTCCGCCAGCACCGTCGTGACCGCCTCGAGGCTGGTCATAATCGGTTCCATCGCCGGACTGGGCAGCCGGTGCGGGAGGGCGTCGGTTTCGATGTTGGTCGCGTCGAGCGTTATTCCCGCGAAGTGGCTCACGTTCCGGGGAGGTGGGGTCTGGTCGGCATCGGGGACGGCGCCGACCGCTGCCGCATCGACACCGGACGCTTTCAGCAGTGCGTCCAGCATGCCGCGACGGTAGAACGCTTCGACGGAACCGGGGGTCAACCCACGCAGCCCGAGTGGGAGTGTTTTCAACGGCGAGTCCGGGTCCGGGTTCTGCTCGAGTACCAGGACAGCACAACCGGCCACCGCGAGTTCGCCGGCCAAGAACAGTCCGATCGGGCCGGCGCCCGCGATTATGACGTCATGCATGAAGAAATTCCCCTCTGATTGTCGCTGACCCGATCGGATTCGACGGGTCAGCGCAGGTTGATGATGCCGTCGAGGACGACGGCGATGCCGGTGAGGAACTGTTCGCGGTCATCGTGCTCACGCATCTGGCCGGCGATCACGTGCATGAACGGGTAGTCGTCGGGATCGAGTTCCCGCCACGCGGTCGACACCGCGCCGAGGAACTCGCCGCGGTCGGCCTGGGGGTCGACACCCGAGGTATCACCGTCCATACGGGCGTTCTGGCCGAGAGCACCGAGGATGTAGTGCACCAGCGTCGAAGTCGCGTCGAACCACGCGGCTTGCGGCACACCCAGTGCCCCCACCTGCCGGCCGAACCGCTCGAAGATCCCCACCGTCACCGGGCCGCATGGATTGCGGGTGATCTGCAGGGCCAAGCGCGTGGCAAGCCACTGATGTTCGGCGATCGCGTCGAACAGGCCCAGCGCCACGGCGCGGATCTCGTCCCCCGCAGTGGTCCGGGCCCCGGCGGGCTCGGTGTCCAGCACAGTGCCGATGACTGTTTCGGTCGCGGCATCCAGCAGCTCGTCTCGGGCGCCTACCTGGTAGTAGATCGCCCCGGTTCCGGTGGCCAGGCGCTCGGTCAGCGCCCGGACCGTCAGCGCGCTCTCGCCGCCGCCGTCGAGCAGCTCAATAGCGGTAGCGATGATCTGCTCGCGGGAGAGCACCTGGTTGCGCCGCTGTGCCCGGCGCGCTCGTGTGGCCATGGCCCGATTCTGCCAGCATTTTTGGATCATCGCACTAATTTGGATCACTGAACCAATTGAGGTATGTTTTCCACATGTCAGATACCCACTCCGGGGTCACCGCACGGGTCGCTGCGGCGTCACCGAAGCATCCCGGACCCCTGGTCATGCTTGTGCGAGTGCATGCGCGGCCGGATCAGATCGACGTAGCGCGACGGGCGCTGGAGAAGATCGCCGGTCCAACTCGCGCCAACCCCGACTGCCTGGAATTCCGTATCTTCCAGGACCGAGACGATCCGCAGTCGTTCACTCTTCTGGAACACTGGGTCAGCCTCGAGGCCAATATCGAACACGGCAAACGTGACTACATGGCCGAGTACATCGCCACGAAGGACCTGATCTTCGACGCATTCCGCGGCGAGTTCGTCCAGGAGATCTGCCCACCGGGTACTGGTTCCTTTGCCGAACCGCAATGAAACGCGACCGCGACTCGATCACATCGGTCCGAGGCCAGAGCGCCCGTGACATCATCAATGATCAAGCGCCCGAGCGCATCCCGAACGGGTCAATCACGAAAATTGAGCCAGATCCAGTATCCCAGTCGACATCGGCTGGTGTCACTCCGTTCCGGGCCATTTCCGCGTGGAAGAATTCCTCGTCCGCCTGTTCGTCGACGGGCAGGTCTTTACCGCGTCTCTGCATCAATCGCAGAAACCGCACCACGCGATCCGAGCGTTCAGCTCGGTCATGATCGTCATCTTCGACAACGCCAGTAGCCCAGGGTGTTCCGTTTGAGCGTTCAGCCCGCCGGGATCGCCGTCCATCCGACCGCTCTCGATCGATCTCACCAGCCGTGGCATCAACCATGTGACCAGCCAGATCCCGCCAAGATCTTGACCCAAGGCAGATTGGTGGTTGATGTCAAGGTGACAGGAGCATCATGAAGTCGTTGACGTGGACGCCTACCCACGTGGTATTCGAGGACCGGAACCATCATTCGAAATGGAAAGCCGCGCAGTCGCCGGTGCATGTCCTGTTCGACGACATCGAGCGAGTGGACCTGATTCCGTTTGGATCGTCGAGGTCGTTGTGGTGGTGCCGGCTCATCATTCGAGGAAGGCAGATCCCGCCCGACCCTATGAATGACTTGTACTCGTTCACCTACGACGCCCGCCGCGATGCCAGCTGCGCCAGCTCCTCGCGACGCAGTCCGGGAACCCGGCGCTGCCGCCCGTAGGAGGTGAGTCCGAACTTCTCCGGGCGGAGGCGGGCGCGGCGCGATCGGAGAAACTCACCCAGTTCGGCGCGTCGGTCGAAGTTCATGTGTCCCATCATTTCTCGACTCGGGTGGATGTCTCGTCATGGCGTGCCTAGGCAGAGCCGGGCACTGCCTGACCCGGCGCGAATCGGCAAAGGTCGAATCCGCCGGAACGGTTCCGGCTTCACGGATTCGCACGAGCGCATCACTCATGACTGTCACGCTTGGCCGTACCGGCAGGGACATCACCCGATTGGGCTTCGGTTCGTGGGCCGTTTCGGGCTCGGGCTGGACCTTCAGCTGGGGTGCCACGGATGACGCCGAGTCGGTCGCCGCGATCCGCCACGCGCTCGACGTGGGCGTCAAGTGGATCGACACCGCCGCGGTGTACGGCCTCGGCCATTCGGAGGAACTGGTCGGCAAGGCCATCGCAGGCCTGCCGCAAGCCGACCGCCCCTACATTGTCACCAAGGCCCAGCCTGGTCTGGGACCCGGAGAACCCGTCGGCCGTGCCTACGGCGCCGGAAGCCCTGATCGAGCCGACGCGGGCCGATCAGGCGAGGCAGGTGCGCAGCGGGACGTTGAGCTCGGCCGAGGTCAGCGAGCCGTGGTGGCCGACCATGGCCGATTGGAGCGGTTCGGCCCCGGTCCGGATGACGCCGCGCGGTCCGAGCGCCGCGACGACGAGATCGCCGATCCGCTCGGCCACCACGGGCCCGACGGTAGGCCCGAACCAGCCGCGTTCGATCACCTCGGCGCGCGGCAGCACCGCGAAGTCGGGGCCGAGCGTCTCCCGCCATGCCGCAGCGACGTCGTCCACGGCGCCCTCGACGGTGTAGACGTGTCGGGCCCGCGGTTCGCCACCGAGCTGGTGGACGCCGGCGCGCAGCGCGTCGACGGCGTCGAAGTCCACGGTTCCGGTCAGCTCCACCATGCCGTGATCGGCGGTCACCAGCAGCGCCGCGCCGGGCGGCAGGTGTTCGGCGATGGTGGCGGCCAAGCGGTCCACGTGTGCGAGCTCCAGCCGCCACGCGTCGGAGGACGGACCGCGCACATGGCCGGTGGTGTCCAGATCGCCGTGATAGGCGTAGGCGAGCGAGCGGTCGCCCGTGCGCAACGCCTCGGCGACGCCGTCGACCATGTCGCCGAACGACAGGCTCGGGCGGAACGCGCAGCCGCGCAACACGGCCCTGGTCAGCCCGGAGCCCGCCTGGTACATGGGGGCGACCTGCGAGACGCTGATCCCGGCACGGGCGGCGCGTTCGAATACCGTTGCGGTGGGCTGGAACTGCTCGGGCACCAGCTCGCGCAGCAGATCCACCTTCGGGCCCTCGCCGTGCAATCGCCAGCGCAGTGCGTTCACCAACCGGTCGTAGCCGGGCACGTTGATCAGATAGCCGACGATGCCGTGCTCACCCGGCGGGACCCCGACGCCGAGGGAGCTCAGGCTGGTCGCGGTCGTGCTCGGGAACCCCGCCGCCAGCTCGGCCGAGGCGAGGCTCGACAGGAACGGCGCCTCCTCCGAGTGAGCGGCGAGAGCTTCCGCGCCGAGCCCGTCCACCAGCAGGACACAGACCCGGCGCGCGGACAGTCCGAGGCCGAGCCGATCGTCTTCGCCGGGGACGCCCAGACAGGCCAGGACAGAGGGAAACAAGTCGGCCAGGGAACCCGAGCCGTAGCGTGGCGCGTCGAACACGTGGTCAGAATGTCAAGATCGGCGCCGCCACGGCAAGGGTTTCAGGCTTGTCCGGTCTCGAATCGGCTGATCTTTCCGTCGCGCACGGTGAAACGCCACGCGGTGCGCATCGATCCCCAGCGCGAGTTCGTGTAGTCGGCGAGCAATTCGACGCCGCCGTCGGTCACCGATTCGATCTGCATCCGGCCGTTGCTGGCGAAGACCTCCGAATCGGTCCACTGCTCGACATCGCGTTCCACGCCGTCATCGGACATGGTCGCGTCCTCGGTGAGCACCGAGTGGAAGCGGTCGCGATCGTTGGCGTTGAGCGCGTCGACGAACTGCTGAACGATCGGGTCGAGCTGTTGCTGTACGGACATCCGGTCATCCCTCTCGAATCACGGTAATCGGGTCGAGCAGTGACGGAACAGCAAACATCTGGCGCCCACTCTAGGTCAGAAATGCGGCGCGCCGCGTCAAGACCCGGGCGCGAGGAGCGAGGACACCGTGCGCATCACGTCCTCGACCAGTTCGGGCGCGGTGGTGCCGAGCTGAACGGCCCGCTTCTCCAGCTGACCGTCCAACCACAGCGAGGCGAGCCCGTGGCCGATGCCCCACCAGGTGATGCCGAGAATATCCGCCTTGTCGGCAGGCAGCAGACCGGCCGCAACGCACTCGCCGATGGCGTCGGCCAGGATCGCGAAGGCGGCGTCGCCCGCCACGATGGCGTCGGGGTGCTTCTCCGGCTGGGAGAGCTCCGGCCGGAACATCAGCCGGAAGTAGCCGGGTTGCTCGCGCGAGAAGCGGACGTAGGCGCCCGCCAGCGCGGCGAGGGTGTCCAGCGGCGAGCCGGTCGCGGCGGCTCGCGCGGCGGCGAGTTCGGCGCCGAGCAGCTCGAATCCCTTGGTGGACAGCGTCGCGAGCAGTGCGGCCCGATCCGCGAAATGATGGTACGGCGCGCCGGTGCTGACGCCGGCCTCCCTGGCAACCCGGCGCAGGCTCACCGCCGCGATGCCTTCGGTTTCGATCAGGCGCAGGCAGGCGGCGATCAGCTCATCACGCAGTGCGCCGTGGTGGTAACTGGTCCGCTTCACCATCCGAGCGTATGCGACCGGGGCTGGACAACCTATCTATGCGGTGCTTAGATAATCTGAGCGGCGCTTAGATTCCGGCCGCGCCCCTCTTCCCCTGACAGGTGGAACACATGAGCAAGCAGGTACTCGTCACCGGCGCAACGGGATTCATCGCCGGGCACGTCATCGCCGACCTTCTCGAGCACGGCTACCATGTCCGCGCCACCGTGCGCGACTTGGCGAACACCGGCAAGCGCGCGCACCTCACCGAGCTCGCGCGGCGCCTCGGCGCGGACCTCGAGTTCGTCGCCGCCGACCTGGGCCGCGACGCCGGGTGGGCCGAGGCCGTCGCGGACTGCGCGTACGTGGTGCACGTGGCCTCGCCGTTCCCGTCGTACATTCCCGACGACGAGAACGAACTCGTCGAACCGGCCGTCCAGGGCACGCTGCGGGTGCTGCGCGCGGCCGCCGCCGAGCCGGGCGTGCGACGGGTGGTGCTGACCTCCTCGGTCGCCGCGATCGCCTACGGCCACGACACCGACGCCGTGCGTACGGAGGCGGATTGGTCGGTGGTCGGCCGGATTCCGCCCTACCAGAAGAGCAAGACGCTGGCCGAGCGAGCGGCGTGGGAGTTCGTCGGCGGCCTGCCCGCCGAGCGTGGACTCGAGCTGGCCGCGGTGAACCCGGGTATGGTGCTCGGCCCGCTACAGAGCCCCGTCACCAGCACCTCGCACGAACCGATTCGGCGGCTGATGGCGCGGGATGTGCCCGGCTCGATGCGCACCGGCTGGACCCCGGTCGACGTGCGTGACCTCGCCGTGGCGCATCGGCTGGCGATGGAACTGCCGCAGGCGGCGGGCAATCGGTACATCTGCGCGTCCGATGCGGTGTGGATGGCCGAGCTGGCCCAGATCCTGGCCGACGAATACAACCCGCGCGGCCTGCGGGTGCCCACCCGCGTGCTGCCCGACTGGCTGATCCGGCTCGTCGCGCGATTCGACAAGGGCGTTCGGCTGGCGCTTCCGGTGCTCGGCCGCACCGAGATGGTCAGCGCGAACAAGGCGCGCACGGAGCTCGGCTGGACCATGCGTCCCGTCCGGGAGACCGTGCTCGACACCGCGGAGAGCCTGCTCGCCTTCGGCGTCGTGCACGCGCCGGGTGTCCGCACCCGCCCGGCCGTGCCGCGTCCGGCGTCGAACGTGCTCGGCGCCTAGGGGTTCGGACATGGTGACCGCCACTCTGATCCTCGCGGCCCTCGGGCTCGTGCGTCGCGTGTTCCGCAGGGATCGCGACGCCGCGCACGCCGACAGCGGAGCGCGCCGTCCCGCACGACTCGACACTGCCGCGATGCGTCGATATTTCCGCGGGGCGGAGTGGCGCCGATACCTCCGCGAAGCGGCACGACGTCCGGTTCCCGCGCTCAGCGCGGCGGTGGCGCTGCTCGGCCTCGGCGTCGCCGTCACGGCGAGTGCGCTCGCGGAGTGCTGAGCGCACACTTTGCCGGGTGGCGGGCGGGTCGCGCCAACGGGTAGACAGGACCGGTGACTGTGCAGCGTCCCTTCCGTTTCGGCGTGAACATGGTGGTACCCGAGTCCAGGTCCCGGTGGATCGAAAAATGCCGCAGGGCCGAGGAACTCGGCTTCGACGTGGTCGGCGTCGCCGATCATCTCGGCCTGCCCGCGCCGTTTCCCGCCATGATCGTGGCGGCCGAGGCCACCGAACGCGTGCGGCTCAACACCTTCGTGCTCAACACCGCCTTCTACAACCCGGTGCTGCTGGCCCGCGACGCGGCGGGCGCGGACCAGCTGACCGACGGGCGCGTGGAACTCGGGCTCGGCGCGGGCTACGTGCGGGCCGAGTTCGACGCCGCCGGAATCCCTTTCCAGAGCGGCGGTAAGCGGGTGCGTCATCTCGAGCACACCGTCACGACGCTGCGCAGGTTGTTCGCCGACCCGGACTACCAGCCGCGCCCGGCGCAGCCGTCCGGACCGCCGCTGCTGCTGGCAGGCTGGGGCGACCGGCTGTTGAAGCTCGCGGCCGAGCAGGCCGACATCATCGCCTTCGCGGGCGGGGGAGCGACGCCCGGCGGCCCGGTGCAGCTCGCCGACGAGGACACCACCACCGAGCGGGTGGCTTATGTCGACGGGCTGCTCGGCGCACGTGCGGGCGAGGTGGAACTGAATCTGCTCATCCAGCGGGTGGTCTCGCGCGCGGACTGGCCCGCGCTGGCCGATGCTTACGCACCGGCGCTGCCGCCCTCGGCCGCCGACCACCCCGAGCGGATCCCGACTCTGCTGATCGGCTCCCTCGAGGAGGGCGCCGACCGCGTCCGGGAACTGCGCGAGCGCTTCGGATTCAGCTACATCACCGTGCTGGAGAACAGCATGGAACAGTTCGGCCCGATCATCGAGCGGCTTCTGTGATCTACATCACTTCACCCTCGCCATTTTGTCGGCCCGCGATGGCATGGTGTTCGGCATGCCATCTACCGAATCGACCGCCTCCGTCGATGTCATCCGGGTGCTCGGGGCCAGCGAGCACAACCTGCGCGACGTCTCGCTCGAGATCCCCAAGAACAAGATCACCCTTTTCACCGGCGTGTCCGGGTCGGGCAAGTCGTCCATCGTGTTCGACACCATCGCCGTGGAATCGCAGCGCCAGCTCTACGCCACCTTCCCGGCGTTCGTCCTGAACTTCCTGCCGCGGTACGAGCGCCCGCACGCCGAGGCGATCGAGAACCTGACAGCGCCGGTCATCATCGATCAGCAACCGGTCGGTGGCGGCCCGCGCTCCACGGTCGGCACCATGACGGACATCTACTCGATGGTGCGCGCCATGTTCGCCCGATTCGGTTCACCCTCGGCCGGATTCGTCTACAACTACTCGTTCAACGTCCCCCAAGGCATGTGCCCGGACTGCGACGGGCTCGGCATGACGGTGCGCGCGGACCCGGATCGCCTGGTGGACCGTGGCAAATCGCTCAACGAAGGGGCCATCCTGCTCCCCGGTTACGGTGTGGGCAGCGGTGATTGGCAGCTCTACGGCAATTCCGGCCGGTTCGACCTGGACAAGAAGCTGGCCGACTACACCGAGGCCGAGTACCAGGACTTCCTGTACGGCAGCGGCGGCAAGGTGGAGCTCACCTTCGCGAAGGGCACCTGGAAGGCCGACTACGAGGGACTCGCCGCGAAGTTCACCCGCACCCGACTGCAGCGCGACACCTCGACGCTCAGCGAGAAGACCCGCGAGCAGATGCAGAAGTTCCTCACCGAGGGCGTCTGCTCGACCTGTCGGGGCGCGCGGCTCAACGCCGCCGCACTCGCCACCAAGATCGGCGACCGCAATATCGCCGACTGGTCGGGGATGCAGATCACCGATCTCATGGCGGTGCTCGACGAGATCACCGACCCCGCGGCGCTCGGCCTGGCCGACGCCATCCGTACCGCGCTGCGGCGGGTGGCCGACATCGGTCTCGGATACCTGAGCTTGGATCGCCCCACCTCGACCCTTTCCGGCGGTGAGGGACAGCGGCTGAAGATGATCAAGCATCTGTCCAGCACGTTGATCGGGATGACCTACATCTTCGACGAACCGAGCGTCGGACTGCACCCGCGCGACGTCGGCAGGCTCAACGATCTTCTGAAAGCGCTGCGGGACAAGGGCAACACCGTGCTGGTGGTCGAGCACGATCCGGACGTCATCCAGATCGCCGACCACATCGTCGATGTCGGCCCGCGCGCAGGCGTGCACGGCGGACGGGTGGTGTTCCAGGGCAGCTTCGCCGAGCTGCGCGACGCCGACACCCCCACCGGTGCTGGTCTGCGCAGGCCGTTCACTGTCAAGGACACCTTCCGTGCCGCCGCGGGCGAGTTGCTGATCGAGAACGCCGGCGTGCACAACCTGCGCGATGTCACCGTCGCCATCCCCACCGGGGTACTGACCTCCGTCACCGGCGTGGCGGGCTCGGGCAAGAGCAGCCTCATCCGCGACGTGTTCGTGCGCGAGCATCCCGAGGCGCTGTTCGTCGACCAGTCGCCCATTGCCGCGTCCTCCCGCTCGACGCCGGCGACCTACCTGGGATTGATGGACCCGATTCGCAAGCTTTTCGCCAAGGCGACGGGGGAGTCGCCGAGCCTGTTCAGCTTCAACTCCCACGGCGCCTGCCAACAGTGCGAGGGCCGCGGTGTGGTCGTCACCGAGATCGCGTACATGGACCCGGTCGCCACACACTGCGACGCCTGCGACGGCCGCCGCTTCTCCGAGGGCGTGCTCGGGCACACGTTGCGCGACAAGTCGATCGCCGACGTGCTGGAGATGCCGGCGGAGGAGGCGCTCGGCTTCTTCCCGGAGAAGGCGCTGAATGGCAAGTTGCGCACCATGAACGAGGTCGGCCTGGAGTACCTGAGCCTGGGCCAGGCGATGAGCACGCTGTCCGGCGGCGAACGCCAGCGCATCAAGCTGGCCACCCAGTTGCAGAATACCGGGTCGATCTACGTGCTGGACGAGCCGACCACCGGCCTGCACATGTCCGATGTCGACACCCTGCTCGCGCTCATGGACGGACTCGTCGAACGCGGAAACACCGTCGTCGTCATCGAGCACAACCTCGACGTCGTCGCCCACTCCGACTGGGTGATCGATCTGGGCCCGGACGGCGGAAAGGACGGCGGCCGAATCGTCTTCACCGGCACCCCCGCCGACCTGTTGACCCACCCTACCTCCCTGACCGGCGAGTACCTGCGCAAGTACAAGGCGGCCTGACCAGGGCCGAGGCCCGCGGCCGCGTCGCCGAGAGTCGTTGCGGCCGCGGGCCTTCGCGCCGACAGTGCGCAGCGGGATTTCGCGAATCAGCGGCCGGGTGGTGGCGCAGCCGAGACCGGCCCACAGTTCGGCGTAGCGGTGCCGGTGACCACACGGATGATCGTACGGTGGAGCGGTGACCTTGATTTCACGCATCTATCGGTTCAACAGACGGCGTCCATGGAGTCACAACGACTTCTACGGAGGTTGGGTGGTCGATCGAGTCGCGTCGAGCAAAGCCCGCAGCGTTCTGGACATCGGGTGCGGCACAGGCAATCTGATCGGCCGTCTCCGGGTGCGGGTCGAACACGTGACCGGGATCGAGCCGGACCCCGAAGCGGCACGCGTGGCGGCAGCGCGCTTCGCCGACATCCCTTCCGTAGTGATCGAACAACGACGATTCGACCAACGCGACCCGGCTCGTCAGTGGGATGCGATCACACTGGTGGCCAGCCTTCATCACCTTCCACTCACGCAGACCTTGCGCGATCTCGATCGCTGCCTGGCTCCTGGCGGCCGCCTCGTCGTCATCGGGTGCTACCGGGAATCGGGGGTAGTCGATCTCGCAATAGGACTCGTGGCCACCGTGGCCAATATGGTCATCGGAGTTCTGAAGCATCCACGGCCGACGGACCATTTCCCCCTCGAGATGACGGCACCGACAGCGCCACCCCGCGAGACACTCTCGGAAATTCGCGTTGTTGCCGGGGAGCATCTCCGGGGAGCTCGCATCCGTCGCAGGCTCTTCTGGAGGTACTCGCTGGTCTACGACAAGCCCTCGCCCACACATCGGCGCTCCGTGTCAGGGCGTGAAACCGGTTGATACCAGCCCGATGTCGGGGTTCGAGTGAGGGCGCCGCGGCTGGGATGTCGCCCTATTTGTTGTGTGTGGCGTCGAGATCTATCCGGATGGTGTCGGCGCGGGGGATGATGAAGACGCGGTCGCGCCGTGCTTCCCACTGCTGGGGTATGACGAAGTAGGCGTCGGCAGTTCGGTCGAGTAGTCGCACACCCCCGTAGTAGAAGCGGTATTTCTCGCCGGGTATGTCGATTTCGCCGACCTCTACACCGGTGCCGAGGATGGCGAGCCGGTCGACGCTGAACACGACGACCGAGGGCTGGTCGGCGAATTGGGATCGAGCCAGGTTTCGAGCATCCGTGAGCCCTTGGTCGGAGGCGTAGGCCCCGGTGATCCACATCAATCCGGCCAGTCCGAGGGTGAACAGCGCGATCATGATCACGATCGTGCTTGACTGATTCGTCGGCCGAGGCCTCGGCGGCAGAAGTCCTGGGCTCGGCGGAGTCTGCCACAGGCCCGGATTGCTGGACCGAAGCGTAATGACATAGCCGAGCAAGACACTCCCGACGACCAGCGATCCCGGCAGCAGGTAATTGTTCGGCGGAAACCACGACGGCACCGCGGTCAACCGGATGATCGGGGCCACCGCGAGCGCCGCCACTCCCAGCGCCAGCATCGCCACGTACCAAATCCGAAGCGCTCGAGTCTCGTTGCGGGTCCGCCGGGCCAGCAGTAACGGCACGTCCCGGGACGCCACCAGAATCAGCACCATCACCATGCCGAGGACAACCGGCCAGAACGTGGGAGTGATCGATCGCCGCAGAAAATCGGTGATCGAGTAGCCGAGCAGCCCCGAGTCGATGCCGAAATAGCCATACCAGGCGCGGGTGTACACCGCGCCGAAATAGTAGAGGACCGGTACGAGCACCGCTGCCTGCGACGCCAATGCCCCCGCGAGCGTCAGCGCCGACTTCAGCGGAGACGGTTCCTGCCGCTGTGTCATCGGTCAGCGCTCCGCGTTGCCGGAACTCGGTTCCGGTCGGCTGGAGGGTGCTTGTCGCGCTGTGAGCGGCGGAAGAGTCGGTGGCGGAGGAGTTGTCGCGATCGGCGGCATGCCGGGCACGATCAGACGCTGAGAGGTCGTGATGCCGACTGACGTCTGTGGTACGGGGACAGTCGTTTGTGCCTCCGGCTTTTGCGGCGAGGGTGCAACGACCGAAGGTGTCGCGATGGTCAGTTGGGGCTTCGTGGTGATCGGCGCCCCCTGCGGAGGGATCGTCGGGCCCTGCTGTTCGGACGTCGTAGCCGACGCTGCCGACGAAGTAGCCACCGATGACTGTGGTGCGGGGACCGGCGCCGATGACGGCGGAGCATCGCCGCGGTCCGCTGCGTCGGAGCCGCACGACGATAGCGCCAGCGTTGTCAGGACCGTGACGACGAGTACAGCTGGGCCGGAACGGATCTGCATGCGCGCTCCCTCGAATTCCTGAACCGGAACGGAATTGTCGCACGACGAAACCGGCGAGGCACCTCGATAACGCCAACAGAAGAAGTACCCATCGAGATGCCATTGTCCGATGAATTAGATTGCGCAAGAAGCGATCTGCACGAATTTCTACCAAACAGAATCGGTTCTGTTTACCGCTGCACGATGCGGCGGCGAAGCGGCTCGGTGCCCGTGACCCGGAGCAGGTCGAGCGCGGGCTGGCGCTCCGGCCGAACCTTTGGCTGGGCAGGTCGGTGGAAAACGGTGCGGTCACCCACTGCATCACCGACCTGCTCGCCGGTCCCGCCGCGGTGCGGTTCCTGTCGTGCGAGCCGCTGCTGGGCCCGATCGATCTGACCAGTGGCTGTTCCCGAACCGCTGTTCCTGCGGCTGCGCCTGCCGGTGGCCCGACGACGGCGACCGGTTCGAATGCCCCAGCCAGGAATACCGCACACCCATCGACCAGGAATGGGACGCCTTCCTCGCGCACTTCGAGAAGCGGAAAGTCTCCGTTGGGACCCGCGCGCGAGCGTTCGCTTCTCCCCTGTATTCATGAGCACGCATGTGTAAGATGTTCACTTCTACGGCTGGACCCCGCCCAACGCCCCCGGTTGGAAGAGATCCGCGACAACCTCGAAGCCCGCATCATCGAAGCCAAACGCGAAGGCTGGCTCGGCGAAGCCTGCAGGTCAGCTACAGCGGCGTCAAGGACAAGCTCGCCCAGATCGACGCCAGACTCCAACGAACGGCGGCAGGAACTGACCTCGGGATGCCCACGTTCGGTTCGATCTCTGGAAGGTCTTCTGCCCCATGATGATTGAATCAGTGCGACAGATGATAGGCCAAGTGCGAACGCTCGCTCGGCGAGGTCGAACAACTCCGCGGCAGCCTTGCGACGCGAGGGAACGAATTGCACAACTGGCTCCCAGGCGGCGCGAACTCGATCGATTCACTCTTCGAGATCGTCAACCTGGCGGCGCGCGAGAATGATCCCCCCGAGCGTGCTCTCGGCTGAGGTGAGAGTTCTGTGTGTCTCGACGACGAAGCCAGCATCGTTGAGCCACGCAATCATCTGGCCGTGCTGGCGACGATGGACATATATGTTCATCTGGTGCCCGCCATAGCCCTGCGTCTTCAACTGCGACTCGTCACCGACATGGAAGCCGAGTAACAACGGTCCACCGGGCCGAACTACTCGCTGGAAGTGCGCGAAGACCGAACTGATCTCGTCGTCGGGAACGTGGATCAGCGAGTACCAGGCGACCAGACCAGCCATCGAGGCGTCGCCGAAGGCGAGGTCGGTCATAGAGCCGAGATCGAACCGGAGGCCGGGGTGATCACGCCGGGCCACCTCGATCATCCTGGGCGACAGGTCGATTCCGAACGCGTCGACGCCCAGCCGGGATAGGTGAGCGGTGATCCTCCCCGCCCCACACCCCACGTCCGCAACTGGGCCCCCGCCCTCGGCACGCACCTGGTCGGCGAACAACGCCAGGACAGCGCGCTCATCGGGCGTTTCATCCAGAAGGTGACGCGTCAGATCTGCATAAATAGCAGCGACGGTGTCGTAGGACGTCCGCGTGTCTTCCAGCCAGCCGGCGGTGTTCGGTCCCGTTCCCACGACCGCAGGCTACCCAACAGTCCACGCAGGACAACCCCTAGTTCAGAGAAGCTTGCGTGAGGTGCTCGCTCCTTCGACCGGACCCCGCCCAGCGGGCGCGGCTCGAAGAGATCCACGACAACCTCGAAGCCCGCATCATCGACGCCAAACGCGAGGGCTGGCTCGGCGAAGTAGAAGGACTCCAAATCAGCTACAGCGGCGTCAAAGGCAAACTCGCCCAGATCGATTCCACTCTCCAACGCACCACGGCAGCAACGGGACTCGGAATGCCCACGTTCGGCTCGATCTCCGGAAGAAGCTCTGCCCCATGAGAATCAAGTTCATAGAAGTCTGTGTCGATGTTCGCTCCCGTGGCCGGATCCGCAACAACGCACTCGGCTGGAACAAATCCGAGACAACCTCACCACCCGGATCAGCGAAGCAGGGCGAGAGGGATGGCTCGGCGAGATCGAAGGCCTGCACGTAAGCCTCGCCGGTGCTGAAGGCAAACTGGCCCAACTCGACGAGAAGCAGCCCGGCGAACCGTCATTCATCAGCCTCGGCATGCCGACAATCAGGCTCATCGCAAAAGGAGGGTGTAGTCGGGGTCTGTCGGTGTCGAAGTTGCCTGCAGGGATGGCCGCACTCCTTTCCGGGCGCGGCGAGACGTGTGCCGGGAAAGCGAGCTATGCACCGTCGTTGCCATCGTGCAGGGAATGGATCATGCTGTGCAGGATCCGGAACGCGTCCGACTGCTCGGTCTCGGCCAGGCCGGCCAGCATTCTGACCTCGACGGACCGGACCGCTATGGTCGCCTTCTCGAGGCTCCGCCGGCCGCGAGGCGTGAGCCGCGTGGGAAGAACCTTCCCGACGGGTGCCTGCGCAGGCCTGGTCACGTAGCCGTCTCGTTCCAGGGCCTGGAGCAGCACGTTCATCGTCTGCCGGGTCACGAACGCGCCCCGCGCGAGCTCGGAATTCGACAAGCCCGGTCGTTGAGCCAGCAGCTCGAGGCAGGAGTAGTGCGTCACGCTCATCCCGAGCGGCCGCAACACCTCCTCCATAGCTACACGTAGCGCGCTCGACGCCTCTTTCAGCAGGTAGCCCAGTGACGTCTCCAGGTCGACGCCGACACCGTCTTGACTCATGTCAGTATTCTGACATAAATTGATCCGTGTCAGAAACCTGACACGAAGAGAAGGAGCATCATCATGCCCGCCACCGGCCCCGACTTCATCTCACTCCAAGCGCGCGACCTCGACGCTTCGCAGGTGTTCTACGAGCAGTACCTCGGCCTCGTCCGCTCGCAGGCCGGACCTCCGCACGCCGTCGTCTTCGAGACGAAGCCGATCGCGTTCGCACTCCGCGACATCGTTCCCGGCACCGATCTCGCATCCGCTGCTCAGCCCGGCATCGGTGCCGCGATCTGGCTCCACGCCACAGACGTCCAAGCCATTCACGATGCTCTGGTCGCCGACGGTCACACCATCGTCTCCGCACCGATCGACGGCCCCTTCGGTCGGACATTCACCTTCGCCGACCCCGACGGCTACCAGGTCACTCTCCACGACCGCGCCTGACAGGCCAAAACGTCACCGGACGATCACCGGCCCCCGCAGACCGCGGTTGCGCCCGCGGCTCGAGAATCCGGGCGAGGTTTGTTCACCCCGGGGTGATACCGATACCGACCAGCGGCGGCCCCCTCGCCCGTAACGAGTGTGTACTCCACTGCGCGGCTGGCCATATCCCGGCGACGTGGCTCCGACGGTGACCGCGATCCTGACCCGACACGCACCAGCCGCCGCGGCGATGAACGCCTTCTACCGGAAACTGCTCGATGGAGAAATCCACACGGATTACGCCCAGTTGGTAGATCAGCACGATCTGACCAATTGACCGGTCATCGGGTGCACGAGTGCGCTCGACCGACGCCGAATGGGCACGGCCAGTTAGTTCAGAGAAGCAGGAGGGTTCGTGCCGGCGGCTGGTGCCGTAGGGGCGCCCGCAGGATCCGAATTCGACGCGTCGTTTGTCGAAGTGCTCCTCGAAGCCAGCCCACTCGTCTTCGGTCGGTTTGCGGTATTCCTCGGCGGGGCGTTGAGCGCGCCGCCGGTCGAGGAATTCCGGGTAGTGGCGGACCACATCCTCCTCGAAGACCGCGACGTAGCCGCGGGTGGTCTGGATTTCGAGGTGACCGAGCAGCGCGGCGCCGATGCGCGGAGAAGGCGCGGTGCCACGTGCAGCGGGGGAGGGGCCAACTGGGGGAGCGGCCGCTTGACCTGGGCGGCAAGACACGGCATACCCCAACCATCGCGCTCCGGCTGTCGGTGCCGGGCTCTACAGTGCCGAATATGACAGTTGCCGACAGCGCATCGCCGTTCGAGAACCAGGGCGGGTATGTCGTGAGCCCGGGCCCAGGTTGCTCCCCGTCGTTCCGGCAGTACGTGGCGTCGGCTCGGGCGGGTGACGTCGATGCCCTGTTCTTGCTCGAATCGGCGGATGCCGACGCGGTAGAAGTGGACGTACTGCTCTACAAACTGCTCAATGTCGCAGCAGACTTCGGCCACCCCGAGGCCGGTTCCTTCGCCGATGACCTTCTCGAATGTTCCTCTCTTCGTTACGACGACGACCACTTCGCGCAGGGCAATGCCCATTTCCAGCTCGGCCTGGCCTACCTCGTCGGAGCCGACGGCCTGCCGGTGGACCCCGACAAGAGCCGAGCTCATCTCGAGATGTCACACGAGTGCCGGTGGCCCTTCCACGTGCAGCAAGGAGAGAGCCTCCTGGCCGAGGCTCGATCGCTGCTGACCGCCGCCCAGCTGATGGTGTTCGACGAGATCTATCGCCCAGGGTGATTCGGTGCTGTCAGGGCGCCGAGGCGGACGGGTTGACTGCGCAGGCCTCGGAGCACCGGGCTGGCGATGCGCTCCGGCGTCCCGGCCGAGGTCAGTGACGGGGCGCGACGCATGATCTCCGCGATGGCGGCGGTGGCTTCCAGCCGGGCCAGCGCGCTGCCCAGACAGAAGTGGATACCGCGCCGAAGGCCAGGTGGTCCCCGACATCGGTCCGGTCGAGCCGGGGACGAGGGGGTGCGGTATGTGTTCATGAAGGACACCGAGTACGACTTAACCACGGGCGCAGGCCGGAAGAATTTCATGGTGAAGGTCTCCGAAGCCGCCGAGTACCGGGAAACCAACACCGAAAACCTCCTGGACCGGATGGGCGAGGAGGCTGCCAAGGGGGTGATGCAGGGCGGTGCACGCCGCTTCGGGTACGGCAAAGTCGTTGGCACACACCCGATTACCGGTGCCGACATTTTGGATCGGTATGCGTTGCGGGCCGAGGAGGTAGCGGTTCTCGAGGAGGGCCGGGACCGGGTGATCAACGGCGAGTCCCAGACCACGATCATCACCGATTGGAACGCCCGGGGGATCACCACCTCCCAGGGCGGGCAGTGGCGGGTGGGCAAACTGTCTCACCTGCTGCTGTTGGAGGCGTATGTGGTCTATGACCTGGGTGAGCACACCGACGCGACCGGTGCCCGGTGTGAGTGCTTGAACAACCCGGAGGGCAACGGCATTCGGGTGCACGAGCGCACCGATACCCGGCATCGTGTGCAGTGGCCGGGCATTTTCACCCGCACCGAGCAGGACGCGATGCGAGCAGCTTTGACCGCGCACCGCCGTCTCGAGGAGCCGGATCGTCCCCGGCACCGTAACGGCGAGTATTGGTTGACCGGGCTAGAGCGTGTCTCCAAGTGAAACCGCAGGTCTGAGACTCGTTGCGGTGACGGGGTTTTGAAAAGTGGCGAGGTCTCCGGTATCTGGTTGATCGACCAAGATCCAACTGAACACCGGAGACCTCGTGACCACCCTAGCGGTGAGTGCGCGAGCGGACCTGACCGATGCCCAATGGGCACGGCTGGAACCGCTGCTGCCTGCCCCGAAACGACCCGGCCGACCATCGAGATGGCCACGACGGCGTCTGGTCGACGGTATCCGGTGGCGGATCCGGGTCGGCTGCCCCTGGCGTGACATCCCGCCGGGCTACGGGTCCTGGCAGGCCATCTACGCACTGTTCCGACGGTGGAGCCGCGCCGGGGTATGGGCCGCGATATTGCGGCAACTCCAGGCAATCGCAGACGCGACAGGACAGATCGGCTGGCTGGTCAGCGTGGACTCCACGGTCATGCGCGCCCATCCCCACGCCGCCGGAGCCCGCCGCGACGGCCACCGACAAGCCGAACCACCCGGCGGGCATCATCACGAGCCCGACGATCACGCCCTCGGGCGTTCCCGTGGCGGGTGGGGCACCAAATTACATCTTGCCTGCGAACACGGTCTGCGGCCGTTGTCGCTGCTGCTCACCGCCGGTCAAGCCGGTGACAGCCCGCAATTCGCGGCGGTCCTCGACGGCATCGCTGTGCCTCGCCTCGGGGCCGGACGCCCACGGGTCCGCCCGGACCGGGGCCTCGCCGACAAGGCATACTCCTCGGCCGCCAACCGTGCCCACCTGCGTGAACGCGGTATCGCGGCCACGATCCCAGTCCCTGCCGATCAAGCACGCAATCGCCGCAACCGCGGCCGCGCGGGCGGGCACCCAACAGCGTTCGACCCCGAGAGCTATCGGCACCGAAACACCATCGAACGCGGCATCCTCCGACTCAAACACCACCGTGCCGTCGCGACCCGCTACGAGAAACTCGCCACCCGCTACCTCGCCGTCATCCAGATCGCGGCCATCGACCAATGGCTACGTCCCTGACGCCTACTTGGAGACACGCTCTAGCCGAGTGCGGCGGCACCTGGGGCGAGGGCCGCGAGCGGGCGGGGCAGTATTGCGGCACGTGGATGGTGGGTTCGCAGTTGGAGCGTGAACGCAAGAACGGCACCGTTGTTCAGCGCCGGTATGGGTGCCGGGCCAAGGATTCAGCGAAGGTGGCGTGTGGGTGCGGGCGGGTGTTCCGGGATGCGGGCGCGTTGGAGATGTACGTCGCGCAGCAGGTGATCGCCGCGTACGAGCACCCGGAGATCCTGGCCCGGCTGGATCGCGGGAACGACAACGCCGGGCGCATCGCGGAACTGCAACAGCGCATCGAGACGACGGCGGGGAATCTGGATGCCGAAACCGACCGCCGCACCGAGATGCTGACCGGGGCCGGTGACGAAGACGATTTGCGGGTGATCGAACGCACCATCACGGGACTGAAACAGGCGCTGAAAGCGCTTCGTGCCGAACAGGATTCGTTGCGTGGCGCACAAGCCCTCGCTGTGCTGGCCGATATCGGGTCCACGCCGGGCGAGTTGCGTCAGGCGTGGGATAGGAAGGGTGCGCGCTGGCGGCATGAGGCCGCCGCGCGGCTGATCGAGAGGGTCATCGTCAAACCCGCGCGGGTGTATGCCGCGAAATGGGTCGACCAGAACCGCAAGGCGTGGCGGTTCGACACATCCTCGGTCGAGATCGTGTGGCGGGACCTATAGCCACACCAGCTCCGCTGGTGAATCCTGGGGGCGGTTATCGGTGAACTCTAGCTCAGACGCCGAGACCGAGATCTGCTGGTATCGGCGGAATCTGACGTCCTTCGGCGAGTGTCTGGCAGGTTGGGCGTGACCGACGAACGTCCTATGCCGACTATCGGACATTCGACCGGGGCAGGTGGGGGCGTGCGAGTGATTCGGTTGCGGACCATCGGGTGGTGAATATGTTGTCGCAGAGTGTTGGAGCGCGGTCGGGGTCGCTGACCACCAGAGGGCGCGCCGTGCTCCGACCATATGTCAGCGGCCAGTTGAGATTCCCCACTGGCGGCCACCTAGCGGGGAGCTATCTGGCCGTCAAGGCGAACGGGCAGCAACAAAGGCGGGCTGTCGGCAGACGACGA
>NZ_JBYISM010000049.1:0-29732 GCF_057708605.1 Nocardia sp. bgisy118 | reverse complement strand
TCCCCCCCCCCCACCACCGGGACCGCGGAACCGGATTCGAGCACCAGCTCGGTACCCGCGGCCAGCTCGTGCTCGCCCGGCGCCAACGCCACCGGACCGTCGACGCGGCGGCCGTCCACCGTGCCCACGATCGAAACCTGTTGACCCGCACCGACCTGCACCACCACGTCGGTGGTGATGTCCACCGTGGTGCGCTCGGTGACCACCGGCGGCGCGGCCGTGCCGAGCTCACGGTCCTGGCCCAGGAAATGGCCGAGTAATACCAGCGCGGGCAGCGCGACGGCGGTGAACTTCAGCCAGTACTGGAACGCCTGGACCAGCGTGATCGACCGCATCCCGCCGCCGGTGACATTGGCGATCACGATCGCCCCGACCGCGACGGCCCCGACCCAGCTCGGCACGCCGAGCAGAATCCGCAAGGTGAGCCCGGCCCCCTGGAACTGCGGGATCAGATAGACCGCGCACACGAGCACCACCACCACCGCGGCCAGCCTGCGCAAACGTACCGAGCCGAGCCGGAACTCGGCGAAATCCGGCACCGTGTACGCGCCCGAGCGGCGCAGCGGGGCGGCGACGAACAGCAGCAGCGCCAGGTAGCCCGCGGTGAATCCCACCGGATACCACAGCGCGTCGGCGCCGTACTTCGCGATCAGTCCTGCCACACCGAGAAACGAGGCGGCCGAGAGATATTCGCCGGAGATCGCCGCCGCGTTCCAGCCGGGACTCACGCTGCGCGACGCGACAAGGAAATCGGAGGTGGTCCGCGAGAGCCGCACGCCGTACGCGCCGATGGCCACGGTGGCGAGCGCCGCGAGCAGCAGGGCCGCGACGGTCAGGGCGGGCGCGCCCACGTCAGTCCCCGGCCAGGTCGAGGAAATCCTCCTCGTTGCGCTCGGACAGCCGGACGTAGAGGCGACCCACCCCGTACAGCGCCGGGAACACCGCGACGCCGAGCAGCAGCCAGGGCAGCCGCACGCCCAGGACCACGGCCGAGCCGAGCGCCTCGATGCTCAGCAGCAGCGGAACCGAGCCGAGCGCCAGGACCGTGACCAGCGCCAGTCGCAACGCGAGGCCGAGCTGGGCACGAATGAGTCCGCCGATCAAGGCTTCCCCGATCTCGGTCTGCTCGGCCACCTCCGCCCGGGTGCGCACCCGCCGCGCGCCACGCCGCTCGGCGAGCACCACCCGTTGCCGCGCGGGCCGCTGCGGCCCGGTCACCGGTTCGTCCAGGTGTGGCGCGGCCCGTGCACGAGCCGCTGTTTGAGTTCGCGCACCTGGCGGCGGCTCACGGGCAGTTCCACTGCCGCCGCGCTGCCCTCGGCGCGCAGGCACACCACCGTGCCGCTTCCCACCGTGCGCAGGCCCGTGACCAGCCGCAGCGCCACCAGGTAGGAGCGGTGCACGCGCAGGAAACCGGCGTTCTCCCAGCGGGATTCGAGGGCGGAGAGCGGGATGCGCACCAGGTGCGAGCCCGCGCTGGTGTGCAGTCTGGCGTAATCGCCGTCCGCCTCCACCCAGCTCACGCTGGACCGGTGCACCAGAGTGGTCACGCCGCCCAGTTCGACGGGGATGACCGCGTTCGGGTCGGCGCGCGGCGCCGCGGGCGGCGGGGGAGCGGCGCGCGTCTGGCCGATGCGCCGCACCGCCTCCGCAAGGCGCGCCTCGCGCAGCGGCTTCAGCAGATAGTCCACCGCGCCGAGATCGAACGCGCTCACCGCACGGTCGTCGTGCGCGGTCACGAACACCACCGCGGGCGGGTTGGCGAACTCGGAGAGGATGCCCGCCAGCTCCATGCCGTCGAGTCCGGGCATGTTGATGTCGAGAAAGACCGCGTCGACCGGATGGGTACGCAGCACCCGCAGCGCGCCGGTCGCCTCGCCCGCGGTGTGGATCTCGCCCACTCCCTGCTGGGTGCGCAGCAGGTACACCAGCTCGTCCAGAGCGGGCTTCTCGTCATCCACGGCGAGCACGCGCAGCGGGCCCGCTTGCCTTTCGGTGTTCTGCGTCACAACCTTTTCATGGTAAAGGCATGGTGATCGGACGCGTTTCGGATATCCCGACCAGCGGATATCGCGCGGTACGCGTCAGGCGCGCACGCCGGGGCGGAACTTCGGCACCCGCAGGCTGACCTTGGTGCCCGCGCCGGGCGCGGTCTCCACGACCAACCCGTAGTCGTTGCCGAAGGCCGCCCGCAGCCGGTCGTCCACGTTGGCCAGCCCGACGTGCGCGGACTCGCCGGAACCCGCCGGGCCGGAACCGGATTCGATCGCGTCGAGTGCGCCGGAACGCAGCAGGTCCGGATCGATGCCCGCGCCGTCGTCCTCGACGCTGATCAGGCAATCGGTGCCCGCGTCGGTGGCCACGATGGCGATGGTGCCGCCGCCCTGCCTGCCCGCGATGCCGTGCCGCACCGCGTTCTCGACCAGCGGTTGCAGCGCGAGGAAGGGCAGCACGACGCCGAGCACCTCGGGCGCGATCCGCAGCCGCACCTGGAGTGCGTCGCCGAAGCGGGCTCGCTCCAACGCCAGGTAGCGCTCGATGTTGCGCAGTTCGTCGGACAGCACAGTGAATTCGCCTGCGGCGCGGAAGGAGTAGCGGGTGAAGTCGGCGAATTCGAGAATGAGTTCCCTGGCCCGCGCCGGATCGGTGCGCACGAACGAGGCAATGGTGTTGAGCGCGTTGTAGATGAAGTGCGGGCTGATCTGCGCCCGCAGCGCGCGCACCTCGGCGCGGTCCAGCCGGGCTCGGGACGCGTCGAGTTCGGCCAGTTCCAGTTGGCCGCAGGCGTAGCGGGCCACCTCGGCGAGCGCGCCGAGCAGTCCGGGGCCGGGCTTGCCGCCGGTGACCACCCCGAGCGCGCCCGCTGCGCCGCTGTTCTCGATCAGCAGCGGCTGGGCGATCAGCGTCCGCGCGCCGTGCTCGCCCTGGCCGGGACCGGCCACCAGCACCGGCCGTTCGCTCGCGACAGCCCGCCGCGCGGCGTCGGCGAAGGCCTCGACGAGATCGGCGTGCGATCCGTCCCAGGCCAGCACCTCGCCCACGGCATCGGCGACGCCGAGGGCCGCAGCGCCGGTCAGCGCACGCAGGTGCGGAGCGGCCTCCTGCGCGGACCGGTCGGTGAGCCCGCGGCGCAGCGGCACGGCCGCCAGCGAGGCGGTGTGCAGCGCCGAGTGCACGGCGCGTTCGGCGGGCGTGGTGACGACCCGCCGCGTGCGCAGCCACACCAGCAGAGCGCCGCCCGCCACCAGCGCCGCCGCGACCACGGCGACCGCGGTCGCGGTCACCGGACCACAGCGAATCGACCGATCATGATCCGATTATCGGCCGTGCGGGTGGACGGGTGCGGGTCAGCCTTGGTACTTGGAGACCGTGAAGTTGACGGTTCCCGGCTGGGGAAGGTGCGCCGCGCCCAGCGTGATGGTGGCGGTGAAGTCTCCGACGCCGGGACTGAAGATCGCGGACTTGCCGTCGTTCATCCAGTAGCCGGGGCCGTTGGGCGTGCGCGTCACCGAACCCGTTGCGCCGGTGGCGGTATTGCGCCAGTTCAAAGTCACCGGGAGGCTGCAATTTCCGACGCCCCACATGGTGGAGGCCACGGTGAACGCCGCGGACTCCGGGTAGGCGTCCCCGTTGACCGACGCGTCGATCTGCGCGATGCACAGACCGTTCGTCATCGAGTAGACGGTCACGAACTTGCTGCTCTCGGCCGCGGCGGGCGCGGCGGTGAGGGTGAGCGCGGCCGCGGTGAGCGCGGCGGCGGCCGGAGCAATTACGGCTAACGTGCTGGTCATCTTGGTGATCAACGTGGACACCTCGATCCGATAGTCGCGGATAGTCGGCCCTGCATATGCGGAGGCACACTACCAATACCGAGCGCGCCGTCTGGGCGCTTTCGATCGATCTCGCAGCGCGCGCGCACGCTGTCTCCGGCGCCGTCGCGGACGGCATTTCCCGGCCGATCTGGGCGGCCGATCGCGACGCGCCGGTGATCTTCTTCACGACGCGCCGATGATCATCCTGGCGGCGCGTGCCGGTGCGAAACCTTGTCGCAGGGGGCGCATAGACTCGTTGCTCCAACCCCCGTCGAGACCTTGGGAGGAAGGACTGTCTTGGCCGAGTCCGGATCGTTCGTTCACCTGCACAACCACACCGAGTACTCCATGCTCGACGGCGCGGCCAAGATCTCTCCGCTGTTCACCGAGGCGAAGCGACTCGGGATGACGGCGGTCGGCATGACCGACCACGGCAACATGTACGGCGCGGCCGAGTTCTACAACTCCGCCAAGAAACACGACATCAAGCCGATCATCGGCATCGAGGCCTACATCGCGCCCGCCTCCCGGTTCGACACCAAGCGCGTGCAGTGGGGCGACCCGAGCCAGAAGGGCGACGACGTCTCGGGTTCCGGCGCCTACACCCACATGACGATGGTCGCCGAGACCGCGACCGGCCTGCGCAATCTGTTCAAGCTCTCCTCACTGGCCTCCATCGAGGGACAGCTCGGCAAGTGGGCGCGCATGGACGAGGAGATCATCGCGCAGTACGCCGAGGGCATCATCGCGACCACCGGCTGCCCGTCCGGCGAGGTCCAGACCCGGCTGCGCCTCGGTCACGACCGCGAGGCGCTGGAGGCCGCGGCCAAGTGGCAGGAGATCTTCGGCAAGGAGAACTTCTTCCTCGAGGTGATGGACCACGGCCTGTCCATCGAGCGGCGGGTCCGCGAAGGACTGCTGCACATCGGCAAGCAGCTGGACATTCCGCCGTTGGCCACCAACGACTGTCACTACGTGACGAAGGATCAGTCGGCCAACCACGAGGCGCTGCTGTGCGTGCAGACCGGCAAGACCCTCTCCGATCCGACCCGCTTCAAGTTCGACGGCGACGGCTACTACCTGAAGTCGGCCGACGAGATGCGCGCGCTGTGGGAGGCCGAGGTACCCGGCGCGTGCGACAACACCGTGAGCATCGGCGAGCGGGTGCAGTCCTACGACGACGTGTGGAACTTCAAGGACCGCATGCCGGTGTTCCCGGTGCCGGAGGGCGAGGACCAGGACTCGTGGCTGCGCAAGGAGGTCGACCGTGGCCTCGATCGCCGGTTCCCCTCCGGCGTGCCGCAGGAGTACTACGACCGCGCCTACTTCGAGCTCGACGTCATCCGGCAGAAGGGCTTCCCCGCCTACTTCCTCGTCGTCGGCGACCTCGTCACCCACGCGAAGGAGGTCGGCATCCGCGTCGGCCCCGGCCGTGGTTCGGCGGCCGGTTCGCTGGTCGCCTACGCGCTCGGCATCACCAATATCGACCCGATTCCGCACGGCCTGCTGTTCGAGCGGTTCCTGAACCCCGAGCGGCCCTCCGCGCCCGATATCGATATCGACTTCGACGATCGCCGCCGCGGTGAGATGGTCCGCTACGCCACCGAGAAGTGGGGCAGCGACCGGGTCGCCCAGGTGATCACGTTCGGCACCATCAAGACCAAGGCTGCCATCAAGGACTCCGCGCGAGTCCAGTTCGGCCAGCCCGGTTTCGCGATCGCCGACCAGATCTCCAAGGCGCTGCCGCCGCCGATCATGGCCAAGGACATCCCGCTCTCGGGCATCATGGATCCCGATCACGAGCGGTACAAGGAAGCCGCCGAGGTCCGCGAGCTCATCGGGAACAATCCCGATGTCGCCAAGATCTACGAGACCGCCCGCGGCCTGGAGGGTCTGATTCGCAACGCGGGCGTGCACGCCTGCGCGGTGATCATGTCCTCCGAGCCGCTGATGGACGCGATCCCGGTGTGGCGCCGCCCGCAGGACGGCGCGATCATCACCGGCTGGGACTACCCGTCCTGCGAGGCCATCGGCCTGCTGAAGATGGACTTCCTGGGTCTGCGCAACCTCACCGTCATCGGTGACGCGCTGGACAACATCAGCGCCAACCGCGGCGTCGACCTGGACATGGACAACCTGCCGCTGGACGATCCGGGCACCTACGAATTGCTGTCTCGCGGTGACACTCTCGGCGTCTTCCAGCTCGACGGCGGGCCGATGCGCGACCTGCTGCGCCGCATGCAGCCCACCGGCTTCAACGACATCGTCGCCGTGCTCGCGCTGTACCGCCCCGGCCCGATGGGCATGAACGCGCACAACGACTACGCCGACCGCAAGAACGGCCGCCAGCCGATCAAGCCGATCCACCCGGAGCTCGAGGAACCGCTCAAGGACATCCTGGCCGAGACCTACGGCCTGATCGTCTACCAAGAGCAGATCATGTTCATCGCGCAGAAGGTCGCCTCCTACTCCATGGGCAAGGCCGACGCGCTGCGCAAGGCCATGGGTAAGAAGAAGCTCGAGGTGCTGGAGGCCGAGTACAAGGGCTTCCACGAGGGCATGACCGCGAACGGGTTCTCCGAGGGCGCGGTGAAGGCGCTGTGGGACACCATCCTTCCGTTCGCCGGCTACGCGTTCAACAAGTCGCACGCCGCGGGCTACGGCCTGGTCTCCTTCTGGACCGCCTACCTCAAGGCCAACTACCCGGCCGAATACATGGCGGGCCTGCTCACCTCCGTCGGCGACGACAAGGACAAGGCCGCGGTCTACCTGTCGGACTGCCGCAGGCTCGGCATCACGGTGCTGCCGCCGGACGTCAACGAGTCCGAGCAGAACTTCGCCTCGGTGGGCAAGGACATCCGCTTCGGTCTCGGCGCGGTGCGCAATGTCGGCGCCAACGTGGTGGCCTCGATCATCCAGGCGCGCAAGGAGAAATCGAAGTTCACCGATTTCTCCGACTACCTGAACAAGATCGACGCCATCGCCTGCACCAAGAAGGTCACCGAATCCCTCATCAAGGCGGGCGGTTTCGACTCGCTCGGGCATCCGCGCAAGGGCCTGCTGCTCATCCACTCCGACGCCATCGACGCGGTGATGACCACCAAGAAGGCCGAGGCGATCGGGCAGTTCGACCTGTTCGGCGGTATGGACGCCGACGAGTCGGTGGCCTCGGTGTTCAATGTCGCGGTGCCGGACGAGGAATGGGAGTCCAAGCACAAGCTGGCGCTGGAACGGGAGATGCTCGGCCTCTACGTCTCCGGGCATCCGCTCAACGGCGTGGAGCACGTGCTCGCCGCGCAGGCCGACACCCCGATCCCCACCATTCTCGAAGGCGACGTGAAGGACGGCGCGCAGGTCACCATCGGCGGCATCCTCGCCTCGGTGAACCGGCGCATCAACAAGAACGGCCTGGCCTGGGCCTCGGCCCAGCTGGAAGACCTCACCGGTGGCATCGAGGTGCTGTTCTTCCCGCAGGCGTACTCGGTGTACGGCGCCGACGTGGTCGAGGACGCGGTGGTGCTGGTGAAAGCGCGCGTCTCGGTGCGCGACGACCGAATCTCGTTGATCGCCAACGACCTCGCGGTCCCCGACCTGTCCTCCATCGGCGTGGCCAAGCCGCTCGCGGTGACCATCTCCACCCGCATGTGCACCCCGGACAAGATCGGCGAATTCAAGCGCGTGCTGTCCCGCCACCCCGGCACCTCCGACGTGCACGTCCGCCACGTCGGCGCCCGCGACAAGACCACCCTGCTCAAACTCGACGACAGCCTGCGAGTCTCCCCGTCCTCGGCTCTCTTCGGCGATCTCAAGGCACTCCTCGGCCCCAGCTGCCTGACCATTTGACCGACGACGGCCGCCGGATCCGCTCCGGGATTCGGCGGCCGCTCGTCGCGAGGCGCGGTCAGTGTGCGCTGCTGACCAGGGCGTCGGTGGGAGGCGCGGTGGTAGTGCGGGACGGCTTGCGGTGCAACTGGTCCGACCACAGCACTAAAGGTGTTGTAGATGCTCGCCACCGGCAAAACGGCCGCTGGACGGTGCTTTAACCGTGTCTTCAGCCGATGACAAGCCGCCGGGGTAAGACTCGGCATCGTTCCGAATCCCCTCTCACCACAGGACAACGATCATGGCAGCAATCCTCCGTCCCTTCCGCGCGGCGCTCGTCGCGCTCACCGCTCTCGCGGCCACCCTGGTGTTCGCCGTCGCGGGTGCGGGCGCCGCACAGGCCGGGGTCTACGCGGAAATCGAATTCGCGCCGGGCACCAGCGAGGCCACCCTGGACGGGGCGGTCGTGCGCGGCGACGCCGACAGCTACTTGCTCGAGGCGCGCGGCGGACAGCTGCTGAAGACGGCCATCGTCGCGCTGGAGGACAACGTGAACTTCAGCGTGTCCGCCCCCGACGGACTGGTGCTCGCGGTCGAGGAGACCTGGACCGAGATCGTGCTGCCCTACGACGGCGTGTACCGCGTGCTCGTCGCGCCGACCCGTGGCAACGCCAGCTACACGCTGCACGTCGAAATCCACTAGGGGCTACGGGGAGACAGCGACCCCCAGCGTCAATGCGGCGAGGAACTTCGGTCCCTCGCCGTAGAACACGTCGAGGTCGCGGATCTCGAACCCCGCGGCCTGCACCAGGCCCCTGATGTCACGGTCCAGATTGCAGCCGCCCGCGATCGCCTTTTCGATCGGGTTCAGGCGGTGCTGCCACGCCTGGACCTTGGGATCGGGGGCCAAGCCGTGCTCGACGAAATGCAGGGTCCCGCCCGGTATCAACACCCGGCGCACCTCGGCCAGCGCGGTCGCGACATCCGGAATGGTGCACATCGTCCAGGTCGAGAGCGCGGAGTCGAAGGTGTTGTCCGCGAACGGCAGCGACTGCCCGTCCAGACCGGCCCGCTCGATCGGCACGGTGGCGCGGTCGAGCCGCTTGCGTGCCAGCTTCCAGCCGAGGTCGGCGGGCTCGACCGCGCTGACGGATTCGACGGCCGCCGGGTAGAATGGCACGTTCAGTCCGGAGCCGAAGCCGATCTCGACCACCCGGCCGTGCAGCCCGGCGCAGGCCCGCGAGCGCTGCGGCTCGTTGACCCGCATGCCGCAGGCGAATTCCACGAGCCGGGGCACGACCTGATTCTCGTACAGTCCCACCCGTTCACTCTCGCAGTCCGAGTGCCGGTGCGCCAGTGCCGCTCGATCGCCGTCCGTAACGCGCCACGGTGGTCGACGGGATGAGGTCGGCGGCCGGGCGTGCGATGCTGGCGCGATGACTGTCTTCGAGGTGTGGGCGCCCGAGGCCGGCGCGGTGCGGCTCGATCTCGACGGCACTGTGCACCCGATGCGTGGCTCGGCCGACGGGTGGTGGCGCGTCGAGCGGGACGCGCCGGACGGGGCGCGGTACGGATACCTGCTCGACGACGATCCGACCGTGCTGCCCGACCCGCGCTCGGCTCGTCAGCCGGACGGCGTGCACGGGCGCTCCGCGGTGCACGCACTGGATCCGAGCGCGTGGACCGACGGCGACTGGACCGGGCGACCGCTGGCGGGCGCGGTCTTCTACGAGCTGCACCTCGGAACGTTCACCCCCGGTGGCACCTTCGACACGGCGATCGAACGCCTGGATCATCTCGTCGACCTCGGCGTCACCGTGGTGGAGCTGATGCCGGTGAACGCCTTCGACGGCACCCACAATTGGGGCTACGACGGCGTGCTCTGGTACGCGGTGCAGGAGAGCTACGGCGGTCCCGACGGCCTGCAACGGTTCGTGAACGCCTGTCACGCGCGCGGGTTGGCGGTCTGCCTGGACGTCGTCTACAACCACCTCGGACCGTCCGGCAATTACCTGCCCCGCTTCGGTCCCTATCTGACCGAGGGCCGCAACACCTGGGGCCGCAGCCTCAACCTGGACGGCCCCGCCTCGGACGAGGTGCGCCGCTTCATCATCGACAACGCGCTGCGCTGGCTGCGCGATTTCCACCTCGACGCACTGCGGCTGGACGCCGTGCACGCGCTGGTCGACCGCACCGCCACCCACCTGCTGGCCGAGCTGGCCGCCGCGACCGAACGCCTGGCCGCGCACGTGCGCAGGCCGCTGACCTTGATCGCGGAAAGCGATCTCAACGATCCGCGCCTGATCACACCGCGCGCGGCGGGCGGCCACGGGCTGGCCGGACAGTGGAACGACGACCTGCACCACGCCGTGCACACCGCGGTCTCCGGTGAGCGGCAGGGCTACTACGCCGATTTCGGCTCGATGGCCTGTCTGGCGCGCACCCTGACGCACGGCTGGTTCCACGCGGGCACATACTCCAGCTTCCGCGGCCGCGTGCACGGCCGTCCGCTCGACCGATCGGTGGTACCCGGTTCGGCGCTGCTCGCCTACACCTGCACCCACGACCAGGTCGGCAACCGGGCGCTCGGCGACCGGCCGAGCGCGTACCTGACCGACGGCCAGCTCGCCGTCAAGGCGGCGCTCGTGCTGTGTTCGCCGTTCACCCCCATGCTGTTCATGGGGGAGGAGTGGGGTGCGCGCACGCCGTTCCAGTTCTTCACTTCGCACACCGACCCGGAGATCGGCGCGGCCACCGCGGCCGGGCGCAAGGACGAGTTCGCCGAGCACGGCTGGCCGAGCGAGGACGTGCCCGATCCGCAGGATCCCGCCACATTTCAACGCTCCAAGCTGGACTGGTCCGAACTCGCCGATCCCGCGCGCGCCAGGCTGCTCGCCTGCTATCGCGCGCTGCTCGCGTTGCGGAGACGACATCCGGATTTGACCGATCCATTGATGTCGCACGTGCGAGTGGACTACGATGAACGGTCCCGATGGCTTGTCCTTCATCGTGGCTCGCTCCGTCTGGTGTGCAACCTGTCGGAAGATCCAGTGCGGGTGCCGGTCACCGGGTTCTCGTTGCTGTCATGGGAGCCGCCGACCGAAGGGCCAACGGGCACAACGATTCCCGCGCACTCGTTCGCGCTGCTCGCCGATTCGCTCGCGACCGCGAAAAGCGCCGTGACCGAACCGAATCCCGGGTAACGGTACGTCAACTGTCCCGGACAGGACCATTGCCCTGGTGTGACCGTCGCCATTACCTTGGAGTGATGAGCAACGTGGCTTCAGTCGGCGGCAGCGCCGCCGCCGAATTCGGACCTCTGGTACGCGCTTTCACCAGAGCGTTCGGACATCGTCGCGGCGCGGGCGGTGCGCTGGCGGTGCATTTGAACGGCGAACCCCTCGTCGACATCTGGGTCGGCGCCGCGGGCGAGCAGGACTGGACCCACGAGACCGGCTCGATCATCTTCTCCGCCACGAAGGGCATCACCGCCACCGTCATCCACCGGCTGGCCGACCGCGGCCTGCTCGACTACAACGCTCCCGTCGCCGAATACTGGCCGGAGTTCGCCGCCAACGGCAAGGGCGGGATCACCGTGCGCCAGGTGATGACGCACAGCGCGGGCCTCTCGGCGCTGGCGCCGATCGCGAAGTCCCCGGACGACATCCTCGACCACGAGCTCATGGAGCGGCGCCTGGCCGCCGCCACACCGGATCGGCTACTCGGCGTGCCGACCTATCACGCGCTCACCTACGGCTGGCTGCTCGCCGGTCTGGCTCGCGGGATCACCGGGAAGAGCATGGGCGAGCTGTTCCGCACCGAGGTGTCCGAGCCGCTCGGCATCGACGGGCTGCACCTGGGTCTGCCGCCTGTCGAGTCCGGCACGGTGTACGCGCCGTTGGCGGGCAGCCAGCTCAGCCTGCTCGGCAAGCCGCTCGGTTCGCTCCTGCTGCGCCGCAGTCACCTCATTCCCGGCGCACTCGGCGCGGTCTCCCGCTGCCTGTTCCTGCCAGGGCTGGAAGCCATCCTGGAGGGCGACGGCCCGTCCATCCTGCGCACCGAACTTCCCGCGGGCAACGGCGTCGCCACCGCGTCCGCGCTGGCCACCATGTACGGCGCGGTCGCGAGCGGGCAGGCACCCGACGGACGGCCGTTCCTCTCGCGCGCCACGATCGACGAACTGAGCAAGGTGCGCACCTACCGCCTCGATCACGCGCTGTTCTACGCGCCGATGATGTGGCATCTCGGCTACCACTCGCTGCCGATGCCGGGCGCTCGCGGCGGTCTCGGCCACCTCGGACTCGGCGGATCGTTCGGCTGGGTCGAACCGCGGCTCGGCCTCTCGGTCGGCTTCGTGCACAACCGGCTCTCGGTGGGTCAGCTGGGCGTCGACCAGTTCTCGGCCATGTGGCTGCTGCCGCTGATGCTCAACTGCCTGCGCGCCACCCGCCGCGTCACCCTCGACGAGACCCGCGACGCGGCGGCCTGACCGCCCGCGCGATCCGGCCGACGCACCGACCGCTACCCGCCCCGCCCGGTCCGCGAACCGGGCGGGGCGGGAGCGTCAGGTCAGATACCGGTAGGCCGGTGAGCCCGGATCCAGCCGTTCGCACTGGATGGGCGAGGCGGCCATGCGTTCCAGGACGGACTCCAGCCCGTCCGGTGTGCCGAGCTCGATGCCGACCAGCGCCGCCCCGGTCTCCCGGTTGTTGCGCTTGACGTACTCGAACAGCGTGATGTCGTCGTCCGGGCCGAGCACCTCGTTGAGGAAGCGGCGCAGCGCGCCGGGCTCCTGCGGGAAGTCGACGAGGAAGTAGTGCTTGAGCCCGCGGTGCACCAGGGATCGCTCGATGATCTCGCCGTAGCGCGACACGTCGTTGTTGCCGCCCGACACCAGGCACACCACCGTCGAGCCCGGCGGCACGGTGATCTCGGCGAGCGCGGCCACCGCGAGCGCGCCCGCGGGTTCGGCGATGATGCCCTCGTTCTGGTACAGGTCGAGCATGGTGGTGCAGATCGCGCCCTCGTCGACCTGGAGCATGCGGAAAGTGCCTGCGCCGCTACGAGATTCGGACTGGGTCAGCAGAGGCAGCGAGGCGTGCGAGACCACCCGGCCGCCGAAGCCCGCGACCGCGGCGTAGGGCACCGCGCCGATCCTGCGCACCGCGGCGCCGTCGACGAACGGATCGATCTCCGGCAGCGTCACCGGCCCGCCCGCGACCAGCGCCGCGGTCATCGAGGCGGCGCCCGCCGGTTCGGCGCCGAGGATGCCGGTCTTCGGCGCCCGCGCGCGCAGGTAGGTGCCCACGCCCGCCAGGCAGCCGCCGCCGCCCACCGGGACGACCACCAGGTCGGGCGCGGCGCCCAGCTGCTCGAGGATTTCGGCGGCGATGGTGCCCTGCCCTGCGGCAGTGCGCGTGTCGTCGAACGGGGGCACCATGGTCGCGCCGGTGCGTTCGACGTCGGCGGCCGCCGCGCCCGCGGCGGCGTCGTAGGTCTCGCCGACGGCGATCAGCTCGACGAACTCGCCGCCGTGCACCCGGATCCGGTCGCGCTTCTGCTTGGGAGTGGTGGTGGGCACGTAGATGCGGCCGGTGATGCCCATGGCCTTGCACGCGAAGGCGACGCCCTGGGCGTGGTTGCCCGCGCTCGCCGCGACGACGCCCGCGGCGCGCTCCTCGGCGCTCAGCTGGACGATGAGGTTGTAGGCGCCGCGCAGCTTGTAGGAGCGCACGGCCGTGAGGTCCTCGCGCTTCAGGTAGACCTGCGCGCCGGTCAGTTCGGACAGTCGCGGGCTGAGCTGGAGCGGGGTCGGCTCGATAATGTCGGAAATTCGCTTGGCGGCGGCATCGATCTCGTCCGCGGTGAGCGCGGGACGAGAGGAAAACTGCTGATCCATTACATCAAGCGGATTGGACACTCGAAATATGCTGCCACCCGCCGCGACGCGAGGTCGCGGCGGGTGGGGCGGGTGGGGCGGTCGAGGGTCTCGGGTCACCGCGGGGTGAGTACGAAAACGGGGATCTGGCGGGAGGTCTTCGTCTGGTAGTTCGCGTAATCGGGCCACGCTTCGACGGCGCGATCCCACCACAGCTTCTTCTCCTCGCCGAACACCTCGCGCGCGATGTAGTCCTTGGAGACCTCGCCGTCGCGCAGTTCGACATGCGGTTCGGCCTTGACGTTGTGGTACCAGACCGGATGCTTGGGCGCGCCGCCCAGCGAAGCGACCACGGCGTACTCGCCGTCGTGCTCGACTCGCATCAGCGGTGTCTTGCGCAGCTTGCCGGTTTTCGCCCCCTTGGTCGTCAGCAGGACGACTGGCTTGCCCATTATCGACGTGCCCGCGGTACCGCCGGAACCCTCGTAGGTCTCGGCCTGCTTGCGGGCCCAGTCGGACGTGCTCGGTGCGTACTCTCCGGTTAGTGGCATACGACCGGCAACGCCGCACCCGCCGCCGGTGTTCCCGACCGGAAATGTTCGGTGGCCCGAAATTCGCCTTCCGTATATCCTGATGCCATGGCAACGGCTCACCCCACCACCGTGGACATCGCGGGTACCGCGTGGCCCGTGTACAAGCTCGAGGCGCTGGCCGCCGGGCTGGTGGCGGGTGTGCTGCTCTTGCTCATCACGGGCGCGCCGCAGGTCGCCGTGCTGGCGGCGGCCGCGATCACGGCGCTGCGCTGGACGCTCGGTTATGTGACAACGCGACGCGACGCCGGGGTGCTCCGGCACCGGCGGGCGCTGTCCGCGCACTAGATCGCGCGACGCCTGTCGCGGCATCCCAGCTCCCGATCGACACCGGATGCTGCCGGTCGAAGCCGTCGATTCGATCCCGGTCGTTTCGCTGTCCGCGTCGCCTGCCCCCTGCACGATCGGTCCGCGTCCGATGATCGGTGTCGGCTGAACGGTCCGTGGCCAGTGCCGGCATCGGCGTCCACTGTCCGTCCGTGGATCACTCCGCGTCCAACGGCAGCGCCGCCAGTTCCCCGCGCGAGACCACCCCCAGCTTCGGATACGCCTTGTACAGGTGATGGCCGACCGTTCGCGGGCTCAGGAACAGCTGCGCCGCGATGTCCCGGTTCGTCATTCCCTGCGCCGCGAGTCGCACGATCTGCAATTCCTGCGGGGTGAGCGCGGCGAGTACTCCCGACCCCGCCCGCGCGGCCGCGCCGACGCCGAGCGCACCGAGTTCGACGCGGGCGCGCTCGGCCCACGGCGCGGCATCCAGGCGTTGGAAGGTCTCCATGGCTGGTTGCAGCTGGGTCCGCGCGTCCACCTTGCGGCGATTGCGACGCAGCCATTCCCCGTAGAGCAATTGCGTGCGGGCGCGCTCGAACGGGCGGCCGCCGAGCTCGAGCGAGGTTCGGAAGTGCTCCTCGGCCCGGTCGTCCGGACCGAGCAGCGCGCGAGCGCGTGCGGCGAGCGCGCCGACCCAGTCCTGCCGCGAGGCCTCGGCCCAGCCGTCGAGGCGATCGAGCGCGTCGCCCGCGCGGGCCGGATCGGCGAGCCGCACCGCGGCTTCCACGAGATCGGGCAGCGAGCGCAGCCCGATGACCATGTGCCGGAACGGTTCCTCGGTCAGCGTCTCGAAACGGGACATGGCGCTGTCCACCCGGCCGAGGCCGAGGTCGAGCAGACCGAGCGCCGCGTGCGCCCAGCTCGCGCCGGGTGCGTCGGCGCCGCCGAACTCCTCGGCCAGTGCGCGGTCGGCCGCCGCACGGCAGGTCGCTTCGTCGCCGCCCAGCGCCGCGAGATAGGCGAGACAGGCGGAAAGCTGACTCACCCAGTGGCCCTGTCCGATGTCCTCGGCGATCCGCGCGCCCTCGGTGGCGACGACCAACGCCTCGCGCGGCCTGCCGAGGAATGTCTCGGCCTCGGCGCGAAAGAACAGCAGCGTCGGGAGCGGGCCGATCCGGCCCTGATCGCGGCAGTCCGCGACGAGATCCGCCGCCAGTTCCGTCACCTGTTCGTCGTGTCCGATCACGAGCCCGACGCCGCACAGCTGTACCAGGTCTCGCGCGTCCACCCCCGTGGCGCGGGCCGCGTCGACCGTCGCGCGCAGCTCGGCGCGAAATCGCCCGTGCACGCCGTCGAGCACGTAACCGGTGGTGTGCGACAGCGAATCGTCCTCGGGCAGCGGCAAGGTCGCGAGGCGCTCGGTGACCTCGCCGAGCTCCTCGTCCCCGAGATACCACGCGGTGTGCACCGCGACGGTCAGGATGCGCGCCGCGAGCAGCGGTTCCCGTCGCGCCGCGTCGGCCGCAGCGACGAGTCGCCGGTGCGCGGGAAGCCGTTTGCCCGCACCGAATTCCGCGAGACCGCGGACCAGGTCGAGCCGGGCGGCCAGCAGCGGGTCGGTGGTCTGCGCCGCGGCGCGCTCGGCCAGCCGGTCGGCCAGTTCGTGCATGCCCGTCTCGCCCGCGGTCTCGGCGGCGAGCACCAGCCTGCCCACCCGCGCCGCGGGATCGGTGCTCAGCGCGGCCGCGCGCTCGTAGGCGGCCACCGCGCCGTGATAGCCGCTGCGGGCGCGCGCCCGGTCCGCCGTGTCGGCCAACGCGGCGGCGACGGCCTCGTCCGGTCCGGTGGCCGCCGAGGCCAGGTGCCAGGCGCGCAGGTCGGCATCCTCCGGCGCGGTGAGCGTCGCGGCCAGCGCGGCGTGCGCCGCGAGCCGCTGGGCCAGCGGCGCGCCCTGGTAGATCGCCGAACGCAGCAGCGGATGACGGAACGTGAGCGCCCGGCCGTCGGTGTGCACCAGCCCGCCGTCCTCGGCCGGTTGCAGGTCCGCGAGGCCCGCCCCAAGCGTCGCCGCCGCGCGCAGCACCGGATCCACCTCGGCCGTACCCGCCGCCGCGGCGACCAGCAGCAGTGTCCTCGTGCCCGCGGGCAGCCTGCTCACCCGGCCGTAGAAGGCGACCTGGAGGCGTTGGGTGAGCGGCAGCGGATTCGGCCCCGCGTCGGCGGACTCGGCGGCCAGCACCGCGGGCAGTTCCCGCAGCGCCAGCGGGTTGCCGCCCGCCTCGGTGAGCAGCCGGCAGCGCAGCGTGGGGGCGAGATCCGGCGTGCCCGCGTCCACCAGCGCGGCGGCCGCGTCCTGGCGCAGCGCGGTGACCTCCAGCTCCGGCAGACCCGGCGCGGGGAAATCGTGCGCGCCCGCCCGGGTCGCGAAGATCATCGCCACGCCCTCCGCGTCCAAGCGGCGCGCCGCGAAGAGCAGGGTCTCCGCGGTCGCGCGGTCCAGCCAGTGCGCGTCGTCGATCAGGCACAGCAGCGGCCCCTCGGCGGCCTCCTCGGCCAAGAGCGAGAGCACCGCGAGACCGATGAGCAGCCGGTCGCCCGGTTCCTGCGCGCCCAGCCCGAACGCGCCACGCAGTGCCGCGCGCTGGCGCTCGGGCAGCGTGTCCACCAGCGCCATACCGGGGCGCACCAGCAGGTGCAGCCCGGCGAAGGGCAGCTCGGCCTCCGACTCGACGCCCGCGCTGCGCACCGACGGAATGCCTTGCGCGGCAGCGTAATCCAGCAGCGCGGTCTTGCCGATGCCGGCCTCGCCGCGCAGCACGAGGACGCCGCTGCGACCCTCCCGAGCGTCGGCGAGCAGTCGATCGATGCGGGCCTGATCGGCCTCGCGTCCGTGCAGCATCCGTTCACCGTAACCGGTCACCGACGGGCGTCACCTACGTCATCGGTCGCCGAAAGTACTGATACGTGACTGATTCGGGGCCCCCTCGCCTCGCCATACCTTGTTCTCACGGCGCAAGACAGCGCAGCAGAAACAAGGGAGAAAACGATGAACGACCTGGTCGCGCAGTACCTGGAGATCTGGAACACCACCGACGCCGCCGCCCGCTCGGCCGCGATCGCCCGGGTGTTCACCGACGAGCCCAGCTACGTCGATCCGCTCATGGCCGTCACCGGCCGCGCGGCGCTGGACGCGGGCATCGCCGCGGTGCAGGCCCAGTTCCCTGGCATGGTGTTCCGGCTGGCCGGACCGGTCGACGGACACCACGACCAGGTGCGTTTCACCTGGGAGCTGGGTCCGGCCGACGGCCAGGCGCTGGTGGTCGGCTTCGACGTCGCGGTACTCGACGAGGGCCGCATCGCGCAGGTGTACGGCTTCCTCGACAAGGTCCCGGCCGTCGCCTGACCCCGCCATTGCTCGCAAAACCCTTATCCAGAAAAGAGATTCGCCATGACCACCACCACCGCCCCCGGCTACCTGTCCACCCTGCTCGCCCCCGGCGACAAGCTGTTGCGTACCTCGTTGCGCCTGGACGCCGTGATCACCGGTGTGAACGGCCTGGCCTACCTGGCGCTGTCGGGTCCGCTGGAGTCGCTGCTCGGCCTCGACAGCCGCCTCGGTATCCCGATCGGCGTCTTCCTGACCCTCTACGGCATCGGCGTCGCTCTGGTCGGGGCGACCGCGTCGATCAACCGCACCGCGGCACGCGCGGTGATCGGCCTGAACGCCGCCTGGGTCGTGGTCAGCCTCGCCGCGCTGATCGAGGGCGCGCTCGACCTGAACGCGGTCGGTTCGGTCTGGACGGTCATGCAGGCCGGGACGGTCGGCGGCTTCGCCGCACTGCAATACCTGGGCCTGCGCAAGGCCCACTGACCGCAAAACCCCTCTCCGACAACACCACACGGCCCCGGCTCCCCGCCGGGGCCGTAGTCGTGAGCCGTCTCTGCACGCAGGCTTCACACGCCTCGCGCAGGTTGCGATCTCTGCGAAGCGCGCCGAAGGTCGGTGCAGGTCGGAGCCGGGTCAAGGGGGGTAGCGTCGGGTGCATGGCACAGGGACCCGTCGAGGCGAACGCCCCTTCCTTTCACGTGGACCGGATCGATGCCGGTCGGATCGACCAGTTGGTCGGGATTCTGGACGTGCAGGCGGAGCTGCCGGGAATCCGGCGGATGCGGGACTGGGCGCACGAGGCGCTGGCGGTGCGGGCGGGGGAGCGGGCCCTCGATATCGGGGCGGGCACGGGGTCGGAGGCGATGGTCTTCGCCGAGCGGGTGGGCGAGGGCGGCGCCGCGGTCGGGCTGGATCCGAACCCGATGATGCTGGCGATCGCCCGGCGGCGGGCCGAGGCGGCCGAATCGGCCGCGCGGTTCGTGCACGGTTCGGTCTATCACCTCCCGTTTCCGGACGCGTCCTTCGATGTCGTCCGCTGCGAGCGCGTCTACCAGCATCTCGACGATCCCGCCGCGGCCACCGCCGAGATCGCCAGGGTGCTGCGGCCCGGCGGCCGCGTCCTGCTGATCGACAGCGACTGGTACACCGCCATCACCCACCCCGGCGATCCGGAGGTCGTGGCCGCTCTGGCCGCCGCGATGCTGGCCGAGACGCCCAACCCCGCGTCCGGCCGGAGGCTGCACGGGCTGCTCGCGGCCGCCGGTTTCGCCGTCGACGACCAGGGATCGGAGGCGGTGGTCTGGGACCCGGTGACGGCGCGGCCGCTCTTCCAGCAGATGAACGAGCAGGCCGTGCAGCAGGGCACGGTCACCCGCCAGGAGTACGACCGATTGATCGCCGATCTCGACGCGGGCATCGCGCGCGGCGACTTCCACTTCTCGGTCACGATGTTCGCGGTACTCGCGCACAAGGCCTAGAGCTTCCGACCGAAGGCGGTCCGCCGACCGCGCACGGCCGGAGCGAAGGCGATTCATCCGTCTCTGAGTAGCCCGCACCGAAAAGTCCCGGCTCGACCGGGGCTTCTTTCGTCGAAACGCGTTGAAAGACAGCGTTTTCATTAACGGCCGCCGGCACCTGGGCGATGATTCGAGTAGTCCAGTACGCGGGTTTCCTACGCGAATTCGAGGGGAGAATTTCGCCCATGAAACGCCTGGTGGTTTGTTGCGACGGCACCTGGAAGGCCGAGAACAGCAGCACCGTATCGAACATCGTCAAAATCGCACAGACCGTCCGCATGGAGGCCCCCGGGCCCGACGGGCAGCCGGTCCGCCAGCACGTGATCTACGTATCCGGCCCCGGCGCAAGAGGTTTCACCGCGGACCGGCTCATCGGCGGCGCCTTCGGCTTGGGCCTGGAGGCGAATCTGTCCGCCGCCTACTGGCAGGTGGCCGTCAACTGGGAGCCCGGCGACGAGCTGTACATCTTCGGCTTCAGCCGCGGCGCGTACACCGCGCGCAGCCTGGTCGGCCTGATCGACTGCATCGGCATCATGAAGCCCGATTCGATGATCGCCGGAAACTACCCGAAGGCGTTCAAGATGTACCGGCGCCGCGCCCGCAACAAGGTGATGTGGTGGCGCAAACCGCCCACTGACAAGGAGGTGCGCGCCTTCCGCCGCGAGCACAGCCATCGCAGGCGGGTCATCGACTTCATCGGCGTGTTCGACACCGTCGGCGCGCTCGGCGTCCCCGGCCTGACCTCCTGGCGGCACCGCTTCCACGACGTCAAACTTTCGCCGCGGGTCCTGTGCGCGCGCCAAGCCCTCGCCATCGACGAGCGGCGGCGCAACTTCGAGCCTTGCCTCTGGGAGGTGCCGGTCGAACTCGGCATCAAGTACCGCCGGATCAAGGACCGCAAGGCCGACCGCGTCAAGCAGGTCTGGTTCGAGGGCGTGCACAGCGACATCGGCGGCGGCTACGACCAGTGCGGGTTGTCCGACATCACGCTCCGCTGGATGGTCGCCGAGGCCGAGGCCGAGGGACTCGCGTTCAACAGGGAACTGCTCGGGGAACTGGCGGCCAAGTGCGCGGGCAAGGAAGACCACATGGAGCGGCACAAGTCGCTCGGTCCCGGCTTCGCCCTGCTCAACATGGTGCGCACCGTCCGAAGCCCGATGCGGCCCAGGTTCTACCTGAACTCGCTGCGGCGGCTCCGGCTGCCGGCGGACAACGGCGTGCTGCTCGCCTCGACGGTGCACGACAAGGCCGAGTACCGGCCGCACAACCTGCGGCACTGGCAGCAGGACCTGGGCGGGAAGTTCCCGGCCGAGCTGATCGAGAAGATCGGCCCGCCCGACGCCTCAACGCACCAGCAGGGCGACGGGGAGCCGAGCGAACAGCTTCTCCAAGCGCGCCCGCCCCTGGAAGGTGTGGCCGGTGAGCCGGTCGGTCCAGTTGCCCTGCGGTAGATCGAGCGCGGTGTCGCTCCAGCCGGAGTCGGTCAGGCCGACACTGTGCCTGGTGGTCGCGACGATCACCTCGGGCGGCTCGCCGACCCGCCCGCGCGCGTACGACACCAGCCGGGCCGCCTGCTCGCCGGTGGCGAACAGCGGGAGGTAGGCGCCGCCGACGAAGCAGTCGGGACGCTCCCTGCGCAGCCACAGCGCGTAGGCGACGATCCACATCTTCGCCGCCCCGGAGGTGTCCAAAGCCGGTGTGCCGGTGAGCGATTGCAGCATGCCGGTGCGCGCGGGGAAGTCGACAGGACGGCGGTTGTCCGGGTCGACCAGCGAGTCCTCCCACAGCTCGCAGCCCTGGTACACGTCGGGGATGCCCGGCCCGCACAGCTGAAGCAGCTTCTGCGCCAGCGCGTCCGACCAGGCGTGCGGCGCCAGGTCGTGTACCAGGTCGCCCAGTTCCGCGCCGACGGGGCCGTCGATCACCACGTCCATCCAGCTGTGCACGGCCGCCTCGAACTCGGCGTCCGGCTCCTCCCACGAGGTGCGGGTGCCCGCCTCGCGCATCGCCTTCTCCGCGAACAGATGCAGACGCTCGCGCAGTCCCGGCACCGAGGAGGCCGGGCGGCCGTCGGCGGGCCAGACGCCGAACATGTTCTGCAACACGAACAGTGCCGTCGCGCCGTCCGGCGGGGGCGTATTGTCCAGCCAGGTCTCGACCGAGCGCGCCCAGGTCCGCGCGACCTGGGAGAGCACCCCGATCCTGGCACGCACGTCCTCGCCGCGCTTGGTGTCGTGGGTGGACAGCGTGGTCATCGTGGCGGGCCAGCGCTGGGCGCGCTCGAGGTTGGCGAGGTGGAATTCGTTGAGCGAATGACCGAATCGGGCCGGATTGCCGCCCACCTCTTGCAGCGAGGCCAGCCGCGCCGCCTGATAGAACATGGTGTCCTCGACGGCCTTCGCGGTGATCGCGCCGCCCACCTGGTTGAACCGGGCGGCCGCCTCCGCACCGACGGCCAGTGCGGTCACCAGCACGTTCAGCGGCGCGGTGAGCTCGCTGTTGCGCTTCTCCACCTCGGCGATCACCGCACCCGTCATCCCGGCCAGCGGCGCGTAGTCGGCGCGGTAGACCGGCATGAAGGCCAGCACCTCGATGGTGGCGTTGGTCAGCGACATGGCGTCGAAGCTGTCCGCGCGCGCGTCGCGCTTGATCGCGGTCACCAGCCGCCGGATCTCCGGCGCCAGAATGCTTTCGGCGACGGCGCGTTTGATCCGGTGCTCGGTCTCGCCGATCCACGCGCGGTCGCTGCCGTGCCCGGCGAAGCGGCGCGAGAGCTCGGTCAGCGTCTGCTCGCCGTCGGGATCGATGAGCACGCCGCCCAGCCCGGCCAGCGCGTCGTAGCCGGTGGTGCCGTCGATCGGCAGCGTCGCGTCCAGCGGCTCCCGGTTGGCGAGGATCTTCTCCACCAGCAGCAGCCGATGCGGACCGATGAGCTGGCGCAGCCGAGCCAGATACGCGGCGGGATAGGACAATCCGTCCGGATGGTCGACCCGCACGCCGTCGATCAGATCGTGTTCGCACCAGGCCGCGAGTTCGCGGTGGGTGAGGTCGAAGACCTCGGGGTCTTCCTGCCGCACCGCGGCCAGGCTGCTCACCGCGAAGAACCGCCGGTAGGTACACACCCCGGCCTTCCAGCTCACCAGGCGATAGTGCTGCTTGTCGTGGATGCGCAGCGCGTTGTCGCCGTCGGTGCCCGGCGCGATCGGGAAACGCAGATCGTGCAGCGCCAGCATCGGTTCCGGGCCGGACCGGTCCACGCTGAGCGCCGCGGGATCGTTCTCGCTGTGCAGCACCGGCAGCGCGAGTCGCCCGCCCGCGCCGTTGCCCGGGCTCCAGTCGATGTCGAAGAAACGCGCGAACGGCGAGTCCTTGCCGTTGCGCAGCACATCCCACCACCACCGGTTCTGTCGCGGATCGGCGACGCCGACGTGGTTGGGCACCAGATCGACGATGAGGCCCATGCCGCGGGTGCGCACCTCGTCCGAGAGCGCCTTGAGCCCGAGCGGACCGCCGAGCGCCGCCGAGACGGTGCCGGGGTCGGTGACGTCGTAGCCGTGCGTCGAGCCGTGCGCCGCGGTCAGGATCGGCGACAGGTACAGGTGCGAAATGCCAAGCTGCTGAAGGTATTCCGCGATCGCCCTGGCGTCGGCGAAGGTGAGCGCGTCAGGCCGGAGTTGCAGCCGGTAGGTGCTGCGCACGGGGATCTGCCGCGCCAGTGCGCGTCCGCGGGCGATGGGGTCGGTGTGATGTGTCGGAGTCGGTGTGTTGGATGCGGTCATATGGGTGTCGGTCATGCGGGGCAGCGGAGGACGAGCAGACAACGGGCGGGGACGGTGAGGGTGGCGGCGGCCGGATAGTCGGCCTCGGCGCGGCCGTCGGGCGTCGAGCAGTCCAGCGCCACCGTCCACGGACCTCCGTAATCGGTGCCGGGTATGGCGAAATCGAGCGCCGAATCGTGGGCGTTGAAGCACAGCAGGAACGAATCGTCGGTGATGCGCTCACCGCGCGGACCCGGCTCGGGGATGCCGTCGCCGTTCAAATAGACCGTGAGCGCCTTGCCGAAGCCGCTGTCCCAGTCCGCGTCGGTCATCTCCTCGCCCGACGGGGTCAGCCAGGCGATGTCTCGCGCGTGCTCCTTGGCGCGAACCGGTTGTCCCGCGAGGAACCTGCGCCGCCGGAAGACCGGATGCCGGGTCCGCAGCGCGATCACCGAGCGCGTGAACTCCAGCAGATCGGCATTGGTCTCGGCCAGCGACCAGTCCATCCAGGACAGCGGCGAATCCTGGCAGTACACATTGTTGTTGCCCTGCTGGCCGCGGCCCATCTCGTCGCCGTGGGCCAGCATGGGAGTGCCCTGGCTCAGCACCAGCGTGGCCAGCAGATTGCGAGTCTGCTTGGCGCGCAGTGCATTGATCTCCGGGTCGTCGGTCGGGCCCTCGACGCCGCAGTTCCAGGATCGGTTGTAGCTCTCCCCGTCACGATTGCCCTCGCCGTTGGCCTCGTTGTGCTTCTCGTTGTAGGACACCAGATCCCGCAGCGTGAACCCGTCGTGCGCGGTGACGAAGTTGATGCTCGCGCTCGGCCTGCGCCCGGTCGCCTCGTAGAGATCCGACGAGCCGGTGAGCCGAGAGGCGAACTCGCCCAAGGTGGCAGGCACACCGCGCCAGTAGTCGCGGACGGTGTCGCGGTACTTGCCGTTCCACTCCGTCCACAGTCCGGGGAAATTGCCCACCTGGTAGCCGCCCTCGCCGACGTCCCACGGCTCGGCGATCAGCTTGACCTGGCTCACCACCGGATCCTGTTGCACCAGATCGAAGAACGTCGAAAGGCGGTCCACGTCGTGCAGTTCGCGGGCCAGGGTGGCGGCCAGATCGAAACGGAAGCCGTCGACGTGCATGTCCAGAATCCAGTACCGCAGCGAGTCCATGATCAGCTGCAAGGTGTGCGGATGCCGCACGTTGAGGCTGTTCCCGGTGCCGGTGTAATCCATGTAGCGCCCCGGATCACCGTCCAGCAGACGGTAGTACGCGGCGTTGTCGATGCCGCGGAACCCGAGCGTCGGACCGAGGTGATTGCCTTCGGCGGTGTGGTTGTAGACCACGTCGAGGATCACCTCGATGCCCTCGGCGTGCAGCGCGCGCACCATCGCCTTGAACTCGGTCACCGCGGCGCCGCCGCGCGGGCTGGCCGCGTACTCGTTGTGCGGCGCGAGATAGCCGAAGCTGTTGTAGCCCCAGTAGTTTCGCAGGCCCTGGTCGAGCAGCACCCGGTCGTGCAGGAACTGGTGCACCGGCATCAGCTCGATCGCGGTGATGCCGAGGCTCTTCAGGTGCTCGACGACGGCCGGGTGCGCGATGCCCGCGTAGGTGCCGCGCAGTTCCTCCGGCACCTCGGGATGGGTCATCGTCATGCCCTTGACGTGCGCCTCGTAGATGACCGTTTCGTGGTACGGCCGGTTCGGCGCGCGGTCGGAGCCCCAGTCGAAGAACGGGTTGATCACCACGCCGGTCATGGTGTGGCCCAGCGAATCCAGGCCGTGTGTATAGAGAGACGGGTCGTTGTCGAATTCGCCGTCGAACGCCTTGCCGTACGGGTCGAGCAGCAGTTTGCTCGGATCGCAGCGCAGGCCGCGGTCCGGGTCGTAGGGGCCGTGCACGCGAAAGCCGTAGCGCTGGCCGGGCCCGAGGGTCGGCAGGTAGGCGTGCCAGACGTAGCCGTCGACCTCGTCGAGCGCGACCCGGGTCTCCGTGCCGTCCTTGGCGATCAGGCACAGCTCGACGGCCTCGGCGACCTCGGAGAAGACCGAGAAGTTGGTTCCTGCGCCGTCGTAGGTCGCCCCGAGGGGGTAGGCGGTGCCTGGCCAGACACCTAGTGGTGTCACCTCGCCGGGCGCTGCGTCGGGCTGAGCCATGGCAACGACAGTAGCGTGAGGCATACGGCAGGGCGGCGCACGGCCGCGCTGTCTCATTCGGCGGGCAGCCAGCGGCGCTCGTAACCGGCGCGCCGCGCGATCCGGGCCGATCCACCCAGCAGCGCCCGCTGTACCCACGCCGGAATGCCCGCGAGATAACCGTCCTGATAGTCCCAGAGCAACGCCAGTGCCAGCGGGTCGCGCGGCACCCGTCCCACGGTGGTCTTGCCCGCCGCGTCGAGCGCGCACCAGAGCCGGAACATGTCCCAGTGCCGCAGCGGCGGGCGGATCTCGTGGTCGAACCGGGTGTCGGGCGCCTCGCTCCAGAATTCGTGCACGGCGCGCGGCGGGGCGGTCACCGTGTCGCCGGGGTTCGCGACGATCTCGACACCGTCGACACGGAAGCGCAGACGGCCCTCCCGCACGGTCCAGCTCTCGGCGAGCTCGGGATGCCAGTGCGGCCCCGCCTGCCGCTCGACCGTGCGCACCAGGTGTTCCAGCCGCAAATACGGTCCGCGGTCGTCTATCCCGCGATCTACGAGGGTGATTCGGTGGCCGTTGGCGAAGGTGAGGACGGTGTCGCGCATACTCCAGATATAAAGGTAACCTTCATAATGTGTCAACGCCCGATACCTTGCTGAAGCTGCTCGTCCAGGCCGCAGGCGCCTACGAAAAGGCGCTAGATCGCGAACTGCGCGCCGAACTCGACCCGGAGTTGCGGCCCGCTCACTACGCGGTCTTCCGTCATCTGGATCCGGAGGGCTCGCGGATCACGGCGTTGGCCGAAGCCGCGGGCATGACGCAGCAGTCGATGGGGGAGTTGGTGACACATCTGGAGCGCCGCGGTTATGTCGAGCGCACGGTCGATCCGTCCGACCGTCGAGCCCGCGTGGTCGTCACCACCGCGGCCGGGCGTCGCGCGCTCGCCCTCGCCGCCGACCGGATCGCAGGTATCGAGCGGATCCTCGTGGCCGACCTCGGCGAAGACGCGGTGCGCAGACTCCGGGCGTCGCTGGCCCGGGTGCCGGTGGTGATCGACGAGGCGATCGGCGGGGATTCGGCAGAGAAGTAGAGCCTCCCGGTCGACGGATTTCGTCCGGCCGCGCACCCTATGCGGAGCTCGGCTGCTAACTTGAACACCGTTCAAGCCTGTCGACCGCGAGGGATTCCTGTGGCACTGACCCCCGACGAGATCACCGCCATCGACGCCGAACACGTCTGGCACCCCTATGGCGGATTCCCGGCCTCGACCGCGCCGCTGGTGGTGGCCGAGGCCTCCGGCGCGCGCCTCACACTGGCCGACGGCCGCGAACTGGTCGACGGCATGAGCTCATGGTGGGCCGCGGTGCACGGCTACCGGCACCCGGTGCTGGACGCGGCCCTGCTCGCGCAGTCGCAACGGATGAGCCACGTCATGTTCGGCGGGCTCACGCACGAACCGGCCGCGCGCCTGTCCCAGCTGCTCGTCGAGCACACGCCCGCGGGCCTGGAGAAAGTTTTCCTGTGCGATTCCGGCTCGGTCTCGGTCGAGGTCGCCGCGAAGATGTGCCTCCAATACTGGCGCGGCGTCGGCAAACCCGAGAAGCGCCGCCTGCTGACCTGGCGCGGCGGCTACCACGGCGACACCTTCACCCCCATGAGCGTGTGCGACCCCGAGGGCGGCATGCACTCGCTGTGGACCGACGTCCTCGTCGAACAGGTCTTCGTCTCCACGCCGCCGCGCGAGCACCGTGCCGACTACGTGGCCGAACTGGAACGCGCCATCACCGCCCACGCCGGTGAGCTCGCGGCCGTCATCGTGGAGCCGGTCGTGCAGGGCGCGGGCGGCATGCGCTGGCACGATCCGCGCTACCTCGCCGACTTGCGCCGCCTGTGCGACGCCAACGACGTGCTGCTGGTCTTCGACGAGATCGCCACCGGATTCGGCCGCACCGGCGCGTTCTTCGCGGCCGACCACGCGGGCGTAGCCCCGGATGTCCTGTGCGTCGGCAAGGCGCTGACCGGCGGCTACCTGACCCTGGCCGCCACGCTGTGCACCGCGAGGATCGCCGAGACCATCAGTGCGGCGCACGGCGGGCTGATGCACGGGCCCACCTTCATGGGCAACCCCCTGGCCTGCGCGGTGGCCGTCGCGTCGATCGAGTTGCTGCTCTCGCGGGACTGGCGCGCCGAGGTCGGCCGGATCGAGTCCGAGCTCATCGCGGGCTTGGCTCCGGCGCGCGAGCTCCCCGGCGTCGCCGATGTCCGGGTGCTCGGCGCGATCGGCGTCATCGAGCTCGAGCGGCAGGTCGAGATGCGCGCCGCCACCAGGGCCGCGGTCGACGCGGGCGTCTGGCTGCGCCCCTTCCGGAACTTGATCTACACCATGCCGCCGTTCATCAGCAGCGCCGAGGAAGTCGCCACCATCGCCGCCGGAATGTGCGCGGCCGCCGCGGTGCGCAGCCCCGCCGGGCTATCCTCCTGAACGGTGTTCAAGTATGCTGCGGAGCTGTGATTACCGATCCGTTGAGCTGGTTGGACGAACGGGCAGCAGAGCGGGTGACCGCCGGATTGCGCCGGGAACTGCGACCGAGGAAACCGGACACGCCGTCGATCGACCTGGCCTCCAATGACTATCTCGGTCTCACCAGACACCCCGAGGTGATCGAGGGCGCGATCGAGGCCGTGCGGCGCTGGGGCGCCGGATCCACCGGATCGCGGTTGGTCACCGGAACCACGGCCGATCACGAGCGGCTGGAAGCCGAACTCGCCGAATTCGCCGGCGCCGAGGCGGGCCTCGTGTTCGCCTCCGGCTACGCCGCGAACCTCGGCGCGGTCACCGCCCTCGCCGGCCGCGGCGCGCTGATCGTCTCGGACGCGGGAAGTCACGCCTCCCTGGTCGATGCCTGCCGCCTGTCCCGGTCCAGGGTGGAGATCGCCCCGCACTGTGACGTCGACGCCGTGGACCGGCTGCTCGCCGCACGGACCGAACGGCGCGCGCTCGTGCTCACCGATTCCGTCTTCAGCGCCGACGGCGATCTCGCTCCGCTGGCCGAACTGCACCGAGTGACCCGAGCGAACGGCGCGGTCCTGCTCGTCGACGAGGCGCACGGGCTCGGCGTGCGCGGCTTGGGCGGTCGTGGTCTCGTGCACGAACTCGGCCTGGCGGGCGAGCCGGATGTCGTCGTCACCGCGACACTGTCCAAGGCCTTCGCCGCCCAGGGCGGCGCGGTGCTCGCCAGCGAGCGGGTCCGCGCACACCTGATCGACGCGGCGCGCACCTTCATCTTCGACACCGGACTCGCGCCCGCCGCGGTCGGCGCCGCCCGCGCCGCACTGGGATTGCTGCGTCGCGAGCCCGAGATGGCCGCGCGGGTGCTGCACCGCGCCGCGGACATCGCGCGGATCGCGGAGGTGCCCGCGCCCGACTCGGCGGTCGTCTCGGTGGTGCTCGGCGAGGCGCAGGTCGCCTACGACGCGGCCCAGGAATGCCGGGCGCGGGGACTGGACGTCGGATGCTTCCGTCCGCCGTCGGTGCCGGAGGGCACCTCACGCCTGCGGCTCACCGCCCGCGCCAACCTGACGGACGCGGAGCTCGACACCATCGCCGACGTCCTCGGCTCGGTGCTGGCCGAGGCGCGCGGACTGGATGTGGTGCCCGCATGAGAGAGCGCAGCGAGCGAATCATGTGCCAGCCCTATAGGGGCATGCCGGAGCCGAGCGTCAGCGAGGCGGAGGCATGACTCTGCTGCTGATCACCGGAACCTCGACCGACGTCGGCAAGACCGTCGTCACCGCCGCGCTGGCCGCGACCGCGCGCGCCGCCGGACGGTCGGTCGCGGTGTGCAAACCCGCGCAGACCGGCATCGCGCCCGGCGAACCCGGCGATCTCGCCGAGGTCGAGCGGCTCGCGGGCCCGATCAAGACGGTCGAGCTGGCCCGCTACCCCGAGCCGCTCGCCCCGGACACCGCCGCCCGTCGGTGCGGCCAACCGTTGCTGACGCTCGCCGAGACCGTCGCGGCCGTCCGCGCCGTGGACGACGCCGACCTCACCCTCGTGGAGGGCGCGGGCGGGCTGCTCGTGCGGGTCGGCGAATTCACCCTGGTCGACCTGGCCCGTGAACTCGACGCGCCCGTGATCGTCGTTGCCGCCGCCGGACTCGGCACGCTGAATCACAGCGAGCTGACCGTCCGTGCGCTCGAGTCGGCGGGGGTCCGCTGCGCGGGACTGGTGATCGGGGCGTGGCCGGCCGAGCCGGATCTCGCCACCGAATGCAACCGAACCGATCTTCCGCGCGTGACGGGTGTCGATGTGGTCGGCGTGGTCCCCGCGGGCGTGGGCGCGTGGGATCAGGAACGGTTCGTCGCGGCGGCTCCGGGCTGGTTCATTCCGGGTTGGTCCGCGCATCGTTGATCGTTAAGCGTCGATTTACCGCTTCTACCAGCGGATTTGACATCGTGCTCATCGCTACGTAACTTTATCCAGGTCAGAGCGACACGGACACCGACCCGGAGCCGAGAAGCTAAGCCGAAAGGCTGGGCGAGGATCTGGGAAACGAGGTAGG
>NZ_JBYISM010000048.1:0-38765 GCF_057708605.1 Nocardia sp. bgisy118 | reverse complement strand
CGAGGGCGACACCGTCGAAACCGGCGACACCATCGCCACCATCGAGGCCATGAAGATGGAAGCCGCCATCACCGCACCCCGCGCAGGCACCGTCGGTCGCGTCGCGATCGGCAAGGTGCAGCAGGTCGAGGGCGGTGACCTGCTGGTCGAACTGGCCGTGCGCGAGTCGACCGCGGAATGACGCGGATCGTCGCGGGCGCGGCGGGCGGGCGGCGCCTCCGGGTGCCGCCCGCGGGCACGAGGCCCACGTCCGACCGGGTGCGCGAGGCGCTGTTCAGCGCGCTCGACGCCAGGATGGATCTGGACGGCGTCCGGGTGCTCGACCTGTACGCGGGCTCGGGCGCGCTCGGGTTGGAGGCGCTCTCCCGCGGCGCGTCCTACGCGCTGCTCGTCGAATCGGATCGCAAGGCGGCGGCCGTGGTGCGCGGCAACATCGCCGACCTCGGCCTGCCCGGCGCGGAACTGCGCGTCGGGCCGGTCGCCGCGGTGCTCGCCCAGGGCGGTGCGGGCCGGTTCGATCTGGTGTTGTCCGACCCGCCCTACGATGTGGACACCGCGGCGGTGACCGCCGACCTGGTCGCGCTCGCCGACGGAGCCTGGCTGCATCCCGGCGCGCTGATCGTCATCGAACGATCCAGCAGGTCACCCGAAATCGATTGGCCCGCAGCCTTCGTGCCCGCCAAGCCGCGCCGCTACGGCGAAACCCGCCTGGAACTGGCCGACTACCGGCCGTGACCGGGTGGTAGCGTCGCGTCATGGCTGGAGCACTGTGTCCCGGGTCCTTCGATCCGGTCACCAACGGGCATCTCGACGTATTCGCCCGCGCGGCGGCGCAATTCGACGAGGTCGTGGTGACCGTCATGGTGAACCCGAAGAAGCAGGGCATGTTCACCGTCGAGGAACGGATGGAGATGCTGCGCGAGGCGACCGCGCACCTGCCGAACCTGCGGGTCGCCTCCTGGCAGGGCCTGCTCGTGGACTTCGCCAAGGATCAGGGCATCACCGCCATCGTCAAGGGCCTGCGCGACGCCACCGATTTCGGCTACGAACTGCAGATGGCCCAGATGAACAAGAAGCTCTCCGGGGTGGACACCTTCTTCATCGCCACCAACCCGACCTTCAGCTTCCTGTCCAGCTCGCTGGTCAAAGAGGTGGCGACCTACGGCGGCGACGTCAGCGACATGCTTCCGCCGTCGGTGCACAAGCGCCTGCTCGATCGCCTCGCCGAACGGCGCGGCTGAACTGATCCCACGGACAGAAAAACGCCCCGGTTCCGAATCGTGCGGAACCGGGGCGGATTCGTTCGAGGGCGTTCTCAGAACACCAGGCCGCGTAGGGCGAGGAAGCGCATGCCGCCGACCGCAGCGGTGATGGCAAGGACGGCCGCCGCCTGGGCGGTACCGCCGAGACCTGGCGCCCAGAACTCGAGCCCGGCCAGCGCGGCGGTGGTGATGGCGAGTCCGACCAAGGCGAGTCCGCCGCCCTCCCATTGCGCGGTGAACCAGCCGACCCGGCCCGCAGCGTGGAAGGTGAGCTGGCGGTGCAGCTCGTTGGCGATGATCGTGCTCACCACCGAACCGGCGATGTTGGCCGCGATCGGCCCGATGCCGTGCATGGTGAAGAAGAGCAGGACGTAGGCGACGTTGCTGGAGCCGCCGACCAGTGCGAAGCGGACCAGCTGGGCGAAGGCGCGATCGCCGCGCAGATACTGCAGAAGCTGCCCGAATCGGGCGACCGGCAGCGTGCGCACCGTGGGGTACGGGAAGGCCCACGGCGTGTAGACGCCGACGGGCACCACTGCCGAGCGTGGTACTTCCAGAACCGTCATTGCTCTTCCGATCCAACCCGAGCCTTGGAAGGGACAACAGCGGCGGTTGCCGCTTTCCTCCCCGGCCTTCCTGTTCCTTTCGTTCAGTATGTACTGAACATATGGAACCAGTCAACTGTCCGGCAAGGCGTCCGTTCCCTCCGGTCCCACAGTTCCCGTGTGGCCCTGCGGTCCCCTTAAGAAGATCTTGTCGAGACCCTCTCGAAAAAAAATGTAGCACGAAGTGGAGGGGATTCCTCCACTTGATTTTGTGGTGTACGAGACACTGTGACGACACACCGATAGAGGACTCGGCATACGCCGTGATGAGGGGCACACTGGGCGTCGGCGGAGAGTTTCGCCCGATTCAGCAGGAGAGCGGGGTAGTGAGCATGTTTCGCGTATTCGAGGCACTCGACGAGCTGGTGGCCATCGTCGAAGAGGCGCGCGGCATCCCGCCGACCCGCAGTTGCATCGTGCCGCGCGGCGACGTCCTCGAGCTGCTCGACGACGTGCGCGACGCGCTGCCTGGGGAACTCGACGACGCCCAGGACGTGCTCGACCATCGCGACAAGATCGTCTCCGACGCTCGCTCGGCCGCCGAGATCACCGTGACCTCCGCCAACGAACAGGCCGAGCAGACCATCGGCTCGGCGCGCCAGGAGGCCGACCGCATTCTCGCCGACGCGAAGGCGCACGCGGACCGGATGGTGGCCGAGGCGAGCGCGCACGCCGATCACCTGGTCGCGGCCGCGCAGGAGGAGGCCGACCGCGTCGTGGCCGACGGCAACGCCGAGTTCGAGGCGGTCACCGGCCGGGCGCGCACCGAGTCGGACCGCATGATCGAGGCGGGCAAGGCGTCCTACGAACGCTCGGTGGCCGAGGGTCGCGCCGAGCAGGAGCGCCTGGTGGCCCAGACCGAAGTGGTCAGGGCGGCGCACGCCGAGTCCGCGCGCATCATCGACGGCGCGCACGCGCAGGCCGACCGGATGCGCGACGACTGCGACCACTACGTGGATTCGACGCTCGCCCAGTTCGAGGAAACGCTGAACAGCACCTTGCGCACCGTCGGACGCGGGCGGCACCAGCTGCGCAGCGGTGCGGGAGCGCCCGACTACGCGGCGGAATTCCGCCGCTGACCGCGGCGCGGCGCCGTCCGACGCGACCGTCTTTCCGCCGCGGCGCGCTGTCCGGGCGGTGCGTTGGCCGATGCTGCGGCGCCGCCTGTGTTTTGAGGTTCGGCCTGCACCTCGCGTATTGTTGAGTGGTTGCCCATTTCCCTTCGATCGTGAGTGAGTTCGTGATGCCCGCCGGTTCCGGTTCTGCGTCGCGTCCCCGTGCGGCCTCGCGCCGCAAGACGGACGCGGGTTTCGTGCTGGACATCCGCAGCCTGGGGCGCCGCCCCGGCACGATGCGGGAGCTGCAGCGTACGGTCACCACCGCCGAGAAGATCGGGTTGGACCTGGTCGCCATCCCGGAGGGGGCGGAGGTCGAGCTCGACCTGCAACTGCAAGCCGTGTCCGAGGGTGTGCTGGTCACCGGAACGGTGATCGCGCCGACGGCGGGGGAGTGCTCGCGCTGCCTCGAACCGTTCACCGACGAGGTCCGCCTCCATCTCACGGAGCTGTTCGCCTACCCCGACAGCACCACCGAGCAGACCACCGAGGCCGACGAGATCTACCGGATGGACGACGACCTCATCGACCTGGAGCCGGTGGTCGTCGACGCCATCGGACTGGAGCTGCCGCTGCAGCCGCTGTGCACACCGGACTGCGCCGGGCTGTGCCCGGAATGTGGCGTGCGGATGGCGATTGCGGGTTCCGATCATGGGCATGAGATACTTGACCCTCGCTGGGCCGGGCTGGCGAAGTTCGCCACCGAATCGCCCGGCAACGGCAGTCCCGACGCGGACGCCGACCCAGAACGATAAACGCAAGACCATCAGCCGAACCGGCAGAGCAATTAGGACAGAGGAGAGTTAGTCGTGGCCGTTCCCAAGCGCCGGATGTCCCGTTCCAACACCAGGTCGCGGCGCAGCCAGTGGAAGGCCACCGCGCCTACCCTGATCACCTGCCCGAACCGCGCCTGCGGCGAGAAGACCCTGCCGCACATCGCGTGCCCGTCCTGCGGCACCTACAAGGGCCGCCAGGTCACCGCCGCCGTCTGACAGTTCGACCTGTCGTATCGACGTGACCGTCAGCAAGGACGAAGCCGGCTCGTCCGGTGAACATGCCAGCCTGCTCGAAGCCCTCGGCGTCGACGTGCGACCGGATCTGTTGCGCCTAGCGCTGACACACCGGTCGTACGCCTACGAGAACGGCGGGCTGCCGACCAACGAGCGCCTGGAATTCCTCGGCGACTCCGTCCTCGGCCTCAGCATCACCGAGCGGCTGTACCACGAGCACCCGGACAAGTCCGAGGGCGAACTGGCCAAGCTGCGGGCGAGCGTGGTGAACATGCACGCGCTCGCCGAGGTGGCGCGCGGGCTCGGCGAGGGCGGACTCGGCGTGCACCTGTTGCTCGGCAAGGGCGAAGAGCTCACCGGCGGCCGGGACAAGCCGAGCATCCTCGCCGACGGCATGGAGTCGCTGCTCGGCGCGGTCCACCTGCAACACGGCATCGACGTGGCGCGCGGCGTGGTGCTGCGGCTGTTCGCCGAGTTGCTCGAGCGCGGTCCGAGGATGGGTGCCGGGCTCGACTGGAAGACCAGCCTGCAGGAGCTCACCGCGGAACGCGGCCTCGGCGTGCCCAGCTACGAGATCACCTCGACGGGCCCCGACCACGATAAGGAATTCACCGCGACCACGGTGATCGGCGGCCGTGCCTACGGGCAGGGCGTGGGCCGGTCCAAGAAGGAAGCGGAGCAGAAGGCCGCGGGCGCCGCCTACCAGGCACTGACCGCCGAAGCCTGACGTGCCCGAACTCCCCGAGGTCGAGGTCGTCCGGCGCGGACTCGCCGATCATGTCGTCGGCCGCACCATCGAATCGGTGATCGTCACGCACCCGCGGTCGGTGCGCCGCCATCTCGAGGGCGCGGCCGATCTCGCGGCGCGCATGGCCGGTCAGCGCGTGGCAGCCGCCGAGCGGCGCGGCAAGTATCTCTGGCTCACCTTCGACGACGGCGACGACGCGCTCGTCGTGCATCTCGGCATGAGCGGCCAGATGCTGGTGCGGCCCGCCGACGTCCCGCTGGAGAAGCACGCGCACATCCAGGCGACCCTGCACGACGGCACTCAGCTGCGCTTCGTCGACCAGCGCACCTTCGGCGGCTGGGCGCTGGCACCGCTGGTCGAGGTCGACGGCACCCTGGTGCCCGAGCCCGTCGCGCACATCGCCCGTGATCCGCTGGACCCGCGCTTCGACCGGGAAGCGGCGGTGGCCGCAATCCGGACCAAGCAGTCCGAGATCAAGCGGGTGTTGCTCGACCAGTCGGTGATCTCCGGCATCGGCAACATCTACGCCGACGAGTCGCTCTGGCGCGCTAGGATCCACGGCACTCGCCTCGCCTCCGGCCTGACCCGGCCCGTCCTCCGCGAGCTGCTCGACGCGGTCGCCGCAGTGATGGGTGAGGCGCTCGCCGTGGGCGGCACCTCCTTCGACGCGCTCTACGTCGACGTCAACGGCGAATCCGGCTACTTCGAACGCGCGCTCGCCGTCTACGGCAGGGAGGACGAGCCGTGCCGCCGCTGCGGCGCGCCCGTCGTGCGCGAGCGTTTTATGAACCGTTCCTCGTACTCCTGCCCGCGCTGCCAGCCGAAGCCGCGCCGCCGCTGACCCGAGCGAGCTACCGTTTCCTCATGCAGTCCGGGACGTCTCCCCGGCCGTGGAGGAAGGACATATGCGCAAGCTCACCTACTACGTAGCGTCGACCATCGACGGGTTCATCGCCACCGAGGACGGGTCGGTCGACTTCTTCCCGGTCGGCGGCGACCACGGCCCGGCGATCACCGCGCAGTATCCCGAGACCTTGCCGACCAAGGTGCGGGAGGCGCGCGGCATCACCAAGCGCAATGCCAACTTCGACACGGTGCTGATGGGGCGCAAGACGCACGATTTCGGCGTCCGCACCGGCACCTCGAGCCCGTACGCCCACCTGCGGCAGTTCGTGGTCTCCACGACCCTGCCGGAGAACCCGGACCCCGCCGTCGAGCTGATCTCGCACGATCCGCTGGAGCGGGTGCGAGAACTCAAGCGGGACAAGGGCCTCGGCATCTGGCTGTGCGGCGGCGGCGAGCTGGCACAGGTGCTGCTTCCCGAGATCGATCAGATCTTCCTGAAGCTGTATCCGATCGTGCTCGGCCGCGGCCGCTCGCTGTTCGGCTCCGGGCCCCGGCTGCCGGAGGCGGCCCGGTTCCGCGTGATCACCAGCCGGGTGTTCGAGGACGGCGTGGCATTCGTGAAGTACAGCAGGATTCGATAGCCGCGTGACCGACGCCGATCGGATCGCCGAACCGGACGGGGCGGGTGCGCCCGGTCCGGTGGAAGCGTTGCGCGAGATCGGCTTCTGGCTCGAGCGCGGCCGCGCCCAGACCCACCGGGTCAAGGCCTACCGTCGCGCCGCCGAGGTGGTGGCGGAATTGTCGCCGGACGAGCTCGCCGCGTACCAGGCGGCGGGCATCTGGCAGGACCTGTCCGGCATCGGCCCGAAGACGGCCGCCGTCATCGCGCAGGCCTGCGCGGGACAGGTCCCCGACTATCTGGCCGGCCTGCGCCGCGCCGCGCAGCCCATCGGCGCGCCGGGCAAGCCGCTGCGCCAACGGCTCCGCGGCGACCTGCACACCCATTCGAACTGGTCCGACGGCGGCAGCCCGATCGAGGAGATGATGAGCGTCGCCGCGGCGCTCGGACACGAATACTGCGCGCTCACCGATCATTCGCCGCGCCTGACGGTCGCCAACGGACTGTCCGCCGAGCGGCTGCGCCGCCAGCTCGACGTGGTGGCGGAGCTGAACGAGCGCTTCGCGCCGTTTCGCATCCTCACCGGTATCGAGGTCGACATCCTCGACGACGGCGCCCTCGATCAGGAGGCCGACCTGCTCGCCGAGCTCGACATCGTGGTGGCCAGCGTGCATTCGCACCTGCGCGCGGACAGCGCGACCATGACCAAGCGCATGGTCTACGCGGTGGCCAACCCGAACGTCGACGTGCTCGGCCACTGCACCGGCCGACTGGTCGAGGGCGTCCGCGGCAACCGGCCGGAATCGACCTTCGACGCCGAACTGGTCTTCGAGGCGTGCAAGAAGTACGGCACCGCGGTGGAGATCAACTGCCGTCCGGAGCGCTTGGACCCGCCCTCCCGGTTGCTGCGGCTGGCGGTGGAGATCGGGTGCCACTTCTCCGTCGACACCGACGCGCACGCTCCCGGCCAATTGGATTGGCAGGGTTACGGATGCGAGCGCGCCGTCGCCAACGGCGTGGACCCGGATCGGGTGATCAACACCTGGCCGGTGGACGATCTCCTGGCCTGGACGGCTGCGTCCTGACCGTTCCCAAGGTGGTCGGGTAGTGAACGGCTGGCGAACATTCGGCGTCCGCCTCCGCGAAATGTGCTAGAGCACTGGACAATAGGCCCACATCGACATCCTGGGGGTGGGGCAACAGGTGGGGGACTTCTCGCTCGACACCGTTCTCGCGCTCGTCGGCATCGCGGTGCCGGTCGCCGCATTCGCGTGGGAGTTCGTCTTCGTGGGCCGCAGGCGGCTCGGCTACCGCGTGCAGATGGACACGCCCGTCACCGGCGAGATCGAATCGGTGTTCCCTGGGGTGCTGGAGAACCTGCGCGCGAACACCGGGGATGCCGGACCCGAACTGCGCGATCTGTCGGTGGCGCTGGTGCGCATCGAGAACAGCGGCAGCACCGCGATCACGGCGTCGGACTACATGGCGCCGACCGCGCGCATCGGTCTGCACCTGCACTTCCCGCGACGCCGGGTGCTCGGCATGGCGGTGACCGAGCTGAGCGATCCCGACCTGGCCGAAAGCCTCGGTCCCGGTTCGGGTATCGCCGTCAGGGAGGACACCGGAGGACGGATCGGCGTCATCGATCTGCCGAAGGTCCCGCTGACCAGAAAGCACCACTACAAGATCCTGGCCATTCTTCAGCAGTCCGAAATTGGCGGCACCGAGGAGGAGCGCACGCCGGTGCTGCGCGGCGAGATTCGCGGCGGGCGCGTCGTCGAGACGCGCAGCCGCACCGGAATCTCCCGGGTCATGCTGGTGCTCACCGCTTTTCTGGTGCTGGTGATCATCGGGCAGTTCGTCGTCGCCCGGTTGCAGCCGCCGACCCCGTTGGACTGTGCCGCGGGCAGGCTCACCCTGGTCGGCTCCTCGGCCTTCGAGCCCGTCGTCCGCGACGCGGCGGCGCAGTACGAGAAGCGCTGCACCGGGGCCGAGTTCGCCTTCGACTTCCAAGGCACCGAACGCGGCCTCGACCGGCTGGCCGAAGCGGGGCCGGATGCCGAGCTCCTCACGATCAGCGACGGCGCGAAGGGCCCGGGCTACCCCGCGCTGCGACCGCGTCCGCTCGCGGTGTCCCTGTTCGCCGTCTTCGTGCACAAGAACCTCGGCGTCAGCGATCTCACGATCGCCCAAGTCAGGGACATGTACCAGGGCCGAATCACCAACTGGCGGCAGGTCGGCGGGCCGGATCTGCCCGTCGTGCTCATCGATCGGGCGCCGGGATCGGGCACCCGGGTGATCTTCGAGACGGCGCTGCTCGGCGGCGAGCAACCCGCCCGCCCGCACCGCAGCTGCACCGCCATCAAGGACACCGCGGGCGCCTACTGCGACGTGCCGGTCACCAAGGACATGCACAAGGCCGTGGACGAGCTTCCCGGCGCGATCGGCTACGGCGAACTCTCCGAGGCCCGCAGGGCCGAGATGCGCATCGTCACGCTCGGCGGCGTCGCGCCGGGCAGGCAGGTCGCGATCGACCGCTCCTATCCCTTCTGGGGCGTCGAATACGCTTACAGCAATGGCGATCTCCCCGCGGGTTCGCTCGCGGCGAGCTTCCTGCACTACCTCACCGCGAACGTGGGCGCGGAAGTGCTGCGCGCGCACGGCAACGAGCCGTGCGCCAGCGAGCTCATCGAACCGGGCCGCTGCGCACCGGCGTCATGAGCCGGTCGCGCCGCCGGTCAGTGCGCTTCGGTGTGGCCGAAACAGTAGGCGGCGGCGGCCAGGTACTGGCGACAGCCGGGTCCGTGCCCGGCGTGGACGCTACGCAGGAACAGCGCTAGCTCCAGATCCAGGTCCGTGGGCTCGATCCCGCAGTCTCTGTGCTGAGTGCTCCACAGGTCCCGCTTGTCCAGCGATGTCTGCATCGTGCACCTCCAGCCCGCGTCGGCGCAGGGTGCCCGATTCCCGTGCGCGGGACACTATCGCGAGCGTTTCATAGGGTGATCAGCTGCCAATCGTCGGGCAGTCGAGCCGAGAGCACCTGGTTTCCTTCCGCTTCCAAGTCGACGCTGATCTCACCGAGTCGCAGCGCGGTGAGCGACACCTTGCCCCAGGCCTGAGGGAGCCGTGGCCGCACGGTCAGCGTGCGTTGGGGCACATCGGGATTCAGGCCGAGGAAGGCCCGCACCAGCAGCAGCGGCGCGGCGCTCGCCCAGGCCTGCGGCGAACAGGACGTGGGGTAGGGCACCGGTACCGCGAACCGGGAACGCGGGAAGCCGCAGAACAGCTCGGGCAGGCGCCCGTCGAAAGCCGCTGCCGCGTCCAGCAATCCGGTGGCCAGCCGGGTGGCCAGTTTCGTCGCGCCCGGCACGTGCTCGTAGCGCAGCAGCCCGGCCACGGCGATCGCGGTGTCGTGCGGCCACACCGAGCCGCAGTGATAGCTCATCGGGTTGTAGGCGCCCATGTTGGCGGCCAGTGTGCGCAACCCGAAACCGGTGTCCATCTCCTCCTTGGCCAGTTGACGCACCAGTTCCTCGGCGTGCTCGTCGCTGGCGATACCCGCCCAGAGACAGTGCGCCGCATTGCTGGTCAGCGCGTCGACATGCCGCTTGGTGCCGTCCAACGCGACCGCGTACCAGCCGCGGTCCGGCATCCAGAACTGCTCGGTGAACTTCCCGCGCAGTTCGGCCGCCCGCTCGCGCAGGCGGGTGGCCAGGCGCTGTTCGTCGAAGGCCTCGGCCAGCTCCGCCCTGGCGAGCAGGGCCGCGTGCACGTAGCCCTGCACCTCGCACAGCGCCACCGGCGCCTCGGCGAGATGGCCTCCCGCGTCGTTGATTCCGTCGAAGCTGTCCTTCCAGCCCTGGTTGATCAGACCGCGGTCGGTGGCGCGGCGGTACTCGACGAATCCGTCGCCGTCGCGGTCGCCGTACTCCGCGATCCATTCCAGTGCCGCGTCGGCAGCGGGAAGCAGCTCTTCGATAGCCCGCGGATCCGCGCCCCACCGATGGCATTCGGCGAGCAGCATCACGAACAGCGGTGTGGCGTCGGCGGTTCCGTAGTAGATGGCGCCGCCCAGTACTTGGCCGCCGGAGGGACCGCGCCGCATCTCGTGCATGATCCGCCCCGGCTCTTCCTCGGTGAGCGGATTCAGTTCCTGCCCTTGCAGTTCGGCGAGCTGTTGCAGTGTGCCGAGGGCGAGGTCCACCGCGAGCGGCAGCGCCATCCATGCCGTGAGCAGGCTGTCGCGTCCGAACAGCGTCATGAACCATGGCGCACCCGCCGCCACGAACGGCCTGCTTCCGCCGGTGTCGTCGTGAATCTGCAAGGCGCCCAGATCGCTTTCGGTGCGGCGCAGCACCTGGGTGAGCACCGGGTCGGCCGAGGAGATGTCGGTGGCGGTGTCGCGCCACGCCGCGATCTTGCGGCACGGCGCGCTGTGGCCGACGTGCTCGCCCGGCGTGATCGGCATCTGCACCTGCTGGTTGCCCAGCGTCGGCTGCGCGATGACCTCGGTCTGCCACTTGCCGCCGACCGGAACGACGACTCGCCACACCAGGGCGCCGGGCAGCACGGTGGGTTCCACGGTGGCCGAGATCGTGATGCCGCGCATCCGGTCCGAGCGATCGTGTAGCAGCAGTTCGCTTTCGGAGACGGTCACGTCGGCGCGCACGTGCCCCGCGCGGCCTTCCTTGACCGCGAACAGATCGACGAAATCCGCGTCGACGTGCAGCTCCAGGGTCACCGCCGTGGGTTCGCGGCCCATGTTCTCCAGCGTGAGCAGCTCGTGCATGCCGTCGGCGACGATGCGTTCGCGGACGACCAGCAGGGTGCTGTCGGCCAGCCCGGCCTTCGGCGGTCTGCGCATGACGAAGCGCGCGATGAACGCCTCCGGGCTGAGGACCGACAGCGGTTCCGCCGGTCTGCCGTCGACGAGCAGTTCCCACCGCGAAAGGACGCGCGCGTCCCGGAAGAACAGCCCGTGCGGGCGGCCGGGCTCGACGTCGCCGAGCCGGTTCGACAGGCAGAAGGTGCCACCTTCCACCAGTGTCACCGACCCGGCTCCGCCGAAGCCCGTTGGTTCACCCGAGTTGAGCGGCGTCGGGCCGCTCGCGGCGGATGCTCCTGTCACGCGAGCCTGCTCGCGACCGCGACGTTCGACGCTGTCTCGGGCAGTCGGGTGGTGACCCGGTTCCTCGGCCGCAGGAGCTTCCAATAGACCTGCTCGTACCCGCGGCCGGCGCCGTCGGAGCCGAAGTTCGCCTCGACATGGGCACGGCACGCCATCGGATCCAGGCTCTGCACTTCGGTGATCGCTGCGGTCAGCTCGGCCGGATCGTCGCAGATGCGGCCGGTGACCCCGTCGACGACCACTTCGTCGACCGCGCCGCCGCGCAGTGCGACCACCGGGGTGCCGCACACCATCGATTCGATCATCACCATGCCGAAGGGTTCCTCCCAGAGGATCGGGAACAGCAGGCAGCGCGCACCGGCGAGCAGCTTGCGCTTGGCCTTGGCGTCGGCCATCCCGAAGACGTGATCCCGATCGGTGAGCAGCGGGCGCACCTTCTCTTCGAAATACGCCAGCTCAGGTGGTTCGCTGCACTTGCCTGCGAGGATGAGTGGAATTCCCGCGGCGTGCGCCGCTTCGAGCGCGAGGTGCGGCGCTTTGCACTCGTTGAACCGGCCGAGGAAGAGCGCGTAGTCCTCCTTCTCGGTCTGGAACGGCCAGTCCGCCACGTTGATCGCGTTGTGCACGCGGCCTGCCCAGTGCAGGTCAGGAGCGAGGACACGCTGGCGGTCGCTGATCGCGACGAGCGACACTTCGTCGCCGAGCGCTCGGTAGTACTGGTAGCAGTCGTCCTGCACCGGCCCGTGCACGGTCACCACGGTGGGCAGGCCGAGGCCGTAGTAGGCCGGTGAGTTGAGCGGTCCGGCGAAGGTGTGGTCGTGCACCAGATCCAGGCCATAGGTGGCGTGGTGGCGTTCGATCGCCTTGCGCACCTTCAGCGCGTGCATGACTTCGGGGAACGGCTCGCCGAGCCGTTCGGGCAGCGCCCGATCCCAGAGGGGTACGAAGCGAGCCTTGGTACCCGGCTCGCCGGCGCCGAACAACGTCACATCGTGCCCACGCGTTACCAGCGAATCGACCAGATCGGCGACTACCGCCTCGACGCCGCCGTAAGCCTTCGGCGGCACGTCGAAATACGGCGGAACAACCATCGCAATTCGGAATCGGGTACCGGGGTGATCGATCGACAGAAGATCCGAAGCCACACGCTGCGCCGAAACCGGCGCCGAGAACACTGCGCTCATGACCCTCCTTCCAGGGACACAACCATTGCACTCGCATTCACCCAGCACACCGATGCGCCGGGTGCCTAACGTGGTGGCCGCCGCCGGCGGAGGTGGAGCGAGAACTTCACCGCCGTCCATGGGGCTTTGGTTGGCCTGTCACAGTGGAACGTGATCAGGGGAGGCCGAAGGGGTTGTACCTCGTTTGCCTCGGCTCAAACCCATCGGTTGCCAGTAATCTTCTTCGTACTGTTACCGGACCGATAGTCTCTTTTCGAAAATGCGCGGATCGTCGGCGATTCTTTCGAATTCTCAGCCCCCGTCGACGAAAATTTTCCCGTGTCCGTCGGGTGTCGCGAAACCCAGCAGGCGCACGGCCTCGGCGCGCAGCGCGGCCTCGTCCGCGGCCGAGAGCGGATGCCATGGCGTGATGCGCACGGTGTCGTCCTCCAGCGCCCAGCGGCCGTGCACGAAACCGTCGACGAGATACATGGGAACACCGCCGGATGCCTCCTTCGCCGTCCGCTGGCGATCCTCCTCGCTGATCACCCGGCGGCGGTCCTTGTGGCCGAGCAGCGCGTTGTCGAAGGCGGGCAGGAAGCGCACCGGCACGTCGAGATCCGGGTCGGCCAGCGGCGCGTCCGGCAGGTCGAACAGCACGCGGTGCCGATCGTCGGTGAAAACGACCAGCTCCGAACGCATTTCGTCGACCACTTCGGCGAGCCGGGTGATGCCCGCCCAGGCCTGCATGTCCGCGACGGTCGCCGGGCCGAAGGCGGCCAGGTAGCGCCGGATGAGCTCGGCGGGGTCGGGCGCGGCCATCGGCGCGCCGATCCATTCCTCGGCGAGACTCACGGTGACGTAGCAATTGCGCCACCGGCCCCACGCGCCGGTGTCCGCGCCGTGCACCAGCGGGACGAGCAGCTCGACGGTCTCGGCGAGTCTGCGGACATGCCGGTCCGGGAACCGCTCGGCGAGCAGTGCGCCGAAATCGCTGCGGCTCAACTGCTTTCCGGCCAGCAGCGCGCGGCCCGCCGCGGCGAGCTCGGCCAGGTCGATGCCCTCGATCTCCTCGCGGTAGTAGGCGGCCTTCAGCGCCGCGTCGACCACCGGCTGCACGGTCGGGCGCAGCCAGCGGAAGTCGGCGCTGTCGGCCAGGTGCACGGTTCGGCGAATCATGGTGGAGCGCACCAGCTTCCGGTCGTGCAGCAGTGCGGCGAGATCGTCGTGCCGGAACTCGGCCAGGCGCGTCCAGAGCCCGATGTAGGGCCAATTCGGTTCCTGCCCCTGCACCGCGACGAGATGCTTGACGAGCTCGAACGGCGTCAGATCCACACGCTCCGACAGCTTCTGGCGCAGCAGTAGGGTCCGGTTCAGCTCGCGTAGCGATAGTTCCGTCATGTCTCCATCCTGGCCGAGACCACCGACAAACCGACCGTAAAGTCTTGTCGGCTCGGCCGGTCAGACGGGCTCGGGGAGCATGCGCAGCGGCACGGCGATCCTGTTCCAGAGGTTGATCATCGCGGTGATGGCGACCAGACCCGCCCGCGCGCCCTCCTCGAAGTGCTTCGCCACCTCGGTCCAGATCTCGTCGCTCACGCCGTGCTCGCCGAGGCGGGTCACCGCCTCGGCGTAGGCCAGCGCGGCCCGTTCGGCCTCGGTGTAGAGCCTCGACTCGCGCCAGGCGTCGAGCTGGAAGATGCGCTTCTCGGTCTCGCCTGCCAAGCGCGCGTCGGTGGTGTGCATATCGATGCAGTACACGCACCCGTTCAGCTGGGAAGCCCTGATCTTCACCAGTTCCCGGACGACCGGGTCCAAGGGGCCGCGCCGGATCGCGCCCTCGGCGGCGATCCACGCCTGGTACACCTCGGGCGCGGCCTGCGGCAGCTTCATCCGTGACACGTCGTCATCCTCTCGTCGAGATTTCGTCTGATGTATCAAGGACGAGACGGCGCCGGGAAATGTGACAGTCAGCTCGGCCTGGACGCCCGCTTCGCGCAGCGCGCCTTGCAGATACCTGTCGATGTAGGAGCCGGACGGCACGCCGTCTTCTTGCCCGCGAGATCCTTCAGCGAGGTGATCGACGGATCTTTCACCACCACAACGGCGTTCAGGCCGACGGCGTTGATGGCGGGCAGCCGCGTCTGCAGACCGCTGCCGCGGGCGATCAGGGCGGGAGTGTCGCCGTAACTCGCCACGTCCAGCTTCCCGCCCGACCAGCGCCTGGTTCAGGTCCGGGCCGTTCGGGAAGCTGAAGACCTCGATGTTTCGCACGCCGAGGGGTTGCAGCGCGGGTAGCAGGGGGTGAACCCCGCGCCGCGCAGGCAGGACCGCCCGGTGGCTTGTAGGGTTCATGGCGGGGCCGGAGGGTGTCCGGCGGGCTGCGCGGAGAAAGGGACAGCGGGGATGTCGGACGCATCGGTCGAGGTGCTGCTGGACGACTTCGAGAACAAGGACAAGTGGGATCTCGCGGGGGACGGGGCGAGCAAGACGCACCTCACCACGTTCGCGGAGGGCGCGCCGAGCAAGACGCCCGGCGTCTATGCCGACGGCGTCGCGGGTGCGGACCAGCGCGCGCTCGTGCTGCTGGTCCGCGGGGCGAGCGCCGATCTCGAGATCGAGCTCGTGGCGAAGCCGGGACAATCCTTCTCGATCGCCGGGAAGCTGGCGATACTGAACCTGTGGGTGCGTTCGCCGCACGCGTCGATTCGGGTGTCCGCCCGCCTCGGCGGCGACCAGGGCGAGACCGAACCGGTGCTCGGCGCCGTCGCCGCAGGCGCGGAGTGGCAGCGCCTCGGGCACGAACCGGCGGACGCGATCGCCGACGCCGAGGTGCTGGGTCTGAAGATCCGGCTCACCGAGGTCGTCAAGCGAGAGGGCGAGGTCATGATCCTGCTGGACGACCTGACCGCCCGCACCGCGCTGTGACGATAGGTATTTCACCCGCCTGAGCGTGCGGGCGGAAACCTGGCGCGGAAAAGTGGACAGCCCCCGGCGTGCACGCACGCCGGGGGGCTGTTCTTTCGAACGCGGTGAGCCGAAGCTCAGCCGCGAAGGGGGTGGGTGCGGTCCAGGTCGAGATTCAGCTCGACCACGTCGACGCGCGGCTCCCCGAGGAACCCGAGGGTCCTGTCCTCGGTATGCGCCTCGACCAGCCTGCGCACCTCCGCTTCGGAAATGTTGCGCTCCTCGGCGATCCGCGGGACCTGAAGCTCCGCGTAGGCGGGGGAGATGTGCGGATCGAGGCTGCTGCCGCTCGCGGTAACCGCGTCGGCGGGGACCACCGGAACGGCGGGGGCGTCGCCGCGGATCGGCACGAGACGGCCGATCGAGTAGTCCACGCCGGGCTCGGCGCACTGGACCCGCACTCCGAGATAGGCGTCGAGGAAGGGCGCGGCCGGGCACGCCTGGTTCACGCTGATCACCTGCACCGGCCGTGAGACCTCGCCGTCGGCGTCGCGCGGGCCGATCACCGAGAGCACCGTGCCGACACCGTCTTTCGTGCAGAACGGGCGGGAGCCGTCGACCCCCTCGCGGTCGCCGATCGCCTTGCTTCGCGCGCACACGGCGGTCAGCAGGCTCACCCGTCCCTCGGGATCGAAGACGTTCTGATCCACGATGTCCTCGGGCCCGAGGTTGCTCGCCGCCGTGGACAGCGGGTCGTAGCCGTCCCCGGCGGCCGAGGGGCGGCTCTGGAAGTACTGAACGAGCGCGTTGCCGTCGGCGTCGGTGAACGACTGGCCGATCAGGCTGCTGCCCACCACCTTTCCGTCCGACGTGAGCAGTGAGCCGTCGGCCTTCTCGTTCAGCCCCGGCAGTTGGCCGACCGCGAAAACCGCCAGCGGATAGACGATTCCGGTGATCGCGGTCAGCACGAGCAGGGCACGCAGCGCGGCAAGGTGCTGGCGGATCCAAGTGGACATACGCATGTCAGGACATCCCGGGGAGGAGGTGGACGACGAGATCGATGAGCTTGATGCCGACGAACGGCGCGACGATGCCGCCGAGGCCGTACACGGTCAGGTTGCGGCTCAACAGTTTCGACGCGTGCGACGGGCGGTAGCGCACGCCGCGCAACGCCAGCGGGATCAGCGCCACGATGACGATCGCGTTGAAGATCACCGCGGACAGGATCGCCGATTGCGGACTGGCCAGCCGCATGACATTGAGCAGGTCCAGGCCGGGGAACAGCCCGACGAACAGCGCCGGGATGATGGCGAAGTACTTGGCGATGTCGTTGGCGATGGAGAACGTGGTCAGCGCGCCCCGGGTGATGAGCAGCTGCTTGCCGATCTCCACGATCTCGATGAGCTTGGTCGGATCGGAGTCCAGATCGACCATGTTGCCCGCTTCTTTGGCCGCGGAGGTGCCGGTATTCATCGCGACGCCGACGTCGGCTTGGGCCAAGGCGGGAGCGTCGTTGGTGCCGTCGCCGGTCATGGCGACCAGACGTCCGCCGTCCTGTTCCTTCTTGATCAGGGCGAGCTTGTCCTCGGGAGTGGCCTCGGCGAGGAAGTCGTCGACGCCCGCCTCGTCCGCGATCGCCTTGGCGGTCAACGGATTGTCGCCGGTGATCATGACGGTGCGGATGCCCATCCTGCGCATCTCGTCGAAGCGCTCCCGCATGCCTTGCTTCACCACGTCTTTGAGGTGGATGACGCCGAGCAGTCGTGCGGTGCCGTCCTTGATCTCGCCGACGACCAGCGGGGTACCGCCGGAGGCGGCGATACCGTCGACGGTGATGCCGACCTCCTCGGGCACCGAACCGCCCTTGCCGCGCACCCATTCGGTCACCGCGCTCGCCGCGCCCTTGCGCAGCTGGTGTCCATCGGCGAGGTCGACGCCCGACATGCGGGTCTGCGCGGTGAATTCCACCCAGGTCGCGCCGGTCAGCTCGCCGGGGGTGCGCTCGCGCTTGCCGTAGGCATGCTTGGCGTACACCACGATCGAACGGCCTTCGGGTGTTTCGTCCGCGAGACTGGACAACTGCGCGGCGTCGGCCACTTCGTCATCCGAAATACCGGGCATCGGAAGGAATTCCGAGGCCTGCCGGTTGCCGAGGGTGATGGTTCCGGTCTTGTCGAGCAGCAGCGTGTTCACGTCGCCGGCGGCCTCGACCGCGCGGCCGGACATGGCGAGCACGTTGCGCTGCACCAGCCGGTCCATGCCCGCGATGCCGATCGCCGACAGCAATGCGCCGATGGTGGTCGGAATCAGGCAGACCAGCAGCGCGACCATGACGATCCCGGTGATGCCGTCGGCGTTCAGCGCCGCCGTGTCGGGCACGCCAGGGTTGTTCGCCTTCGAGAAGATGGCCAGCGGCTGCAAGGTGGCGACGGCGAACACGAAGATGATCGTGAGCGCGGCGAGCAGGATGTTCAGCGCGATCTCGTTCGGCGTCTTCTGCCTGCTCGCGCCCTCGACCAGGGCGATCATCTTGTCGATGAAGCTCTGGCCCGGCTCCTGAGTGATCCGGACGACGATCCGGTCCGAGAGCACGGTGGTGCCGCCGGTCACCGCGGAGCGGTCGCCACCGGATTCTCTGATGACCGGGGCGGATTCGCCGGTGATGGCCGATTCGTCCACCGAGGCAATGCCTTCCACGACATCACCGTCGCCCGGGATGACCTGTCCCGCCTCGACCACCACGTAGTCGCCCCGGCGCAGTTCCGTTGCGGCGACCCGCTCTTCGACCACCCGAGCGCCGGGCGACCAGTCGGCGAGGCGCCGCGCCACCATATCGGTCTTGGCCTTGCGCAGCGTGTCGGCCTGCGCCTTGCCGCGTCCCTCGGCGACCGCCTCGGCCAGGTTGGCGAACAGCACGGTGAGCCACAGCCAGACCACGATGGCCCAGGCGAACACGCTCGGATCGGCGATCGCGCGCACGGTCGACCAGACCGCGCCGATCTCCACGATCAGCATCACCGGATTGCGCCACAGCGTGCGCGGGTCCAGCTTGCGTACGGCGTCGGGCAGCGAGGTCAGCAGCAGGGCGGGGTCGAGCACGCCGCGGGCGACCTTGTGGTCGCCGCGTTCCGGCGCGGTGCCGGGCCGGGCGGCGGGTTCGGTTGCGGTACCGATCATGTCAGTGGATTCCTTCGGCGAGCGGCCCGAGCGCGAGCGCGGGCAGGAAGGTGAGCGCGACCAGGATCACGGTCACGCCGACCACCAGCCCGACGAACTGCGGGCGATGGGTCGGCAGCGTGCCGATCGAGGCGGGCGTGGTGCCCTGCTTGGCGAGTGATCCGGCGAGCGCGAGCACGAAGATGATCGGCAGGAACCGGCCGAGCACCATGGCCAGACCGAGTGCGGTGTTGTACCACTCGGTGTTGCCGGTGAGGCCCGCGAAGGCGGAGCCGTTGTTGTTGGCGGCCGAGCTGAACGCGTACAGCACCTCCGACAGGCCGTGCGGCCCGCCGTTCAGCATGCTCGCGCGCTGGCCGGGCAGCGCCATGGCGATCGCGGTGAACGTCAGCACCAGCAGCGGGCTGATGAGGAAATACGAAGCGGCCAGCTTGATTTCGCGCGGCGTGATCTTCTTGCCCAGGTACTCCGGGGTGCGTCCGACCATGAGGCCGGCGACGAAGACGGTGATCACCGCGAGGATCAACATGCCGTACAGGCCGGAGCCGACGCCGCCGGGCGCGACCTCGCCTAGTTGCATGTCGAACATCGTCATCAGGCCGCCGAGGCTGGTGTAGGAATCGTGGAAGGAGTCCACCGCGCCAGTGGAGGTGAGCGTGGTCGCGGCCGCGAAGGTGGCCGAATTCGACACGCCGAAGCGAGTTTCCACGCCCTCGGTGGCGGCTCCGATGGCCGTCGGCACGGTCCCGTGGTTCTGCAACTGGAAGAGATTCGTCAGCGCGATGCTCGTCAGCGCGATCGTGCCCATCACCGCCACGATCGCGTAGCCCTGCTTGGTGCTCCCGACCATGCGGCCGAAGGTGCGCGGCAGCGAGGAGGCGATGACCAGGATCAGGAAGATCTCGATCCAGTTCGTCCAAGTCGTCGGATTCTCGAACGGGTGGGCGGAGTTGGCGTTGTAGAAGCCGCCGCCGTTGGTGCCGAGTTCCTTGATGACCTCCTGGCTGGCGACCGGGCCGCCGGTGATCGTCTGCTGCGCGCCCGCGATCGTCTGGGCGACCTGATCGTGCAGCTGGAAGTTCTGGATGACGCCGCCCGCCACCAGCACGATCGCGAACACGAACGCGATCGGCAGCAGGATGCGCAGCGTGCCGCGCACCAGGTCGACCCAGAAGTTGCCGAGGTCGCCGGTGTGCCTGCGGGCGAACCCGCGCACCAGCGCGATCGCGACCGCCATGCCCACCGCCGCCGAGACGAAGTTCTGCACCGCGAGCCCGCCCATCTGCACCAAGTGGCCCTGGGTGGTCTCGCCGGAATAGTTCTGCCAGTTGGTGTTCGTCACGAAGCTGACGGCAGTGTTCCAGGCCAGCGCCGGGGTCATCTCGGTGGCGGGATCGTTCAGGTGCAGCGGCAGTCTGCCCTGGATCAACTGGAAGAAGAACAGGAACAGGATGCTGACCGCCGAGAACGCGAGCACACTGCGGGCGTAGACGGCCCACGTCTGCTCGACCTCCGGTTGTGCGCCGATGGCGCGGTAGACGAGCCGCTCCGCGCGGGAGTGCTCGGCGCTGCTGTAGACGCGGTACATGTAGTCGCCGAGCGGGATGTGCACCAGGGCCAGCGCGAGAACCAGGGACGCCACGAAGACGATCCCCGCGGTTGTCGTGTTCACCTAGAACCTCTCGGGGAAGAGCAGGGCCGCGACCATGTAGACGGCCACGGAAACGGCGAGCGCGAGACCGATCAGGTTCGCGGTCACAGCTTCTCCACCCCTCGTTGCACCAGACCCAGCAGTGCGAACACCGCGACCGTGAGCGCCGTGAACACCACGACAGACATGACTTTTCGACCTCCTTGCGGCTCCCGGATGCGGAGCGCACAGCGAGTCAAGCGCCCATTCGGGGGCGTGGCCGCTTCCCTGACGAGTTCTTAGCGCCTCTTGGCGCGCCATTGACGGTCCGTTAACGGGTCGGGCGGGCGGGACACCGGTCTCGGGCACGAGCCGGACCGGTGTCGTGTCTCCCGCGCAGGGTGCGCACAAGGATGACGTCAAGGACCGGGGCGGGACCGTCAATAGACCGTAAAGATCCGCCACTGGCGTCCGTGGCGGCGGTATTCCTGGTGGGGCCGGTCGGGCGGTGTATCCGCGCGACCGACGCCTTGCTCACCGTGTGGAAAGGTTCGATATGTCCCCCGTCACCGTCGCGGTGCTGCTCGGATTCGTGTGCTGCGCGCTGGTCATTCGCGTGTTCTCGCTGCGCGCAACGGAGTCGCGGCCGGTGACCGTCGCGTCGCCGAGTGCTCGGCCGGGAGACGCCGCGCCGGGCTTCGATGCGTGAAGGCCGGTGCAGCACGCCGCCTGATCAGAGGGATTCGCGGCGTGGATGCTGGAAAGCGCGATGATGGACGTGTGAAGCGCGGTCAACTACGGATCTACCTCGGTGCGGCGCCCGGTGTCGGCAAGACCTACGCCATGTTGGGCGAGGCCCACCGGCGGCTGGAGCGTGGTCGCGACGTGGTGGCGGCGGTGGTGGAGACGTACGGCCGGGCCAAGACCGAGAAGTTGCTGGCGGGTATCGAGCGGATTCCGCCGAAGATCATCGAGTACCGCGGCGCGCGGTTCCCGGAACTGGATGTGGACGCGGTGCTGCGGCGCGCGCCCGCGGTCGTGCTGGTGGACGAACTCGCGCACACCAACACGCCGGGCAGCGCCAATCAGAAGCGATGGCAGGACGTCGAGGAGTTGCTCGACGCGGGCATCGACGTCATCTCGACGGTCAACGTCCAGCATCTCGAGAGCCTCAACGACGTCGTCGAGCGGATCACCGGGATCACGCAGCGCGAGACGGTGCCGGACGCCGTGGTCCGCGACGCCGAACAGGTCGAACTGGTGGACATCACACCGGAGGCATTGCGGCGCAGGCTTTCCCACGGCAACGTCTACGCGGCCGACAAGGTGGACGCCGCGCTGCGCAACTACTTCCGTCCGGGCAATCTGACCGCGCTGCGCGAACTCGCGCTGCTGTGGCTGGCCGACCAGGTCGACGCCGCACTGGCGAAATACCGCGCCGACCACCACATCACCGAGCTGTGGGAGGCGCGCGAGCGCGTGGTGGTCGCGGTGACCGGCGGCCCGGAGTCGGAGACGATCGTGCGCCGGGCGAGCCGGATCGCGACGAAGTCCAGCGCCGATCTCGTCGTCGTGCACGTGGTGCGCGGGGATGGGCTGGCGGGCGTGTCGACCGAGCGGCTGGCTCGGCTGCGCGAACTCGCAGGCAGCCTGGACGCCTCGCTGCACACCGTCACCGGTGACGACGTGCCTGGCACGCTGCTGGAATTCGCCCGCGAGGTGAATGCGACCCAGCTGGTGCTCGGCACCTCACGCCGTTCCCGGTGGGCGCGCATCTTCGACGAGGGCATCGGCTCGGCCGTCGTGCAGCGCTCGGGGAAGATCGACGTGCACATGGTCACCCACGAGGAGGCCCACCGCGGTCTGCGCTGGCGTGCTCTGGTGCCGCGCCAACCGGCGCTCGCCTGGCCCGCCGCGATCCTGGTCCCGATTCTCGTGTGCGTGCTCAGCGCCGTGGCGCTGGACGGCTACCTCCAGTTGGGCGGGCTGAGCGCCGTGTTCTTCATCGGGGTCGTCGCGGTCGCGCTGCTCGGCGGCGTGCTGCCCGCCGCGTTCTCGGCGCTGCTGTCGGGATTGCTGCTGAACTGGTTCTTCACCGATCCGCGCTACAGCCTGACCATCGCCGAACCGGACAACTTCGTCACCGTGGTGGTGATGCTGTTCGTCGCGCTCGCGGTGGCCGCGTTGGTGGACGTCGCCGCCAAGCGAACGCGACAGTCGCGCAAGGCGTCTCGGGAGGCCGAGCTGTTGACCATGTTCGCCGGTGCGGTATTGCACGGGGCCGATCTGCCGAATCTGCTCGAGCAGGTGCGTGAGACGTTCGGGCTGCGGGCGGTGAGCATGGTGTGCGCGGGAACCGTCGTCGCGCGGGTCGGTATGGAGCCGCCGGAGCGGCCGGGCGCCGCCGACACCGTCATCGAGGCGGGGGACGGCACCAGCCTGCTGTTGCTGGCCGGGCACCCGCTCGACGCCGCCGACCTGCCGGTGCTCACCGCGGTGGCCAACCAGGCGGCGGGTCTGGTGCGCCAGGCCAGGCTGGCCGAGGAGGCGAGCGCCGCGGCGGCGCTGCTCGAGGCCGACCGCTTGCGCCGCGCGCTGCTCTCGGCGGTGAGCCACGATCTGCGGACGCCGCTGGCGGGCGCCAAGGCCGCGGTGTCCAGCCTGCGCAGCGACGACATCGAGTTCTCGCCGGAGGACACCACCGAATTGCTGGAGACCATCGAGGAATCGGTGGACCAGCTGACCGCGCTGGTGGGCAACCTCCTCGATTCCTCGCGACTGGCCGTCGGCGTGGTGAGCCCGCAGCTGCGACAGGTGTACATGGACGAGGTGGCGCACCGCGCCTTGGTGAGCGTCGGGATGGGCGCGCGCGGCCTGCGCCGCGCAGCGTTGAATCGGGTGGAGGTATCCGTCGACGAGGTGTCGGTGCTGGCCGACGCGGGGCTGCTGGAGCGCGTGCTGGCCAATTTGATCGACAACGCGATTCGCCACTCACCGCCCGACACCCACGTCCGGGTCACCGCCGAACACGATGGCGACCACGTCGCGATCGCGGTGGTCGACCGCGGACCCGGCGTGCCGCCCGGCGCGGAGGAACAGCTCTTCGAGCCGTTCCAGCGGCTGGGCGACCGGGACAACACCACCGGCGTCGGGCTCGGTCTCTCGGTGGTGCGCGGCTTCGTCGAGGCGATGGGCGGCGTCGTGCACGCTGAACCCACACCGGGCGGCGGACTGACGATGCTGGTCGACCTGCCCGCCGCGGAGTCGGCCGTCGCCGTGGGGAGTGCAGCTCTCGAAGCGTCGGACGTCGGCGACCAGGGCGGTGCGGCGGGCGACGGGGACGGGTCCGGCGAAGCGTCGGAGCAGAGTCGCGACCGGGCGTCGGCGGGCCGCGACACTACGCCCGCGGTGGACGGGGGCATCGCGCCCGAGGCGGGCTCGGGCGTCGTGCCCGCGACGAGCGGAGGGACCGGGGCGAGCGCGCGGCGCGCCTCCGACGCCGGGATCGGGCGTGTGTCGTCCGGCGCGGCTTCGGGGGAGCGCGTCGGTGCGGGGGAGGATGGCAGAAATAGCAGGGACGGCGAGGACGCGGCGCGGACCGGGGGCGCGCACGGATGACGAGGGTGGTGGAAGGTGTCGAATCCGACGGGGCTGCAAGGGAATTCGTGGTGAACGAGGACAGGCCGGAAGCCGGAGCCGCGCAGGCTCCGTCGATCAGGGTGCTCGTGGTCGACGACGAACCGCAGATCGTGCGCGCGCTGCGGATCAACCTGTCGGTGCGCGGATACGAGGTGATCACCGCGGGAACCGGAGCGGCGGCGCTGCGCGCGGCCGCGGACAAACATCCCGACGTGGTGATCCTCGATCTCGGCCTGCCGGATATGGACGGCATCGAGGTGCTGGGCGGACTGCGCGGCTGGACCAGCGCGCCGGTGATCGTGCTCTCGGCGCGCACCGACTCCACCGACAAGGTGGAGGCGCTCGACGCGGGCGCCGACGACTACGTGACCAAGCCGTTCGGCATGGACGAGCTGCTGGCCCGGCTGCGCGCGGCCGTGCGCCGCGGGGCGACCGACGGCGAGACGTCCGATCCGGTGGTGGTGACCGATTCGTTCACCGTCGACCTGACCGCCAAGAAGGTCACCAAGAACGGCGAGCCCGTCCATCTCACCCCGACCGAGTGGGGGATGCTCGAGATGCTGGTCCGCAACAAGGGCAAGCTCGTCGGCCGCAAGGAATTGCTGCGCGAGGTCTGGGGTCCGTCCTACGCGACCGAAACCCATTATCTGCGGGTCTATCTCGCGCAATTGCGGCGCAAGCTGGAGGACGATCCCGCACGTCCGCGGCACCTGCTGACCGAGGCGGGCATGGGGTACCGCTTCCAGGTCTGACCGCGTCCGGCAGCGACGGCCGGGAGTGTGGCCGGGGTCGCAGCCAGGAATGGTGTCCGCCCGAGCGATGTTGGCAGGCGTGAGCCGTTCCCGACGAAGATGGCAGGATCGAACCCATGGCTGAACCAACCGTTGCCCCTGCGACCGCCACTACGGCATCGACCACCGCGGAGCCGACCACCCTCTGGGTCGAGCGCACCGGCACCCGTGCCTACACCGGCCGCAGCTCCCGCGGCGCCGAGGTGCTGATCGGATCGCAGGGCGTGCCCGGTGTGTTCACCCCCGGCGAGCTGCTGAAGATCGCGCTGGCCGCCTGCTCCGGGCTGAGCGCGGACTTCCCGCTCTCGCGCAAACTGGGCGACAACTTCGACGCGACCATCCGCGTCTCCGGCGACGCCGACCGGGAGAACGAGGTCTACCCGCAGCTCGACGAGGTGTTCGAGCTCGACCTGAGCGAACTGGACGAGCAGGCGCGCGAGCGGCTGCTGGTCACCGTGCAGCGCGCCATCGACAAGGTGTGCACCGTCGGCCGCACGCTGAAGGCGGGCAGCAAGGTCACCCTCTCCTTCGACGTCGACTCCTGAGGACGAAGTCCGCTCGCTGTGGTGGCAGCGCGGACAAGCTCTGACGACATCCCGGACGCCCGGCCGCGACGATGCGCCGCCGGGCGTTCGCCACGTCCTGCCCCCTGCGCCGCGCGCGGCGGCGGGTACGGCATTCTGATCGGATGACTGAAACTCCGCACGGCGCGGCCGCATCCACCGACCGGGTCCGGCTCGGCGCCTGGGTGCACGGCACGGTGCAGGGCGTCGGTTTCCGCTGGTGGACGCGGGCGCGGGCGCTGGAGCTCGGTCTGGTCGGATCCGCGCGCAACACCAGCGACGGCCGGGTGCACGTGATCGCGGAGGGCAGCCGCGCGGCGTGCGAGCGGTTGCTGGAACTGCTGCGATCGGGCGATACTCCTGGTCGGGTGACCTTGGTTGTGGAAAGCTGGGAGCCCCCGCGGGGAGATTCGACCGGATTCGAGGAGCGCTAGTGGTGGGTCCGAAGGGCATGGGGAGGGATCGGTGAGCACGCGGAATTCGGGCGACGGGGACCAACAGCGTCCCGACGAGCCCGCCAAGGAACCGGAGTGGACCACCCCCCAGCTGAACGTGCCCGAGCCGCCGGACCTACCGAGCCCGCAGGAACCACCGCCGCCCCTCGGTCCGCGGCCGGGCAGCATCCAGCGACAGGAGCCTGGCGTCACCCAGCCGCGCCCGCCGACCGTGGCCGAGGCGCGAGCCAGGGACAAGGCTCGCAAGCGCGCCGCCGACGCGCAGCGCGCGGCGCAGGCGGCGGCCGACGCCAAGAAACGCACCCGCAACCGGGTGCTGATCGGCGGCATCGCCATCGTGGGCGTCGCGGGACTCGTCGGCGGCGGATATCTGGCGTACCGGGCGCTCACCGCGCCGGACGAGGTCACCGCCTACTGCGTGCAGACCGAGAACGGCCAGGAGCTCGTCGTCGAGGACAAGTACTGCGGGCCGGGCCAGGCGGGTTTCGTCGACGACAGCGGCGGCTCGCACAGCCACGCGGGCCCGATCATCATCTACGGCGGCGGTCCGCAGTACCGCTACTACTACGGCGGCAGCAACACCGTCGGCAAGCCGCCCGTCGGCGGCTCCACCCTGAAACCCAAGGGCGCCCAGATCACCACCAAGTCCGGCACCACCATCCAGCGCGGCGGGCTCGGTAGCAAGAGCACCGGCGGCGGTGGTTCCTGATGCGTCGCGTCCGCGGCACACCGCGCCAGGATTGGCAGCGAATCATCGAGGGGCAGGGCCTGGTCTACGGCGCACCGGGCCGTGACGCGAGCGGTCTGCCGCGCCCGTACTGGGACGAGTCGGTGCACTACGAGTTCGACATGCCGGAGATCCTCGCGCTCGAGGCCGATGTCGAACTGCTGCACTCGATGTGCCTGAACGCCGTCGAACACGTCGTGCTCACCGAGCGGTTCCGGGATTTCGGTCTGCCGGAATGGAGTTGGGCGCCGATCGCCGAATCCTGGCGGCGCGGCGACCCGCACGTGTACGGCCGCTTCGACCTGCGCTACGACGCGCGCCGCCCGGCGAAACTGCTGGAGTACAACGCCGATACGCCGACCTCGCTGCTGGAGGCGGCGATCGTGCAGTGGCACTGGCTGACCGCGCTGTACCCCGACGACGACCAGTGGAACTCCTTGCACGAGAAGCTGGTCGAGCGCTGGGGCGTGCTGCGCGACACGTTGCCCTCGCCGCAGCTGCATTTCACCTGGTCCTCGGCCGACGCCACCGGCGAGGACAACGTCACGACGGCCTACATGCAGGAGACCGCCGCGGAGGCGGGCTTCGACACCATCGCGCTGCCCATCGAGGAAATCGGATTCGACACGGAGCTGGAGCGTTTCGTCGATCTGGCCGATGCGCCGATCGAGTCGATCTTCAAGCTCTACCCGTGGGAGTGGGTGCTCGACGACGATTTCGGCAAGCGCGTGGTGCAGAGCCTGCCGCAGACCATGTGGATCGAGCCGCTGTGGAAGACGCTGCTCAGCAACAAGGCGATCCTCGCGATTCTGTGGGAGATGTATCCCGGGCACCCGAACCTGCTGCCCGCTTATCTCGATCAGCCCAACGAGCTCACCGAGTACATCCGCAAACCCAAGCTCGGCCGCGAGGGCGCCAACATGACCATCGTGGGCGCGGGCTTGGAGACCGCCACCGGCGGCGTCTACGGCGCAGAGGGTTTCGTGTACCAATTGCTCGACCCGCTCCCGGAATTCGACGAGATGCGGCCCGTGCTCGGCGCCTGGATCGTCGGCGACACCGCCGCGGGACTCGGCATCAGGGAGACCGCGGGACTGATCACCGACGACGGCGCGGCGTTCGTTCCGCACCGCATACCCACCGAATAGACCGGTGCGCGAGCACCACCGACCACCACACCAGCACCGAACCTTTCCGGAAGGACCACGATGACCGCAGTCGCCCTCGAATCGGGGTACTGGAGCGCGCTCGGCGAAGGCGTAGGGGCGATCGTCCTCTACGCCCTGGTCGGCCTCGTGCTCATGCTCGTCGGCTTCTACGCCATCGACCTGACCACACCGGGCGCCCTGCGCGGGCTGGTGGCCGAGGGCAAGCCCAACGCGATCATCGTCACGGCGGCAGGCATGCTCAGCATGGCGTTCATCGTCGTGCTCGCCATCTACTCGTCCGGCGGCAAGCTGGCCGAAGGGCTGATCGCCTCGCTGGTGTTCGGTCTGGTCGGCATTGTCGCCCAGGTCGTTTCGGTGCGGGTGGTCGAACGCGTCCTCGGCATCGATATCGGCGCCGCGCTGCACTCGGAGACCTTCACCACCGAGGTGCTCGTGGTCGCGGCCGCCCACTTCGCGCTCGGCCTCGTCGTGGCCGTCGCCATTCTCTGACCGGCGGGCGGCGCGGTTCGTTCCCGGAGCCCGCGCCGCGCTCAGTGGCCGCGGGCGATCCAGTCCGCCAGCGCGGGCTTCTCGGCGCCGATGGTGGTGCCCTCGCCGTGCCCGGTGTGCACCGTCGTCTCCTCGGGCAGCGTGAGCAGCCGGTCCCGAATGGAATCGATGATGGTGTCGAAGTCGGAATAGGAGCGGCCGGTCGCGCCGGGGCCGCCTGCGAAGAGCGTGTCGCCGGTGCACAGCGCGTGCAGGTCCGGCAGGTACAGGCAGACCGAGCCGGGCGAGTGTCCCGGCGTGTGCAGGATCTCGATCTCGGTGCCCGCCACCGAGATACGGGTGGTGTCGGCGAGCGAGCGATAGCCCGCGTCCGGATGGGTCATCCGCCACAGCGGATCGTCCGCGGGATGCAGCAGGACGGGCGCGTCGAATCGATCGCCGAGTTCCGGCGCGACGGTGACGTGGTCGTTGTGGCCGTGCGTGCACAGCACCGCGACGACGTGCCGCCCGCCGACCGCGTCCGCGATGGCGTCGGCGTCGTGCGCCGCGTCCACCACCAGCACCTCGCGGTCGTCGCCGACGAGCCAGACGTTGTTGTCGACCGCCCATGTCCCGCCGTCGAGGGAGAAGGTCCCCGAGGTGACCACCCGGTCGATGCGCGCGCTCACCAGACCACCACCGAGCGCAGCACCTCGCCCGCGTGCATGGCGGTGAAGGCCCGCTCCACCTCGTCGAGCGCGATCCGCTCGGTGACGAAGCGGTCCAGCGGCAGCCTGCCCTGCCGGTGCAGGTCGACGAGCATCGGGAAGTCGCGCTCCGGCAGGCAGTCGCCATACCAGGAGGATTTCAGCGCGCCGCCGCGGGAGAACAGGTCGATCAGCGGCATCTCGATCGTCATGTCGGGCGTGGGGACGCCGACCAGCACCACGGTGCCCGCCAGATCGCGGCCGTAGAAGGCCTGCTTCCAGGTCTCCGGACGGCCGACCGCGTCGATCACCACGTCGGCGCCGAAGCCGTCGGTGAGCTCCTGGATGCGAGCGACCACGTCCTCCGCGCTCGCGTCGACGGTGTGAGTGGCCCCGAACTCGGTGGCCCAGGCCAGTTTCCGTGGGTCGCGATCGATCGCGACGATGGTGCGAGCCCCGGCCAGCCGGGCGCCTGCGATGGCGGCGTCGCCGACCCCGCCGCAGCCGATCACCGCGACGGTGTCGCCGCGCGAGACGTTGCCGGTGTTCAACGCGGCGCCGATGCCCGCCATCACGCCGCAGCCGAGCAGGCCCGCGACGGCTGGATCCGCCTCGGGATCGACCTTGGTGCACTGTCTTTCGTGCACCAGCGTTTTGTCGGCGAAGGCGCCGATGCCGAGCGCCGGGCTGAGCTCGGTGCCGTCGGTGAGGGTCATCTTCTTGCTCGCGTTGTCGCTCGCGAAGCAGTACCAGGGGCGCCCGCGCTTGCAGGCGCGGCATTCGCCGCAGATGGCGCGCCAGTTCAGCACCACGAAATCGCCCGGAGCCACGTGCGTGACCGCGGCGCCGACCGTCTCCACCACGCCCGCGGCCTCGTGGCCGAGCAGGAACGGGAACTCGTCGTTGATGCCGCCCTCGCGATAGTGCAGATCGGTGTGGCAGACGCCGCAGGCCTGCACCCGCACGACGACATCGTGCGGACCGGGATCGGGGATGACGATGTCGACCAGTTCGACCGGAGCGCCGATGGCTCGGGCGATGACGCCGCGCACGGTTTCGGACACGAAATCCTCCTCGAAGCTCGCATGCCGCCGTCGGCACCCGAACCATCTTGCCGTGCCGCGCGGCGCGCGGGGGCGCTGTCGGGTGAAGTCGGGCCGGAGCCCGCGCGTACCCGACAGGTAGGCGACGCGCCGTGCGGGGTTGACACTCCACATTGGAGGGTGCACGATTATCGAATATTCCACTGTGGAGGGTGGAATCGTCGATAGGAACTGGCATGGACATCTCGACCGGTACCCGCGCCTCCGACGCCGAACGCGACCAGATCGTGCGGCTGCTCGGCAGGCACATGGCCGACGGCCGCATCGACTTGGCCGAATACGACCAGCGGGTCGCGCGCGTCTACGGCACCGCCACCCGCGACGACCTGCAATTGGTGCTCTCCGACCTGCCGAAGCTGTCGAAAGAGGCCGCCGCGCAACCGAAGCCACGCCCGCGCATCCCCGTGTGGCAGCGCATCGAGGGCAGCAGCTGGCTCGGCGTCAGCATCCTGGTGCTCGTCATCTGGGCCGCCATCTCGATCGGCGTCGGCGAATTCACCTACCCGTGGCCGGTCTGGGTCATCGGCCCGTGGGGCGCGGTCCTGGCCTTCCGCATGCTCACCGGCTGGGAATCGGGACGCGGCGGCAAGCGGGCGGGGTAGTCGGCTTCCGTCCGAACCGATCGCGGGCAAGTGCGCGGAGAGAGCTGAACTGCCCGGGTGAAGCGCTGCTTACCGGTAGCGGTGCGCGCGGCGCTCGGACGTCGGCGGTGGATAGCTGCGCTCGGGTGGTTCCGAGGTGTGTCGGTCTTCGGAGGTCGCCTCGTAAGCGGCCGCCGCGGCGGGTCTACGCCGCGGGGGGACGCTTCGGTCGGAGGCCGCCTCGTAAGCGACTGCCGCCGCGGGCATGCGCTTCGGCGGTGCGGCGGACGGGGTCGAAGCGGCCGCCGTATGACGGCTCTGCGGCGCCGCGCCGCGATCGCGCGACGGTAGGTCCGCGGCGGATGGACGACCGTTCCGTTCCGGTGCGATCGGGTCGACGGGTACGGAGGGCGGCGCGTCCAGCGGGCGCGACCGGCGAGCGGCGCGTTCGGGTGCCCGCCTTTCGGCTGCCGGTTCCTCGGCTGGGCGCGGAGGTTCGTGGGCGGAGCGCGTGCGCCGGGTTGCCGACCGCTCCGGAGCGTCTGTGGTGCGGCTGCGCCGGGGCAGCGCGGGGCGGTGGTCCGCAGGTTCGGCTTCCGGTGTGGCGCGGCGGGATTCAGTGTCCTTCGCGGACTGCCGTGATTCGGTGACCTGGGTGGACCGCCGTGATTCGGTGACCTGGGCGGACCGCCGGGATTCGGTGACTTGCGCGGACTGCCGGGATTCGGTGACTTGCGTCGACTGACGGGATTCGGTGACCGGGGCGGACCGCCGGGATTCGGTGACTTGCGTCGACTGACGGGATTCGGTGACCGGGGCGGACCGCCGGGATTCGGTGACTTGCGCGGACTGACGGGATTCGGTGACCGGGGCGGACCGCCGAGATTCGGTGACCTGCGCTGACCGTCGGGAGGCGGGGGCCGATGCCGCGCGACGGGACGCGACGGCGCTCCCGTCGGCCCGCGGGGCGACCGTCTCGCGGGCCGTTGCGGGTCGTGCCCGCTCCGGCGCCGCCTCGTCCGTCGCACGGGTAACTCGGGCGCGGGGGAGCGCCGCGGAACGGTCGGCCTCGGGCACGCGCCGCATGCCGACACGGAAGATCGGCAGTTTGGTGGTGACGCGGCTCGGGTGATCCCCCTTCTCGCGATAGGCGGCGGCGATGCCGTGCGCGCGCAGCCAGGCGCCGGGGTCGTCCCTGATCTCCGGCCCCGCCTCGAGAACGACGTCTTCGAGGAGTTCGATCAGATCGCTCTCGCTGTCGCCGCCCAGCGCCGCGCGGATGGCGGAGAACGTTTCGGGCCGGAAGGTCCAGGACCATTCGTGGCCGGGGTGCCGCCCGTCGTGGTCGTGGCCGTGCAGCACGAGGTTGCCCGACTTGGCGATGCGAGCGCGCACCGTGCGCCCGCCGGACTCGATGCGGCACTCGTTCGGCGGCTCCGCCCGGCGGGCCTCGTCGGCGGCGGGTTCGAGATCCTCTTCGTCTTCCAGTTCTTCGGCGCGGACGATCTCGAACCAGGCCACGACCATGGCGGCGACGCCCAGCGCGGCGGCGATCGCCAGCTCGATCCAGACGTCGGCCGGGATGACCCGCCTGGTGCGTTCGCACGCGTGCAGGAACAGCAGACAGCCGACGACGAGCGCGCCGATCCGGGCAAGCCGGAGAGCCGTGCCGGTGTCGACCGAAGGTGCGCGCATCCGCTGATAGCTCCCGAACAAGACTTGCCGCTGCCGAATCAGACAGGATCGTAAGCGCAGGAGCCCTCCGGTGGGAGACCGTAAGCGCCAGGGACGACAGGCGGTCGCTAGCCCGGCGGATGCCGGTCGATTACCAGCTCTCGGCAGCTAGGCTCGGGTCCAGATCCGCCCAAGCGGCCTGGCGCCCCTTGTGATGCGGCGCGATGTGGCCGATCCGGGTGCGACCGGCCCGGAGGCGACCAGGTGCGATGGTGCCGGAACGCGCCTGTGGCAAACCTCGAGCACATCGAAATGCGAAACATCGCCTGCCGACTCGTTAACCTGGATCGCACCGGTCGCCTCGAAGCCCACCCGCGACGCGGTGCGCCGCCCGCCGACGAACCCAGCCGCGACCGGCGGATACCATGGCTGGTCGCCCCGCGGGGACGCGTCCGACCACCGCGCACGGAAAGGTCGTCGAATTTGCACCTGAAGAGTTTGACGTTGAAGGGCTTCAAGTCCTTCGCGTCCGCGACGACGCTGCGCTTCGAACCCGGTATCACCTGTGTGGTCGGCCCGAACGGTTCCGGCAAGTCCAACGTCGTCGACGCGCTCACCTGGGTGATGGGCGAGCAAGGTGCGAAGGCGCTGCGTGGCGGCAAGATGCAGGACGTCATCTTCGCGGGCACGACGGGACGGGCTCCGCTCGGCCGCGCCGAGGTCACCCTGACGATCGACAACTCCGACGGCGCGCTGCCCATCGACTACGCCGAGGTCTCGATCACCCGGCGCATGTTCCGTGACGGCGCGGGCGAATACGAGATCAACGGCAGTTCCTGCCGTCTGATGGACGTGCAGGAACTGCTCAGCGACTCCGGCATCGGCCGGGAGATGCACGTCATCGTCGGACAGGGCCAGCTCTCCGCGATCCTGGAATCGCGCCCCGAGGACCGCCGCGCCTTCGTCGAAGAGGCGGCGGGCGTGCTGAAACACCGCAAGCGCAAGGAGAAGGCGGTCCGCAAGCTGGACGCGATGCAGGCCAACCTGGCGCGCCTGACCGACCTCACCACCGAACTGCGCCGCCAGCTCAAACCGCTGGGCAGGCAGGCCGAGGTGGCCAGGCGCGCGGCGACCGTGCAGGCCGACCTGCGCGACGCACGCCTGCGGCTGGCGGCCGACGACCTGGTGACCCGCCGCGGCGAGCTGGAGAGCCAGCAGAGCAAAGAGGCCTACGCCCGCGAACAGCAGATCACCGTGCAGACCGAGCTGGACGCCGCGAACGCCGCGCTGGCGCAGCAGGAATTCCAGCTGTCCAAGCTCACTCCGAGCGCGGAGGCCGCGGCCCAGATCTGGTTCCAGCTCTCGGCGCTGGCCGAGCGGGTGAACGCGACCATCCGCATCGCGAGCGACCGGGCCCGCCATCTCGACACCGAGACGCCGGTCGGCACCGGCCGCGACCCCGATCAGCTCGAGGCCGAGGCCGATCGCGTCGAGGCCGAGGAGGCCGAGCTGCGCGAGGCGGTCGAGATCGCGGTGGAGACCTTGGAGGCGGCCAGGGATCAGCTGGCCGAACGGGAGCACGCCGCGAAGGCCGCCGAACAGGCGCACCTGGCCGCCGTCCGTGCGATCGCCGACCGGCGCGAGGGTCTGGCCAGGCTCTCCGGCCAGGTCGACACGCTGCGGACCAGGGCGCAGTCGGTGGACGCGGAGATCGCCCGGCTTTCGGTGGCGATCGCCGAGGCCAGGCACCGCGGCGAGGCCGCGCAGGCCGAATTCGACAGCGTGCAGGACGAACTCGGCGAACTCGACGCGGGGGAGGAAGGGCTCGACGCCCAGCACGAGCACGCCGTGCAGGCGCTGGAGCTGGCCGACCAGCGGGTCACCGAGCTGCGCGAACAGGATCGCGACGCGGGCAAGCGGGTGGCCTCGCTGTCCGCGCGTATCGAGGCGCTCGGCATGGGCCTGGCCCGCCGCGACGGCGCCGCCTGGCTGGTGGAGAACCGCGCGGACGGACTGCTCGGCCCGCTGTCGGGGCTGCTGCGGGTGCACACCGGGTTCGAGGCCGCCGTCGCGGCGGCGCTCGGCCCGCTCGCCGACGCGGTGGCCGCCGACACCGAGGATGCCGCGCACGCGGCGGTGCGCGCGCTCAAAGCGGCCGACGGCGGCCGCGCCGCATTCGTTTTCGGCGCCGCGGAATCCGCGCGCTCGACCGGCGATCCGCTGCCGGGTTCGGCCCGGTGGCTGGCCGACGTGGTGGAATGCCCGGAGTCGGTGCGGGCGGCCATCGGCGCGCTCACCGCGGGTATCGCGGTGGTCGACGACCTCACGGCCGCGACCGAACTCGTCGCGGCCCGCCCCGAGCTGCGGGTGGTCACCCGCGACGGCGATCTCACCGGCACCGGCTGGCTGCTCGGCGGATCCGACCGCGCCCCCAGCCAATTGGAGATCCAGGCCGATATCGACGCGGCCGAATCTCAGCTGGTCGCGGCGCAGCGGCGCGCGGAGCAGCTGGAGGCGGCGCTCTCCGGCGCGCTGGCCGAACAGGCCGACCGCAAGGAGGCGGTGGACCACGCGCTGCTCTCGCTGCACGAATCCGATCAGGCGCTGATGGCCAGCTACGACCGGCTCGGCAGGCTCGGCCAGGCGGCCCGCGCGGCACAGGCCGACAGCGACCGGCTCGCCGCTCAGCGCACCGAGGCGGAATCCGGGCGCGAGGAGGCGCTCGCCGCGCTGGCCGAGCTCGAGGACCGGCTGCGGCACGCGGAACTCGAACAATCCGAGATCGACGCCGACGGCCTCGGCGCGGCGGGCACCGAGACCGCCGGCCGTGACCGCGAGGAGGCGGCCGCCGCCTTGGCCGAGGCCCGCTCCATGGAGGTGGAGGCCAGGCTCGCCGTGCGCACGGCCGAGGAACGCGCGGAATCGGTTCGCGGCAAAGCGGATTCGCTGCGCCGCGCGGCCCGCGCCGAACGCGAGGCGCGGGCCCGCGCCGAACGCGCGCAGGCCGCGCGACGGCAAGCCGCGGCGGTGGCCGCCGCCGTCGCCGAGTCGGGCGCGCGGGTGGCGGGCGAGCTGGAGCGGGTGGTGGCCGAGGCGAGCGCCCGCCGCGACGACCTGGTGCGCCGCCGCACCGAATGCGCGGCGCAGGTGGACCATGTCAAGGAGCGGGCGCGCGCGTTGAGCACCCAGCTGGCCCAGCTCACCGACGCGGTGCATCGGGACGAGGTGGCCAAGGCGCAGGCCGCACTGCGGATCGAGCAGCTCGAGGCGACCATCGGAGAACAGTTCGGCATCGCGCTGAACGACCTGATCGCGGAGTACGGTCCCGACGTGCCGCTGCCGCCCTCGCCGCTGGAATGGGCGGAGTACGAGCAGGCCAAGGAGCGCGGCGAACAGGTCAGCGCGCCGCAGCCGATGCCCTACGACCGGGCCGGTCAGGAACGCCGCGCCAAACGCGCCGAGAAGGACCTGACCACCCTCGGCAAGGTGAACCCGCTGGCGCTGGAGGAGTTCGCGGCGCTGGAAGAGCGGTACAACTTCCTGTCCACGCAGCTCGAGGACGTCAAGAGCGCGCGCAAGGACCTGCTCGACGTGGTCGCCGAGGTGGACGCGCGCATCCTGCAGGTCTTCACCGAGGCATACGCCGACGTCGAGCGCGAGTTCGTCGAGGTGTTCGCCAAGCTGTTCCCCGGCGGCGAGGGCAGGTTGCTGCTCACCGATCCGTCCGACATGCTCACCACCGGTATCGAGGTGGAGGCTCGCCCGCCGGGCAAGAAGGTCAAGCGCCTGTCGCTGCTGTCCGGCGGCGAGAAATCGCTGACCGCGGTCGCCCTGCTGGTCGCCATCTTCCGCGCCCGCCCCTCGCCCTTCTACGTCATGGACGAGGTGGAGGCCGCGCTGGACGACACCAACCTGCGCAGGCTGATCGGGCTGTTCGAGCAGCTGCGCGAGAAGAGCCAGCTGATCGTCATCACGCACCAGAAGCCGACCATGGAGATCGCCGACGCGCTGTACGGCGTGAGCATGCGCGGCGACGGCATCACCCAGGTCATCTCGCAGCGATTGCGCGGCGAGAACCTCGCGCCCGCAACGGCTTAGGCGTACCTCCGCATCCGCTGCGGCCGTGCGCGGCTCGAAGAGGGACCGGCGTCCGGCAGCATTGGTCCAGGTGTACCTAAGCGCGGACCCCGGTCTCGATCACCTCGTGGACCGGGCGGCGTGGGGTGGACGGCAGCGGAGCGACACTGGCCGGCATGAAGCCGAGCCGGATCATCGCCTGCGGATGGGCGCAGTCGTGCAGCACGTCGGCGCGGATGGCGGAGCGCAATTCGGCCACGCCGAGCGGTTCGGTCTGCAGGCAGCTGGCCATGCCGAGGCTGGTCGCGGTGAGCAGCAGGGCGCTGGCGGCCTCACCCGCCCGCAGTTCGGTGCGGCGATCGTCGTCGGCCGTGCCGATCACCAGCCATTCCGAGCCGTCGGTCTCGAAGGAGGTATCGGCGAGTTCCGGCTCGAGGAAGGCGCGCTGCGAGATGTGGTCATCGGGACGCGGTCGCGGGGTGTTGGCCGCGGGCACGCCGTCCGCGGTGCCGTGCCTGCCGCTCCACGCGGCGAGCTCGGCGAGATAGGCGCGATCGTGAGCGTGCCGACCGGCCGCCGTGCGCGTCACCTGGCCGAGGGGCGTGCGCAGCGGCGGCGGGACCACCCGCGCCACCGCGCCGAACGGCACTGCGCGCTGCGCGACCTGGCGCAAGCGGCCGTACGGGACCCTACGGTCGCAGTAGTGCCTGCGATCGGATTGACGGTGCGCGATGGCGGCCCCGAGATCGATGTCGTCGCGGGTCGGGCTGTCCGTGTCCACCGAGATGCGGGCCAGATGATCGTGGTCGGCCGGATCGGGCAGGTAGTCGACCTCTGCGCTCCAGCCGTGCACCGCGAGCGCGACGCGCAGGTGGTGCAGCGCGGCGCCACAGCTGAGCAGCAGCGCGCGGCCGGTCGGGTCGGTCGACGGCAACCTACGGCGCGGGTCGGCGTACAGGTCGACGGATCGTTCGGATATTCGCCACCGCCACGGCTGGGTGTTGTGCACCGACGGTGCGCGGACCGCCATCGCCACGGCGTTTTCGAAGACCTCCGCGGTGGGTTGCCGCTGCTCCATGAATTCGGGTGATCCTTCCGGGGGGCCGGCGGCGATCGTGGCGCCGCGATATTTCCGGTTCGAAGCAATCTTCCCTGTTGACGACAGCCCGCACAGCCGAACAATTTCTCCGGGAGATATGTCACAAAGCTATGGACGTCAGCGGGCCCGTGCGGGCGCGGGCAGCCTGACCACCCCGGATTCCAGGTCGACCAGCGGATCGTCGCCCGCCTGCCGGTCGTCGAGCTTGGCGACCGCTACCCATTCTTTGCGTTCGTGGATGTGCTTGCGCGAGGGCCCGAAGATCTCGTCGATCTCGGCGCCGACCGGATCCCGTCGCTTGTGTGCGGTCCACCGCTCGAGGAGATTCACCGCATCCAGCGTATGGTCACCGGGCTCGATCCGCCGCAGCGAATCGGTGCGGCTGCCAGATGTGCCCGGCGGTGGCCGGGACGGCGCTGCCGAACTGGACGTCCGCGAAATGGCAGCCGTAGCCGAGGGTGCCGGGCGCGGCGAGTTCCTCGACGAGACCGTGCCGCACGTCCGCCGACCGCACCGGGTCGCGGTCGGCCACGGCCGAGAGCTCCGGGTAAGCGATCTGCAGCGACGAGTGCAGCGCGTCGCCGAACGCGACGAGCCGGTGCTCGCCCGTGCCGATGACGAACCCGGTGTGGCCGGTGGTGTGCCCTGGCAGCGCCAGCACCCGCACGCCGGGAAAGACCTCGTCGCCCTCGGCGACGGTGCGGACCTGGTGGGCGAACATGTCGAGCATCTCGGCGGTGGTACCGTCGGCGGCGGCGAGGTCGCGGTGATGCCACTCGACTTCGGAGATCAGGACCCGCGCGTGCGCGAACGGTGTCCGGCGCGCACCGGGCGCCGCCTGCCAGAGCCAGCCGAAATGGTCGGCGTGCAGGTGGGTGACGGCGACGGTCTCGATCTCCGCTGGTTCGCGGCCGACCCGGGCGAGGTTGTCGAGCAGCGCGCCGCCGCGCAAGATCCCGACCCCGGTACGGAACGTCAGCGGGCCGAATCCGGCATCGATCAGCATGGCCCGCTCGCCGTATTCGATCAGCAGTCCGCCGACGCCGGCGACGAAGGAGTCGGCGTCGAGGTATTCGCTGTGTCTGCTCCAGAACCCGTCGGGCGCGGTGGGCAGCCAGGCTCGCGCGTTCATGGTGGTCAGGCCGTCGGGTAGGTAGGTGACTTGTAGGGCGCCGACCTGCACGGTGCGGAGTGAGGCGGGCTGGATCAAACGCTCGGCGACAGAGAAGGTCATCACGACTCGGCTTTCACGGGCGTCGGTGTGGGAGGTGCTCGTGACTCTATCGACGTTTCCGCGTCGCGTCGCGGTGAACGAACATCGAATAGGACTGTCGGAGAACGCTTCTCACATCGTCGCGGGCGGACCGCCGAAGTGCTGCGCCTTCGCGGGCGGGAAGGTGCGAATTTTCGCGTGGCGCCGCCTAGCCGATGATCGGCGAGGCGGCGCCGAGTTCGCCCGTGTGCCGAGTTCGCCCGTGTGCCGAGTTCGCCCGTGTGCCGAG